>CAZJAG010000024.1:14498-16366 GCA_964543735.1 uncultured Porphyrobacter sp. | reverse complement strand
AACGCCGCCAGTCCCGTAATCCCGCGCCCCAAGATCAGCGCGTGGACATCATGCGTGCCCTCGTAAGTGTTGACCGTTTCCAAGTTCACCATGTGGCGGATCACCTGATATTCCGAAGAGATCCCATTGCCGCCATGCATGTCGCGCGCGGCGCGTGCTATATCGAGCGCCTTGCCGACATTGTTGCGTTTGACGACCGAGATCATATCGGGCGCGAACCTGCCTTCATCCATCAAGCGGCCCACCCGAAGCGAGGCTTGCAAACCCAGCGCAATATCGGTGAGCATGTCAGCGAGCTTCTTCTGGTAGAGCTGAGTGCCTGCCAAAGGCCGCCCAAATTGCTGGCGGTCGAGACCATATTGCCGCGCGGCATGCATACAAAATTCAGCTGCGCCCATCGCGCCCCAGCTGATGCCATAGCGCGCGCGGTTGAGGCATCCAAACGGCCCTTTAAGGCCTTGCACATCGGGCAGCAGCGCGTCTTCGCCTACATGCACATCATCCATCACGATCCCGCCCGTGGTCGAGGCGCGCAAGGAAACTTTGCCGTCTATCTTGGGAGCGGTGAGCCCCTTCATGCCTTTTTCGAGCACAAAGCCTCTGATGCCGCCGCCATGCTCTTCGGACTTTGCCCAAACAACGAACACATCGGCAAAAGGCGAATTGGAGATCCATGTCTTCGCGCCATTGAGGACATATCCGTTAGCGGTTTTCTTTGCCGTGGTTTTCATGCCTGCTGGGTCTGATCCGGCGTCCGGCTCGGTAAGGCCAAAGCATCCGATCAACTCGCCGGAAGCCAGACCGGGGAGATATTTTTTGCGTTGTTCCTCGGAACCGTAAGCATGGATCGGATACATCACGAGCGAGGATTGGACCGAGGCCATCGAGCGGTAGCCGCTATCCACTCGCTCAATCTCGCGCGCGATCAAGCCGTATGCGACATAGCTTGCGCCAACCCCGCCATATTCTTCAGGCACGGTTGCGCCCAGCAGGCCCGCTTTGCCCATCAGTGGGAAAAGTTCGGGCGCGTCAATTTCCTTGTTCCACCCCTCGATCACACGCGGTTGCAGCTCTGATTGAGCGAAAGCATGCGCGCTGTCGCGGATCATCCGCTCATCCTCTGAAAGCTGGGTTTCGAGATCAAACGGGTCTTCCCAATTGAAGGGCACCATGGAACTCAATTTAGTTACTCCTGAAACTTGTTTGCTCTTTCGCAGGCTTACCCACGGGTTTCAACCCTCAAGCCGCTGTTAGCTTTAAGGGCGATTGGCGAGCAGATCATCCACCACGCTGGGGTCTGCCAGCGTCGAAATGTCGCCCAGATTGCCCGTGTCATTCTCCGCAATCTTCCTGAGGATGCGCCGCATGATCTTGCCGCTGCGTGTCTTGGGCAGACCCGGCGCGAACTGCAGCACATCAGGCGTTGCGATGGGCCCGATTTCCTTGCGCACCCATTGGACCAGCTCCCCCCGCAAATCCTCATTATCATCCGTCCCGACATTGGTGGTGACATAGGCATAAATGCCTTGCCCCTTCACATCATGCGGCATTCCAACGACGGCAGCTTCGGCAACCTTGGGATGAAGCACGAGGGCGCTTTCCACCTCGGCTGTGCCCATCCGGTGGCCTGAGACATTGATGACATCATCAATCCGCCCTGTGATCCAGTGATAGCCATCCTCATCGCGCCTGCACCCATCGCCGGTGAAATAGAGGCCGGGATATTGGCTGAAATAGGTGTCAAAAAAGCGCTGGTGATCGCCATAGACGCTCCGCATTTGCCCCGGCCAGCTATCGGTGATGACAAGCGCGCCAGAGGTTGCTCCATCCAGAAACGTACCTTTCTCTGGATCGACCAGAGCAGGCTT
>CAZJAG010000024.1:0-14398 GCA_964543735.1 uncultured Porphyrobacter sp. | reverse complement strand
CAGAGGTTGCTCCATCCAGAAACGTACCTTTCTCTGGATCGACCAGAGCAGGCTTTACACCGAACATTGGCTTGGACGCGCTGCCGGGTTTCAGATCGGTTGCGCCCGGCATTGGCGTGATCATCGCGCCGCCTGTCTCGGTCTGCCACCAAGTGTCAACAATCGGGCAGCGCCGCTCGCCGACAACGCGGTGATACCAGTCCCATGCTTCGGGATTGATCGGCTCACCCACACTGCCAAGCAGCCGCAAGGATGAGCGGTTCGTCCGCGTCACATAATCATCGCCCTCGCGCATGAGTGCACGCAAAGCTGTGGGCGCAGCGTAGAAAATCTCGACCTTATATTTCTCGATAACCTGCCAGAAGCGCGATGCATCAGGGAAGTTGGGCACCCCTTCAAACATCACTTGCGTCGCGCCATTCAAAAGCGGGCCATAGACGACATAGCTGTGCCCCGTGACCCAGCCCACGTCCGCAGCGCACCAGTAAATCTGGCCCCGCCCATTCTCATCATGCGAGTAATCGAACACATATTCATGCGTCATGCTCGCCCAAACGCCATAGCCGCCGGTGGTGTGGAGCACGCCCTTGGGCTTGCCCGTGCTGCCCGATGTGTAGAGGATGAAGAGCGGGTCTTCGGCATCCATCACTTCAGGCTCGCAGTTGTCTGACTGGCCAGCGATAGCGTCCGCCCAGCTGACATCGCGCCCGTCCACCATCGGCACGCCTTTGCCGGTCCGCTCAAGCACGATGATGGTTTCGACGCTCGCTTTCTCACACGCCGCATCGACATTGGCTTTCAAGGGGATAGGCTTGCCCCCGCGAAGTCCCTCGTCAGCTGTGAGCACAATGGTTGAGCCGCAATCGGTAATCCGGCCCGCCAGGGCTTCGGGCGAGAAACCTGCGAACACAACCGAGTGGATTGCGCCAATCCGCGCGCAGGCCAACATCGCAACCGCAGCTTCGGGAACCATCGGCAAATAGACGGTGACGCGGTCGCCTTTCTTGACGCCGCGCGATTTAAGCGCATTGGCGAAGCGGCAGACATCGCCGTGGAGCTGCGCATAAGTGATTGTGCGGTCAGCCTCTTGCGGATCATCCGGCTCCCAATAGATCGCGACGCTATCTCCGCGCTCTTCAAGATGCCGGTCGAGCGCATTGGCGCACAAGTTCAGCTGGCCTTCTTCGAACCAGCGAATGTGGAAGTCGTCCTTGTCATAGGACGTGTCCTTCACCGTCTCGAACGGCCGGATCCAATCGATGCGCTGTGCCTCCTCTTGCCAGAACCCGTCCACATCATTGACCGAACGGGCGTATTTTTCGGCATAGCTTTTCGCATTGATCTTGGCAGATTTGGCCCATTCTTCCGGAACCGGAAACAGCGCATCACTCATAGCAGAATCTCTCCCTCGCTTGCCGGACAAACGATAGGACAGGCGTGCAGGTGATGGAAGCGATTTGCGACCTTGCAAGCGGCCTATTGCGGATCGAGCGCCTTTTGCACGGTATCAATAACCTGGGTGGGAGGGCAGGGTTTGGATAGTGTAGGGGCGTCAGGAAAGGCGGATGTCACCTCATCGCGCGAGACCCTGCCGGTGTGAAAAATCACCGGTACATTTTCCCGCGTGAGCCTTTCTGCGAGCGGGAAAACCAGCCCGTCATCCAGCTTCACATCGAGAATGGCGAGATCAGGCTTGTGCTTGTTAAAAGCGAGCATCGCCGACGACATATCGGAATGCGGGCCGACAACTTCATATCCTGCTTCTTGCACGGTCTCGCACAAATCCGCAGCGATAATCCGCTCGTCCTCGGCCACCAAAATACACTTACCCAGCATAATATCCCCTCTTGCAATTGCTCCTTATGTCAATCTAATTGGACAATTACTACTGTCAATTTGCATTGACTCACCCATTTTGGCCGAATTGGCTCGCGAAGCCTTCCTCGTCGCCTGCTGCGAGAAGTTTGGCCTGCTCAACCCAATTGTCGCGCGTTATGCGTCCTTCAAAGCGGCCAAGCTGCGCGTCAATGCGAGCGATCTCTGCATTATCCCAGGCTGCGATCTGGGCAAAGCTCGTTACGCCAAGGTCATTGAGGATGACTGCCAATTTGGGGCCAAGACCTTTGATCTGCGTAAGGTTATCCTTGGTTGCTGGCTTTGCTTCGGGAGCGGCCGCAGCAGGTGGTGGCGCAGGGGGCGGTGCAGGTGCGGGTTCTGGCTCAGGCTCAGGCGCGGGTTCGGGCGCGGGAGGAGGAGCAGGCGATGGGGGCGGCGGCGGCGGAGGAGCAGGCGGCGGCGCTGGCTCCGGCGCTGGTTCCGGTTCTGCCACTGTCTTTGCCACTGGCTCGGCCACTGGCGCGACCTTGGGCAATTCCTCTACCCCGGCGCTCTTTGCCGGAGCATCAATCAATGCCTGATTGCGAGCAGCCGGTGCTGCATCCTCATCCAGCACATCCTTGCTGATCTTAACCGAGGTCTTGCGATTGGCCCGTCCAATCAACCAGACGGTCAGAAAACCGACCACAAAGGCGATCAGCAGATAGAGACCATAGGCCTCGAAAAACTCAGCAGCGGTCATGTCGATCATGCTATATCCTTCCCCATAGTTGCGCCTTCATAGCCGCATTGGACGCAAGGGGGAAAGGGGCAGGCTAACCGCCGCTTTGCGTATCCTTGAGCGAACCGGCGACATCAGTGAGGCGCAAGAATTCCTGCCGCCAATAATCGCTCTGGCTTCCGGCCAGCGCCTCGATATCGTCGAAGGAATAGCTCTTCATCAGTTCATCACCGCGCAAGAGCTGTCCAAAGGCGGCAACCGATGCAGCAAAGGCAAAGTCACCGCGCGGCGCGCCTGCATTGGCGAAATCGCTCGCAGACACAACATAATCGATCAGTTTCGACGTGTCGGACGAAGGCAATTTGTAGCGCAGCTTCACATGCGCAGCCTCTGCCATCCGGTTGGTTGCCGCCTTGGCGGGAGCATCCTCGTAACGGCGCGGAGAAATCCAGCCCTTGGTCCCAGCGGGCACAATCTCGTAAATCGCGGTGACCTGATGGCCCGCGCCAATGTCGCCCGCATCCACCTTGTCATTGTCAAAATCCTGTTCGCGAAGGATGCGGTTCTCATAACCGACAAGGCGGTATTGGCTGACAACAGCAGGGTTGAACTCGACCTGTATCTTCACATCCTTGGCGATGGTGAAAAGCGTTGATTGCATTTCATCGCCCAGCACTTTTTTCGCTTCCAACGCACTGTCGATATAGGCGTAATTGCCGTTTCCGTGATCGGCAATCTGCTCCATCATCGCTTCGTTATAATTGCCTCTGCCAAAGCCGAGCGTGGTCAGCGTGATGCCTTTGTCGCGCTTCGTTTTGACCATATCGACCAGCGCATCGCGGCTGCGGATGCCGACATTGAAATCGCCATCGGTCGCAAGGATGACGCGGTTCACGCCGCCCTTGATGAAATTATCCTCGGCGATTTGATAGGCGAGCTGGATGCCCGCCCCGCCTGCGGTCGAGCCGCCTGCGCGCATATCTTGAAGAGCGCGCCGGATCGCTTTGGTGTCATTGGTCGGCTCAAGCACAAGACCAGCTGCCCCTGCGTAAACGACGATCGAAACGCGGTCCTGTTTGCCCAGCTCGCCTGCAAGGCCAGAGAGCGCTGTCTTGACCAAGGGCAGCTTGTCAGGCGAACCCATAGAGCCGGACACATCCATCAAAAACACGAGGTTCGCAGGCGGCCGCTCGGCACGCGGCAGATCATATCCGCGAAGGCCAATGCGCATCAGGTAAGTGTCTTTATTCCATGGCGTTTTTGCCACATCGGTGCTGACCGTGAACGGCTGCTCGCGGGTTTCAGGCGCGGGGTAGTCATAGCGGAAATAATTGATCATTTCCTCTGTGCGCACGGCGGCCTTGGGCGGCACTTGGCCCCCTGTTAGGAAGCGGCGGGTGTTGGCATATGCACCTGTGTCGACATCCACGCTGAAAGTGCTGACAGGTTCAGACGAGACCATTTTGACCGGCGAGATTTCCTCACCCTCATATTGCTCGCGGTTCGGTTCACCCGGCACGATAATCGGCGGGACGATGTAACCGGGTGGGGGCGGTCGGCGCGAGGCGATGTTACCGGCGCGCGCTGCGCCTGCTCTTACATTGGAGTATGAACCACCTGCTTTGGTTCCTGTCACTATAACTGAATCCGCTGAACTGGCTGGCGGCGCCGGAGGAGGTGGCGGAGGAGGCGGTGGCGGTGGCGGAGGTGGTGGAGGCGGCGGCGCTTGGGCAATCACCGGATTGCTGGCCTCATTGACAGCCACATCATCCGACATACTCGTGCAACCGCTGACCAATGCGAGCAAAGCTGCACCTGCTACAAAACGCGAAATTGTCATCACCACATCTCCCAATCCCACTTGAGGAAACAAAGTCTCCGCTTTGCGCTTGAATGCTCACTGAACGAGGCGGAAGGCCATGCGCGCGCAGGAAAATGCGTCAATTTGACCCAATTTTCGGCCCTTTTTTGAGCCATTTTGCGCCTTTTTCGCGTCTTTTCTGGCTTAATCGCGACTAATTGGAGGCTTTTTCGCCTGTTTTTGCGCCCGAATTCTCTGGCGCTGGCCCGCCGATATTTTTGCGGAACAAGACGCGGTCTTCTTCGCCAAACCCGCGCTTCCAGATCACATAGCCATAGGTCGCCAAGATGGCGGGAACACCGAAAACCAGCTCCATCCATTCCGGCAGCAGCGTAGCGATAAACCCTACAACCACCGCTGGCGCTGCGGCCCATGCCAAAATCCAGCGCCAATTGCTGACAGGAGCGCCCAGCAGCCGTTTCAAGAACAGCGCCTTGATCACGCTGGAAATTGCGAGCGCCAGCGCCAGAGCCAACGCCGCGCCTGCCGCCTTATAGCCATCGTTCAAACCCCAATGCTCGGCCAGCAGGATCAGGCCGATCGTCAAGGCCGCCTGCAATCCAATAATCCCAACAGAGATCAGGAAGTTGCGCTTGCGGGCAATGTAGACGAGCACGCTTTCCGAAACGACCGCCATCGAACCCGCAACTTCAGCCGCCAGCAACAATGCAAGCGCGCCCGTGCCGCCGACAACCGCTGGCCCGCCAAGCCCCATAAACGCCTCGCCCGGGATCGCAATGGCGAGCGCAATCGCGGCTTGCAGCGAAATGATCCAGAAGCCCACTTGCCGCAATTGCTTGGCAATCGCTGTGTAATTCTTGGTCTTCAAATTCTTGGTGATGACGGGCGAGAGGATCGGCTCGAAACTCGACTTCAGTTTCTGCGGTACGCTGGTGATTTCTTTCGCGAAAAAGTAAATGCCAACCGCGCTTGCAGAGGCGGCTTGGCCAAGCAGGAATATGTCCAAGAGCCGCGTTCCGCGCTCGATCACATCCGCACCTGCCAGCGGCATCGCCTTGCCCGACATAGTGAGCAATTCGCGCGGGCGAGGGCGCCATTCGCTCGGCAAGCCATAACTGCGCAGGAAAGCAAAGGCAGCGGTCGCAAAACCTGCATAGACCGATGCGAGGAAGGCGAGCGCAATCCCGCCATCGCTCAGCAATGGGACGAAGAAGAACGCGCCCACCGCTATCGAGCGTGTCCACGGCTCGACAATGGCGCGCGCACGCACTGTGGTGGCGATATCGAACTTGTACGCTTGTGCGGCGAGCAAAATCTCGGTCAGCGCAATCGCGGGGATTGCCGCAATCATCCAGATATCGAACTGGCTGTTCATCCCGCTCGGGAAGATGATGACAGGGAAAATCAGCAAGATCACCGCCGCCAAGAGCGAGGCCACAAGTGCCGCCAGCATTCCGTCAAACACGGTATTCGCAGGTTTCCCCGCGCCCGCATCATCTGCGTGGGATAATCTTTGCGCAAGCCCGCGTTTCTCTCCCAAAGAGCAGATCAGCGCGAAAATCTCGATCACAACGAAGGCAGCGGCAAAGCGGCCCATCTCGTCGATCCCGTAAACGCGGTAGCCGATGAAGAGGAACGGCAGATTGCCGAGCAAGCGGATGATGAAGCCCATTGCATTGGTGCGGCCACCCTTGGCCAGCGTAGCAATATCGCCATCGTCCGAAGCTGGGGAGGGCGTGGGAGGGGGAGTGGGCGGTTGAGCGCTGCTCATCAGCTATCCCGTTCTGCCGCGAGCGGGCGGGCAAGCAATTGCGCGACGACCTTGGCAGGTTGCGCTCCGCCCAAAATCGCGTCCACAGCATCGACCAGCGGCATGGAGATGCCTTTGCCTGCTGCAAGCTTGGCCAGCACAGGCGCAGTATGCGCGCCTTCGGCAACTGTGCTGCGATCCGCCATCAGATCAGCGGTGTTGCCGCCTTCGCCTAATGCTTTGCCGAGCGAGAAATTGCGGCTGCTCGTCGAAGAGCAGGTCAGCACCAGATCGCCCAGACCGCATAGCCCCGCCAAGGTTTCCGCTTGTGCGCCCAGCGCCAATCCAAATCGCAGCATTTCGGCATAGCCGCGCGCGATCAGCGCTGCACGCGCATTCTGGCCTAGGCCCAGCCCTTCAACCACACCGCAACCCACCGCGAGAACATTCTTCACCGCGCCGCCAATTTCAGCGCCTGTCACATCCTCGCTGAAATAGGGGCGGAACGTAGGCCGCGCGATATGCGGCGAAATCCGCTCCCACTGTGCGCGTCCGCCAGCGCAAGCGAGCGTGACAGCAGTGGGAAGGCCAGCGGCGACTTCGTGGGCAAACGTCGGCCCGCTTAAAACGGCAATATCGCTTTGCGGGCAGGCGGACTTTGCGACTTCGTTCATCAAGCGCCCGCTGCCCGCCTCGATCCCTTTCGAGCACAAGACAAGATCGCGCGGAACGTGGCTTAGCTGGCCCAAAATGCTGCCCAAATGCTGCGCGGGAGTGACTGCCAGAACCGTATCAATCTCGGCAACATCGGCAAAATCGGCAAGATCGCTGGTCGCACGGATCGTGGGGGCGAGCGTGGCAGAGGGCAAATAGGGCGTGTTGGTGTGGGCGGAATTGATCTCGTCCACTACGCCAGTTTCCAGCGCCCAGATCAGCACATCGCGACCGTCGCTGCTGAGCATTTGCGCCAAGGCTGTGCCCCATGCGCCTGCACCGATTACGCCAATAGTGGGGCGTTTGCCTGAAGCCTTTGCAGGGGTCATGCTTTCACTCCCGCACCGCGCGCAGGTTCTGCTTGCGGATCAAGCGGCCAGCGCGGGCGCGCTTTGAAATCGAGCGGGTCAAACGCGTCTAAAGGCAATCGCTCACACCCAGCCCAGGCGATCATCGCGGCATTATCGGTGCACAGCGCCATAGGCGGGGCGACAAAGCGCATTGAATGCTTTGCGGCGAGGCTTTCCAAAGCGGTGCGAATAGCGCGATTGGCGGCCACCCCTCCTGCAACGACCAGCGCGGGCGCGGAATGCGCGCGCAAGGCGTGCTCCAGCCGGTCTTCGAGGCACTCAATCGCGGCCTGCTGGAAACTGGCGGCAATATCGGCCCCGCGATGGTCGCCAGCCTCTTTCGCGCGCAGAACCGCGCTCTTGAGGCCAGCAAAGGAGAAATGCGGCTCTTTTGATCCCTTAAGCGGGCGGGGCAGAGGGACGGCATTTGCGTCGCTCTCCAGCGCCAGTTTTTCCAGCGCCGGGCCGCCCGGATATCCCAGCCCCAAGACTTTCGCACTTTTGTCAAACGCCTCACCCAATGCATCGTCAATCGTGGTGGCAAGGCGGCGATATTCGCCCACGCCTTCAACCAGCAGGATCTGGCAATGCCCGCCCGACACCAGCAGCAGCATATAGGGAAACGCAAGGTCAGCATCAGCAAGCCGCGGGGAGAGCGCATGCCCTTCGAGATGGTTGATCGCCAGCAGCGGCGTTTGCGAGGCCATCGCCAGCGCCTTTGCGCTCACCAGGCCCACCATCACTCCGCCAATCAGGCCGGGGCCAGCAGTGGCTGCAATCGCATCGCAATCATCGAGCGTTTTGCCCGCCTCGCCAAGCACTTCTTCGATCAGGGGGCTGAGCTTTTCCGCATGGGCGCGTGCGGCGATTTCGGGGACGACCCCGCCATAGGGGGCATGCGCCTCAACCTGCGAGGCAATGCGTTGGCTAAGAATTTTGCGATCACTATCGACCAGCGCAGCCGCGGTTTCATCGCAGCTTGATTCAATGCCCAGAACGAGTTTCGCTTTCGCGCCCATGATGCTTCCCCTTAGGCGCTTCAAAGGCTAGGGCAAAGAGCTCAATGGCAAATGATAGCAGCTCATCCCCGACCCAATCCGTGCAATTGAAGCTGGGCACGCGCGCCTCGCCGCTGGCTGTGGCGCAAGCAGAAGAAACGCGCGAGCGTTTGTGCGCGGCCCATGGCTGGCCTTTGGAAGCGGTTGAGCTGGTCAAAGTGACAGCGAGCGGGGACAAGGTGCTCGACCGGCCTTTGGCGGAAATTGGCGGTAAGGCGCTGTGGACGAAAGAGCTTGATCAATGGCTGGCCGAAGGCGTGATCGATGCCTCGGTGCATTCGGCGAAGGATGTCGAGACCTTGCGACCCGATCTGTTCACGATTGCCGCCTGCCTGCCGCGCGCTGACAGGCGCGATAGTCTGATTGGGGCTGCATCCATCGCTGCGCTTCCCAAGGGCGCTAGGGTGGGCACAAGCGCGCCGCGCCGTGCGGCTCAGCTCAAACATTTGCGGCCTGATCTTGATGTGGTGATGTTTCGCGGCAATGTCGCCACAAGGCTCGCGAAACTGGAAGCGGGCGAGGCGGATGCGACGTTTCTTGCCGCTGCTGGGCTCGCGCGGTTGGGGCAGAGCGATGCGGGCACGCCGCTCGATACGCAGGAGTGGATTCCGGCCGCTGGCCAAGGCGTGATTGCGATTGAATGCGCAGCAGCCAATGCGCGCGTTTGTGAGCTGCTCTCAGCGATTAATGACACTCCCAGCATGGCCGAATTGATGGCAGAGCGTGCACTTCTGGCGCAGCTCGGCGGAACCTGCCATAGCCCTGTCGCAGCTCAGTGCAATTTTGAGGCGGGAACGCTCTTAATGCGTGCGGCATTGTTTAGCGAGGACGGGGCCGAGCGGGTTGATGGCGAAGCGCAATTTGACGCAGGCGATGCCAATGCGCCTGCTGCGCTTGCAAGGGAGCTGCTTGCCAAGGCGGGGCCTGAGATCACTCGCCATTTCAACGCTACATCATGAGCGCAAGGGTCATCGCGATCCGGCCCGAGCCCGGGCTTTCCGATACGCTGGAGCTTGGCGCGCAAGTGGGCTTGCTGATGGAAGGCATCGCGCTCTCGCGCGCTGTGCCATGCGCATGGGATGCGCCCAATCCGGCGGATTTTGACGCGATTTTGGCGGGTAGTGCCAATGCGTTCCGCCATGGGGGCGAGGGACTTTTGACGCTCAAATCACTCCCTGTTCTGGCCGTCGGCTCAGCAACGGCGGAAGCGGCGCGCGAGGCAGGCTTTACCGTCGAGCATATCGGAACCGGCGGATTGCAGGGTGTGATTGATCAGCTCGCGCCGCAAAACCGCAGACTTTTGCGCCTTTCGGGCAAAGACCACGTTGCGCTTAGCCTGCCGCAAGGGATTAAGATGGAGAGCCCGATTGTCTATGCAATGGCGGCTTTGCCGCTCAGCAAGAGCGATTCCCAAAAATTGTCGCAAGGTGCGATTGTTGTGCTTTTCTCAGCCGTCTCGGCCCGCCATTTCCGCGCCGAATGCGATCGATTGGGGTTGGATATCAGCCACTTGACCATTGCAGCGCTCGGCCCCCGCATCGCTGAGGCTGCGGGCGAAGGATGGGCCAGCGTTCATCACGCGGACACACCTGATACGCCAAGCCTATTGGCATTGGCCCAGAATGTGTGCCAAGCATAGGTAGTTAGCGGGCAGGTGGAACAGCCCCTCAGGCCGGGTGGAAGATTGTAAATGGAATCGCGTTTTGGCTCTCGCCGCAAACCCAATAGCAAGCGACCCTTGCTGTTTGTGGCGCTTGGCTCGGCTGTGCTGGGCGGAGCGGCGGCGAGCTATGGCATGTGGCATTTCGGCGCTTTTGACGAGAAACCCGTGGTGCAAGAGACGAAAGCTGCGCCCACAAGCGAGGTGATGCCGCTCAAGGCGAAAGTGGCCAAAGCGAAACCGGGCGAGGGCACGGTTGACGAGGCGGTTGAGCAAACCACCGAAAAGGTCGAGCGTGTCGCACAACAGGCAGGCGGGATCGACCAGCGGCTTGCAGCGGCGGAACAGCGGATTGCGCGGCTCGACCTTCAGGCGCAGGCCGCATCGGGCAATGCTGCGCGCGCTGAAGGGTTGCTGATCGCCTTTGCTACTCGCCGCTCGATTGAGCGCGGGGCCGAGCTTGGCCCGCTTGAGGGGCAATTGCGGTTACGCTTTGGCGGCAAATGGAATGACGAGGTTGATACGGTCGCCGCATTCTCGCGCGATCCGATCAAGCTGGACGAGCTGTCTGCGCGGCTCGAAGGATTGGCAGGCACGATCACAACCCGCAATGAAACGCCCTCTTGGGATAGCTTTAAGCGCGAAGTGGCCGATTTGTTTGTCGTGCGCCACCGTGACACGCCCTCGCCGCAGCCGGAAAAGCGGCTGGAGCGCGCGCGGATGTTCCTCGAGACGGGGCGGATCAGCTCTGCTGTTGCTGAAGTTGAGAAAATGCCCGGCGCGAGCGAGGCCGCCCAATGGATCGCCGATGCCAAGCGTTTGTCAGTCGCGATGGATGCCTTGGAGCAGCTCGAGATTGCTGCCGTGCTCGATTCGGGCAGTGTGCGCGACGGGGAAGGCAATCTGATTGACCAGCCAAGCCCTGCCGGCGATCAAACTGACCAGCAAAGCGGTTTCCTACGCCCGCAGTAATTCGGGCAAATCGCCTGAGACGCCGCGGGCTTCATCCATGAAGAAGTTTTTGAGCATGGGCGCGCGCTGAACGCCTGCCATGCCCAGCCGCCGGACAGCCGATGCCGCAGGGCCGCTCACGCCGAACAACCGTGTTAACCCGTCGGTTGCCAGCGCGACCATAAAGCTGTCGAGCCCGCGCCAGTTTTCATAGCGCTTCAGTCCTTGCGCATCGCCCGGATCAAGCCCGATCCGCCGTCCTTCCTCGATTACTTCGACCAAAGCGCCAACATCGCGCAGCCCCAGATTGAGGCCTTGGCCTGCAATCGGGTGGATGCCATGCGCCGCATCGCCAATCAGCGCGAGCCGCGTGTCAGTGATGTGGGCTGTGTGATGGAAGCCCAATGGGAAGGATGAACGCGGGCCAACAGAGGTGATCTCGCCGAGCATACCGCCCATCCGCTTGGTCACTTCGGCGAGGAATGCGCGGTCACCCAGCTTGAGCGTTCCGGCGGCATCTTTCTCATCCACTGTCCACACAAGCGCGCTCGAATGCTCGCCAGCATCATTGTCGAGCATAGGCAAAAGCGCGAAGGGGCCGGCGGGATAGAAGATTTCCCACGCGACATGATCATGCGGCTTTTCATGGGTGAGCCCGGCGATAATCGCGCGGTGGCTGTAATCCCATTTCGCCAGCGTAATCCCCGCCTCATCGCGGGTGGGTGAGCCGCGCCCCTCGGCTGCAACCATCAGCTGTCCTTTCAGCGTCTCACCGCTTTCCAGAGTGACGCTGGCGCCAAACTCGTCACGATGGCGATCGGTGATATTGGATTTGGAATGAAGCGTTATGAGCGGCTCTGCCTCGGCAGCCTCGAACAGGGCAAGGCGCAGGCGGCGATTGGCGAACATGCGGCCCAAAGTGCCATCTTCGGGGCCAGGCTGAAAATCGATCCGCCCCGGCTTCATCTGGTCGGTCACAGCGATGGACGAAATGGGCGAGGCAAAGGGTTCGAGCGCGGGGGCAATCCCGATATTCTCGAACAGGTTCCAGCTTGCGGTCGAGATTGCACTGGCGCGCCCGTCAAACCCTTCGGCTGTCAGCTCGGCTGGGTCTGCGCGGTCTATCACATGCGAGGTGAAACCCTTGCGCGCAGCGGCCAGCGCGAATGCTGTGCCGACCAGCCCGCCGCCAAGAACCAGCAGATCGCTGTGAGTGTTGCTGCTTGCTGTCACCTTTTGTCCCGTGATTGCGAATATCTCTCGCTACCCCTAGATGCACGAGGATGAGTGAGGCAAGCATGTTCCCTGCAAGTGCTATGAAATGGCGCGCAAGTGTGCGCTCGCTTGCAGCTGCGCTCATGCTGGCATTTGCTGCGCTTGCCGGTTTGCCTGTTGCTGGGCTTGTTGTTGGGCCTGCTAGCGCACAGGAGCAATCCAATAATCTTGAAGCGCAGTTTCTGGTTGAGGGATCAGCCATTGCGGGCGAGGAAGTGATGGTCGCGCTGCGCTTCACGCCCAGCGCGCCTGAATGGCATGGCTATTGGAAAAATCCGGGCGATGCGGGGCTGGGGATGCAACTTAACTGGACACTGCCCGAAGGGTGGGAAGCGGGCGAGCCGCTTTATCCAGTGCCCACGCGGCTAATCCAGCCTTTGCCCGGCAGCGACGGGCTTATGAACCACATTTACAAGGGTGCTTACAGTGTTCTTATTCCTCTGAAAGTTCCTGAAAGGTTTGACGCGAGCGCCGCTGTGCCCATTGCCTTGGATGCGACATGGCTTGCCTGCACAGACGAGATTTGCGTGCCGGAAAAGGGCGCGTTTACAGGCCTCGTTCCGGTTGAACCGATAAAGCGCAAGGACGTGCGTTTTGCTGAGTGGCGCGCTGCCATTCCGGCTCAAATCGCCAGCCCTTCACGCTTTGAGATCACCTCCAATGCGCTGCGGCTGGCGATCCCCTTGCCCGAAGACGTAGCGCTGGAAGACCCTTACGCTTTTGTTGCTGAAACCCGTGTGCGCGCTTTGCAGCAAATCGCCTTTGCTTCCCCCCAAGTGATCCGCCGTGACGGCGATATGGTGACGGTGGAAATCCCGACCAAGCAATTGCAATTCCCCGAAGGTGTCGAGCCGCCTGCGTTCGATGCGCATAGCGAGATCGACGGGATTCTCGCCTTTGGAGGGGGCGAGGGCGTGCGCTTTACAGCACAGGCAGGCGATGTTCCCACAGGCGGCGAGCTGATCGCGGGCGAAGCCTTTGAAGCGCCGCCGTTATGGACGCTGCTATTGGGAGCGCTGGCGGGCGGATTGCTCCTCAACATTATGCCTTGCGTCTTCCCGATCCTCTCGTTGAAAGCGCTGGCATTGGCGAAAGCAGGCGGAAACGAGGCAGACGCGCGCGCAGACGGGCTGGCTTATACCGCAGGTGTTGTGATTGCCTGCGTGGCGCTTGGCGCATTGATGTTGGCCTTGCGTGCAGCGGGCGAGCAAGTGGGCTGGGCGTTTCAGCTGCAATCACCGGGCGTCGTGGTGTTCCTGCTGGTGCTCGCCATCGCGATCACAGCCAATTTCGCTGGTCTGTTCGAGCTGCCCCAATTGCGCCTAACCGGCGGGAGCGGGCGCAGCGGCAGTTTCGCCACCGGATTGCTCGCCGCATTTGTGGCAACCCCGTGCACTGGCCCCTTTATGGCAGCCGCTTTGGGCGCGGCATTGCTCTTGCCGCCATTGCCCGCGCTGGTGCTGTTCGCGGCCTTGGGATTGGGACTGGCGCTGCCGTTCCTCTTGATCGGCTTCGTGCCAGCACTGCGCCGGAGGCTCCCCAAGCCGGGCGCATGGATGGATCGCTTTCGCAAGGCCATGGCAATCCCCATGGGGCTGACGGCGCTCGCACTGGTCTGGCTCACTGCGCAATTGGGCGGACGCGGGTTTGCGCTGATGGCATTGGTGATGAGCTTCGGCATAGTGCTCGCGCTGGTCGTCGTCGGTCGCCTGCAACGCGCGGGCAAGATGGCATGGCCTGCCTTTGGCCTGATCGCTGCGCCCTTTGTGATCTTCGGAGCCTTCGCACTGCCTTCCAGCTATGCCGCGCAGACGACTCAAATCGCTGCACAATCCATCCATGAGCCGCTCAAATTTAGTGAGGATGCATTGGCCAAGGCGCGCGCGAGCGGCAAGCCTGTATTCCTGTGGTTTACCGCTGACTGGTGCGTCACTTGCAAACTCAATGAAAGCATCGCAATCGAGCAGGAGGCGACGCTTAGCGCGTTCGAGGAAGCAGGCGTCATCACTATGGTGGGCGACTGGACCAGCCGCGATGATGCGATTACGCGCTTCCTGAACGGGCAAGGGGCAGCAGGCGTGCCGCTTTACCTTTGGTATGATGGCGGTGAGCCTGAACAGCTGCCGCAATTGATCACGCGCGATATGCTTACAGATCGGGCGGCGAAGGCTCGCTAGCTTCAGGCGCAATATCTTCGCTCGTGCTCTCCACCGGAACAGGCGTTTTCTCAAACTCTGCCGGATCAATCGAAGCGCGGCATT
>CAZJAG010000023.1:23642-26739 GCA_964543735.1 uncultured Porphyrobacter sp. | reverse complement strand
AACCGATCAATCACCCCATTTTAATCGATTGGACTGTTTGACACTAAATCGCCATTTCAGTCTCGCAAAGTCCGAATCGACGGGGTCCCCCTCCCCCTTTTAGCCCCGTCGGTTCGGCAAGACATTTGGCGCATTTGGGCGCGAAACACACTCATTAGGAGAGAGACACAATGGACGCGAAAACAGGCGATATTTCCGGTTGCCCTTTCGATCATACCAGCGGCACACGCAGCTTGCATGGCCGCACCAATGCCGATTGGTGGCCTGAGCAGACCGATATGTCGCTGCTCACCGAAGGGGGCCGCAATGCTGACCCGATGGGCGATGATTTCGATTACGCAGAAGCATTCAATGCGCTCGACTATGATGCGCTGAAGGCTGACCTCACCGCGCTGATGACCGACAGTCAGGACTGGTGGCCAGCCGATTATGGCCACTACGGCCCCTTCTTTATTCGCATGACTTGGCACGCAGCGGGCACTTACCGCACCGGTGACGGGCGTGGCGGCGGTGGCTCAGGCCAGCAACGCTTTGCCCCGCTCAACAGCTGGCCCGACAATGGCAATCTCGACAAGGCGCGCCGCCTCTTGTGGCCGATCAAGCAGAAATACGGCAAGCATATCAGCTGGGCAGACCTGTTCATCCTTGCAGGCAATGTTGCGATTGAGAGCATGGGCGGCCCCGTGTTTGGCTTTGGCGGCGGACGCAAGGACGTGTTCGAGCCTGAGACGGTTTACTGGGGCACGGAAGAGCTGTGGGTCGATACCGGCGCGCAGACCCGCATCCAGCCTGACCAGCAGATGAATCTTGAGGACCCGCTGGCGGCAATCCAGATGGGCCTGATCTACGTCAACCCAGAAGGCCCGGGCGGCAATCCTGATCCGCTGCAATCAGCCCGCGACATGCGCACGACATTCGCTCGCATGGCGATGAATGATGAGGAGACCGTTGCTCTCACCGCAGGCGGCCATGCCTTTGGTAAGGCCCACGGCGCAGCACCGTCTGACACATTTGGCGGCGCTCCCGAAAGCGAGCACCTTGCCCTTCAGGCGTTCGGATGGCTGAATGATGAGGAAGAAATCGCAGCTGGCAACATCACTACGTCGGGCATCGAGGGTTCATGGTCGAACAATCCGACTTCGTGGAGCCACGACTATTTCCGTCTGCTCTTCAAATATGATTACGAGCTTTCCGAAAGCCCGGCGGGTGCGAAATTGTGGACGCCGGTTAATCCTGAAGAAGCAGACATGGCTCCTGATGCGCGTGACCCCAATAAGAAGGTCCGCACCATCATGACGACCGCCGATATGGCGCTCAAGATGGATCCGGAATATGCCAAGATCTCGAAGCGCTTCCTCGAAAATCCGGAAGAGCTGGATGACGCATTCGCGCGTGCATGGTTCAAACTGTGTCACCGCGATATGGGGCCCAAGGCGCGTTACCTTGGCCCAGAAGTGCCACAAGAAGACCTGATCTGGCAGGACATTGTTCCGGCTGGAAGCGAAGTCTCAGACAGTGACGCGGCGGCGTTCAAAGCGGCTGCGCTCGATAGCGGCCTCACGGTAAGCGAGCTTGTGAAAGCGGCTTGGGCGTCAGCCTCGACCTATCGCAATTCCGACCATCGCGGCGGTGCGAACGGTGCGCGCGTTGCACTGGCCCCGCAAAATGGCTGGGCGGCAAACGATCCGGACGAACTGGGCAAGGTTATTGCCAAGTTGAACGACATTCGCGGCGACATTTCGCTGGCTGATGCGATCGTTCTGGCCGGCGCTGCAGCGGTTGAGAAAGCCGCCAAAGACGCAGGCCATGATGTCACCGTGCCTGTAACGACGGGTCGCGGCGATGCCAGTGATGAGCAGACCGATGCCGAAAGCTTCGAGCCGCTTGAGCCACTGGCTGACGGTTTCCGCAACTACCTGCGCGGCAAAGCCACGGTGAAGACCGAGGACCTGCTGGTCGACAAGGCGCATCTTCTGGGTCTCTCGATCCCAGAAATGACCGTTCTGGTTGGCGGCATGCGGGCGCTGGGCGCAGTCTCTGGCAATACCGGCCACGGCGTTCTGACGGATCGCGCTGGCACGCTTAGCAATGACTTCTTCGTGAACCTGCTTGACATGGGCACGAAGTGGGAAGTTGCCGCAGGCAGCGATGATGAGGAATTTGTTGGCAAGGATCGCAAGAGCGGCGCGGAGAAATATCGCGCCACGCGTGCAGACCTCGTCTTCGGTTCGAACTCGCAGCTTCGTGCACAGTCCGAGGTCTATGCCGAGAGCGGGAATGAAGCGAAGTTCGTTGCCGATTTTGTCGCTGCTTGGACCAAGGTGATGGATGCAGATCGCTTCGATCTGGCCTGACCCACGTGCAAATATCACGGCTGATTGCAACAATCAGCCAACCCCCGCGAGGCTATTCCAAACCCTAGACAGGGTTCGCCTCTTCGGGTCGCACAAAAGCCCTCGGCATCGCATCACGCGCTGTCGGGGGCTTTTTCTTGGACAAGTGCAGGCGCGTGCGGCAAAGGGCCGCGCATGAGCACACAGACGATCACTCAAGAGCAATCCGGCTCCAACGCACGCCTTTATGCTGGCATTATCGCGGCACTCGCATTCGCGGCGCTGATGGTGCAGCCCTTTCTAGGTGAGGGGCGCTATGGCGAGAACCTTGGCGGGATGCTGCGCTTCTTCACGATCTGGAGCAATATTGGCGCAGCTGTGATCATGGCGATGATTGCCGCTGGCAGGCGCGTCTCGCCTGCCGTGATGGCAGCACTGGCGACTGCTCTGGCGATTGTGGCGGTGATCTATTGGGCGCTCTTGTCGGGCATTCATCACCCGCAGGGCTATGACCGGATCACCAACCAGTTCCACCACACAATTGTCCCCTTGGCGACGATATTGTGGTGGCTGCGCTATACCCCGCGCTGCGAGCCGATTGCGCGCATGATTCCGATCATCATGATCCCGCCTTTAAGCTATGGCCTGTTCGCACTGATCCACGGATTGATAACGGGCTTCTACGCCTATTTCTTCCTCAATCTCGATGACATGGGCTGGCCGACATTTATCGTGAGCAATGCAGTGCTCGCAGCCTTTTTCGC
>CAZJAG010000023.1:4814-23542 GCA_964543735.1 uncultured Porphyrobacter sp. | reverse complement strand
ACATGGGCTGGCCGACATTTATCGTGAGCAATGCAGTGCTCGCAGCCTTTTTCGCCGTGACAGGGATGGCGATGGTTAAGGCGAAGCATGCGCTCCACTCGCGCTTCTTTGCAGTCTGAGTCTCAGGGCGCCTTAGCGCCGCCGCTTCAGCACCAGATAGAGCGCGCCCTCGCCTCCGTGGCGGCGGTGCGCTTTGCGTATCGCAGCGATGCAATCACCATGCGGGCCAGCGGCCAGCCAGTCGAGCACTTTGGCGCGGATGGCCCCGCGCTGCGAGCCTCTGTCAGCGGGTTGAGCCGGACGCAGCTTGCCAGCAATAAGCAGCACCACCCGCGCATCCATTGCGCGCGCCTGAGCCAATCCGCTTTCGAGCCGCGCATGGGCGCTATCGAGCGTATGGCCATGCAGATCGAGCGTCACATCGGGTGCGATTTGCCCTGTTTTCAGCTTGCGATCCCAATGCCCGTCAAGACCTGTTGGGACGGTACGCGATGCGACGAGCGGCGCTCGCGCCGCTTGCATGGGCGGCTTGGGCGATGGCCTGACAGGAGCTGTGCGCGGTGCAGGAATAGCGGGCTGCGCGTGACTGCTTGGCTGGGATGGCCGAACACGCCCTTCCATAGGCGTGACGCTTCGCGCAAGATGCGCCCATGCAGCCGCTTCGTCATCGGATAGCCCGCGCGGAACACTTCTCGCAGCGCTCATTGCCCGTTCAGGCGCTTCACAGTCCCTTTCGGCAGGAACAGCAAAGCCTCTCCGCGTGCGCTCATTCCGCCAGCGGTGGTGCGCGCGTCCAACCCCGCTCCCCAGAATGTGTCGAAGCGGTTTGCGCCTTTGATCGCGCCGCCCGTATCCTGTGCAATCCACATGCCATCGGCGCGGGCATTGTCCATGCTGGAGAGCCAGACCGGCGCGCCCAGCGGGACAAAGCGCGGGTCAGCCGCAACCGAGCTTTCGCGCCGCACCGGCACACCAAGCGCGCCCAACGGGCCATCGCCTGTCAGCTCGCGGAAGAAAATCCAGCTTTTGTTGAGCCGCATCAGATCGCGCCCGTCAGACGGGTTCTCGCGGATATATTGCATGATGCCCTGCATCGACCCGGGATATTGCCCCGGCCCATCGCCCAACAAACCTTGCCTACGCATCACGCCGCCAATGCCGACATATTCGCGCCCGTTTTGCCCAGCATAGCCGATCCGGATAACCTCGCCTGAATTGGTGCGGACACGGCCCGAGCCTTGGATTTGCAGGAAGAACAGCTCGACCGGATCGACCGCATAGGCAATCTCCAGCCCGCGTCCCGCCAGCGCGCCTTCCTCGATCTCGGAACGCTCGTAATAGGGAACGAATTTGCCGTCTGCGTCAGTGCGGCCAAGCGGCGGGCGACCTGTGCGTTCGGAGGCTGGAATATCGCTGTGCCAATCGCGCTTTAGATCATCGGGCATTTTGTAGATCGGTGTTTCGCAACCTGCGCGCTTGGTGCGGCAGCCGAGGATTTCCGGCTCGAAATAGCCTGTCGCGAAGGCAGCTCCATCGCCGATAACTACGGTTTCGAAATGCTTTTCGAAAAAGTCTTCGGCGCGGCTGGCGGGCCACCCCTTGGCTGCATCGCATGAAGGGCGCCAGTCATCTTTCGCAGTCAGCCCGCTCTTGTCCTCGCGGATCAACAGCTTGGGGCAACTTTCGACAAAGCTCGATAGCGCAGTCGCAGCGTCGCCATCGCGCATTCCCAAAGAACCGATTCGCGGCCCGCTCTTCACGCCTGCAAAGCGCGCGCTTTCAACAGCGGCGCTAGGCGGAGTGCTGGTGGGCGTCATGTCGGTTGAAGGCACAATAGAGCCGCATCCTGCGAGCAATGCAGTCGCAGCAGCCAGCGGCACAAATCGGGGCAGTCGGGATAAGGTCATGCAGTTTGCCTCCTCTCCCAGTGGCAAGGCATCATGCGACGAAGCGCCGCGGGATTATCCCTCGTCGGTCTCGTCAAGCAACCAGTCAGGGCTGGCCGCTTTCACATCACGGCTGAACGTCCACACATCACGGCTTTCAATCGCATCGTTAAGCGAACCTGCAATGACATTGCCATCCTTGTCACGCGTAACCGCGGCAATGTCAGCCACAAACAGCAGGCCAATGCGTGCCATTCCGCTTTCGAGCCCTGCGAATTGCACGCGGGTTTCCTCGATCCGGATGAGTGTGTTGTCGAGCGTGTGGCCAGCCGCATCGCGCGCATCAATCGCGCCTACGAAACCGGCATAGACATCATCGTCGCACAGCTCTTTCAAGGTTTCCTTATCGCCCGACCAGAATGCCTCGAGCACCATTGCATAAGCGCCCTTCGCCCCTTCGATGAAGGCCGTGAGATCAAACTGGCTGTCAGCGGCTGAAATCGAACGCACACCGCGCTCAACAGCAGGTATCATGCTTTCCATCGCAGCAGGCTTGAGCGCCGCTGGAGTAGCAGGTTTTGGCGCACCAAGATCGCGCACATTGTCGTCTGACGGGTCACGCCCCTGCTCGCGTCCTTGCTCGCGCCCCTGCTCTCTGCGGTGAGGAATGACCTCTTCCTCATGCTCGGCGCGTTCGCCCAGCACGGAATAGAGCCGCAAGCCCAAAAAGGCTGCAATCATGGCGAGGATGACAATTTCTACAATCACTTCAGTCCAATCCGAAACGTATCTGGGGCGATTCCCATGTCGCCTGCGTTAACCCTCTCGTGCCTTAAATAGGGTGAAAACACAAATGAACAACTTACAATGGGCCGCGTGTTTGCAACTTTTGACCGCATCGCGGGTTAAATCACCCGCTTCACAAGCGATTGTGTTGCGATGAGACAGACTGAATGCTAGGCGCGCGGGCAATTCGCGTTGGGCGAGAGCCAAACGCTCAATCTTCAATTTATAAAGAGAGATGTGCATCATGGCCGATGAAGGCGACGTTCTAACCGATCTTGATGGCGCGGCACCTGGCCCCAATGGCGCTGACAACCAGCCGACCGTTGGCATCATCAACCAATATGTCAAAGACATGTCGGTCGAGAACCCCAATGCGCCCGATGTCTATTCCTGGACTGATCAGCCCAAGATCGACCTGCAATTCAATATCGGCGCAAACAAGATCAATGATGAAGTGCATGAGGTAGAGCTGAAGATCACGCTCACCGCCACGGCTGACAAGGGCAATGCCTATATCATCGAGCTGGTCTATGCAGCGCTGATCGGGCTACGCAATATGCCGGAAGATCAGATACACGCCTTCCTGTTTGCCGAAGCGCCGCGCATTCTTTTCCCCTTTGCGAGGCGGATTGTAGCCGATGCTGTGCGCGATGCCGGATTTGCGCCGATGCTGATGGAGCCGATTGATTTCAACGGGCTCTATATCCAGCAAATGGAAGCACAAGCTCAGCAGGAAGGCGCTGGTGACGCGCCTGCCGCAAGCTAATCCAAGGGCAAGGCAGGGCTTGCAGCAATGAGCCTGCTTAAGAATGTCGGGACGATTGGCGGGCTGACTGCGGTTAGCCGGGTGTTCGGCTTTGTCCGCGACATCCTGATCGCGCGCGTTTTGGGCGCGACCGCGATGGGCGATGCGTGGCAGCTCGCCTTTATGCTGCCCAACCTGTTCCGCCGCCTGTTTGCCGAAGGCGCTTTCGCGAGCGCCTTTGTCCCGCTGTTCAATCGCCGGATGAAAGAGGATGGCGACGAGAGTGAAGCGCGCGCCTTTGCCGAGAACATCCTCTCGGTGCTCTTGCCAATCCTGATCGTCTTTGGCGGATTGGCAATGCTTGTGATGCCGTGGGTGGTGGATTATTTCCTGCCCGAAAACTTCCCGACCGATGACGCCTCTTTTGACACAGCAGTAATGCTCGCTCGCGTCACGTTCCCCTATTTGATGTTCATGAGTCTGGCGACGCTGATTGCGGCCATTCTCAATTCGCTCTCGCGTTTTGCAGCTGCGGCGGCGGCCCCCGTGCTGCTCAACATCTGCCTGATTACTGCGCTGGTTTACGGCGCATCGCTTGACCCCGGACTGCTGGCCCGCCGCACAACCGCGCAGGCGATGGCATGGGCGCTATCGCTGTCGGGCCTGCTGCAACTGGTGTGGCTGTGGTTCTTTATGCGCCGCGCGGGCTTTCGCTTGTCGCTGCTGTTCCCCCGCATTGACGGCGGCGTGAAAGAGTTCGGTATCCTGATCATACCGGCGATTTTCGGAGCGGGCATTTACCAGATCAGCCGCTTTGTCGACATGTTCTTCCTCTCCACACTGCCGGTGGGCAGCTACACCTATTTGCAGATGGCAGACCGGTGGAACCAATTGCCGCTGGGCATCATCGGCATTGCACTGGGAACCGCGATCCTGCCCGCGCTCTCACGCTATTTGAGCCGCGATGAAGGCGAGGAAGCTGCCCGTTTGCAATCCAATGCAATCGAGTTGGCGCTTTTATTGACCGCACCCTGCGCAGTGGCGCTGTTCTTTACCGGCACGGCCTTTGTGCAGGTCTTTATGCAGGGCCAGGCCTTCACGCCTGAAGACGCATTGGTGACAGGCGGCGTGGTGAGCGGATTGGTGCTGGGCCTGCCCGCTTATGTGCTGGTCAAGGTGCTCACGCCCAATTTCTTTGCCCGCAAGGATACGCGCACTCCGGTGATTACGGCTGCTCTATCGCTGATCGTCACCGTCGGGCTGAACATTGCGCTGGTGCCGCGCATCGGCGTGATGGGGTTGGCGATTGCAGGCGCGGTCGGCGCATGGTGCAATATATTGCTGCTCACCGCGATCCTTCACGCGAAAGGCTTCTTCCGTTTGCCAATTGCTTTGCTGGGCCGGATCGTGCGGATAGGTTTGGCCGCAGCCATTATGGGAGCAGCGCTGTGGTGGCTGATGCCGCAGATCGCAGGCATGTTCACCGGATCCATCACAGACAAAGCGCTGGGCATAGGCGCTATATTGACCGTGGGCCTTTTGACCTATGGCCCTGCGTGTTTCCTGCTTGGTATTCTCGACAAAGCCACCTTCCAGCGCCTAATGCGCCGCCAGACCTAATTTTCGCAGGACCTACACAATCATGAGAGTCGTCTCCGGCATTCAGCCCACCGGCAACCTTCACCTCGGCAATTATCTTGGCGCGATACGCAATTGGGTGCGGATGCAGGACGAGATGCCAGCAGATGGCCAGTGCTTTTTCTTTCTGGCTGATCTCCACGCGATTTCGGTCGCGCATGATCCCGCGCAATTGGCTGCCAATACGCTGGAAATGACAGCGGCGCTGGTCGCTTGCGGGATCGATCCTGACAAGTCGGTGCTGTTCAATCAGGCGCAAGTGCCTGCCCATGCAGAGCTGCAATGGTTATTGAACGGCACAGCGCGGATGGGCTGGCTTAACCGGATGACGCAGTGGAAGGACAAGGCCGGCAAAAACCGCGAAGGGCAATCGATTGCGCTGTTCGGCTATCCGGTGCTGCAAGCAGCTGACGTGCTGCTCTATCAAGCAACTCATGTCCCCGTGGGTGATGACCAGAAGCAGCATTTGGAGCTGGCACGCGACATCGCGCAAAAGTTCAATGCGGATTTCGCGGCGGAAGACGAGCCCGTCTTCACTCTGCCCGAACCGTTCATTCCGCCTGCTGCCGCGCGGATCATGTCGCTGCGCGATGGCTCGGCCAAGATGAGCAAGTCCGACCCTTCGGAAATGAGCCGGATCAATCTTGCCGATGATGCCGATACGATCATGAAGAAGGTCAAGAAGGCAAAAACCGATCCCGAGCCGCTGCCCTCTGAAGAGGAAGGTTTGGAAGGGCGCGCTGAAGCGCTCAATCTCGTTTCGATCTTTGCTGCTATCACGGGCCGGGAAAATGCGGATGTTCTGACCGAATATGGCGGGCAGGGATTTGGCGTGTTCAAGCCAGCTTTGGGTGAGGCACTGATAGAAGCGCTTGCGCCGATTTCAGCACGCTTTGTCGAGCTGAAGGATGACCGCGAATCGCTCGATGCGATTTTGGCGCGCGGCGCGGCACAAGCGCGCGAACACGGCGCGCCAACCTTGCGCAAAGCCTATGAGGCACTGGGCCTGATCCGCCATTAAGCGCCTCCTCCCATTTAACTTTTCGCAACATTTGCGTTCAAAACGGGTTCAGGGCGTAATCCCTAAAAGAGACGGGCTAGATGTCGCTAGTGGCATTTTTCGCGGCAGTTGATATGCTCGCCGTATTCGGGACACATGAATAGCCGCAGGGCGCAGCCCCAAGGCACCCTATAAGAGGATCGCATAATGCAATTCGCCATTAAGCCCGTTGCCCATTCACTCAAGCGCGTCAGCGTGCCATTGATGCTGCTCAGCCTTGCGGCTTGCGCCAGCCCCGGCTTCAAAGCTGATGTCTCGCGCTTCCAGAGCCAGCTGCCCGCCCCGCAGGGCGAAAGCTTTGCCGTTGTCGCAGACGACCCGAAGCTCGCAGGCGGTCTTGAATTTGCGCAATATGCGCGCACGGTTGAAAGCCAGATGGCAGCGCTGGGATACACGCTTGCCACGCCTGACACCGCCAGCCTGCTGGTGCGCTTTGACTATGGCGTTGACAATGGCAAGCAGCGCATCCGTTCAACCGGCACCGGTTTTTACGACCCGTTCTATAGCTCGTTCTATGGCAGGCACTATCGCCCCTATTTCCGCAGCCGCGCGCGTTTCCGCCGCGGTTACGCTTTCGGATTTTATGATCCGTGGCTCGGCGGCGGTCAGCAAATCCGCAGCTACACCGTTTACACCAGCGGCATCGATATGAAGATCGACCGCAAGGCAACCGGTGAACGCCTGTTCGAAGGCAAGGCGCAGGCGCTCTCGACGTCCAACCGGCTGGGCTATCTCGTACCCAATCTTGTCGATGCGATGTTCACCGACTTCCCCGGAAATTCGGGCGAGAACTTGCGCATCACGATCAAGCCTGAAGAAGGCAACAAGGTTCGCCGCATCAATTGATCAAGACCTTCCTTGGACGGGAAAGTCGAACGGCTCTGGGCAGAAATGCTCGGGGCCGTTTCTTTTCGCACTGGCGATTTGGGTCAGAGCTTCGCTGACCCGCCGGTTGAGCCGAACCCGCCCTCGCCGCGTGTCGTCGCGTCCAGCTCGTCCACCTCGGCCCATGCAGCCTGAATGACAGGAGCCAGCACCAGCTGCGCCACCCGGTCACCACGCGCAATCGGGAAATCCTCAGTGCCGTGATTGATCAGGATGACTTTCAACTCGCCGCGATAGTCAGAATCGATTGTGCCCGGCGTGTTGGGCACAGTGATGCCATGCTTGATCGCGAGGCCTGATCGTGGCCGCACCTGAATCTCGTAACCTCGCGGGATCGCCACGGCCAGACCCGTTGCAACGGCATGGCGCGCACCGGCAGCAAGCGTCACATCTTCAGCTGCGACAATGTCCATCCCCGCTGCGCCATCGGTGGCGTAATGCGGCAGATCAAGCCCTTCCCCATGCGGCAATCGCTTGACCTCGACACGAACTTGCTGAGACATCTATTCCTTATCCTCCAAGGCTGTCGCCATCCGCTCGACCAGCGCCATTGCAACGTCCATCTTGGGCATTTCCTCCAAGCTTTCGACGCCTTCTTCTGAGAGGATGTGCACCGTGTTGTGCTTGCCGCCCATCACGCTTTCACCCTTTGACCCCGAAACATCATTAGCCACAATCCAGTCGCACCCTTTGCGCTTGCGCTTGGCCTTGGCGTGATCGAGCACTTTTTCGGTCTCGGCTGCAAAACCGACCAGCAGTTCAGGGCGTTTGTCCGATGCAGCCACATTGGCAAGGATGTCGGGGTTCTCGGTCAACAAAAGAGCAGGCGGCGCAGAGCCAACCTTCTTCATCTTCTCACCGCGATATTCCTTGGGCTTCCAATCCGCCACAGCAGCCACCATCACGGCAATGTCAGCAGGAAGGGAAGCCTTCACAGCAGCCAGCATTTCCTCAGCGCTTTCAACATCGACGCGGGTCACACCCGCAGGTGTCTTGAGCGCGACAGGGCCAGCGACCAATGTGACTTTCGCGCCCATCGCTGCGCCTGCTGCGGCAATCGCAAATCCTTGGCGTCCTGACGAGCGGTTGCCGATATAGCGCACCGGATCGATCGCTTCCCATGTGGGGCCGGCGGTGATCAGCATATGCTTGCCGGAAAGCAGCTGATATTCGGGCGCGATTGCAATGCCCTCGCCTCCTGTCACATCAGCCAAATCTTCGGCAATGCTGACAGGCTGCGCGTCTCCCTCGATAGGTTCAGGAGCGGCAAAGCCATCGCGCATTTCGTGATTGATCGCTTCGGGATCGGTGGGCGGGGCAGCGCCTGCGGAACCCTTACTGGCCAAGAGCGGCCCTGCATCTTCTGATGGAGCCACAGTCTCTTCCTCAGGCAGATCGCCCTCGGGCAAATCCTGATACTCGGCCTCGATCTCTTCTGCCGAGCGTTTGGGCGTCGAGCGCGGAATTATGGCAGAGAGCAATCCGCCCAGCCCCTTCGCCTCGACTTCGGGCTCAGGCTCGACCGCTTCGCTCGCAAGCGCTGAAGGCTTGGCTGCACCTTGAACAGAAAGACCCAGCTTTTCGGCAATCGCCGCCCAGATCGCTTCGGGCTCGGGCAAGCGGCCATAGCCAAACTCGCCGCATGCCATCGCGCCTTCATCGGGGTGGAGCACGGTAACGCCCGAAGCCTTCAAAGTCTCGACATTGCGCTGGGTCGCCGCATGCTCCCACATCCGCACATTCATCGCAGGCACGGCCATCACCGGCTTGTCCGTCGCCAGCAGCAAAGTCGTCGCCAGATCATCGGCAATGCCCGCAGCCATCTTGGCAAGCAAATCAGCCGTTGCAGGGCACACCACCACCAGATCGGCCTCGCGGCTCAATTGGATATGGCCCATCTCCGCCTCGTTCTTGAGGTCGAACAGATTGGTGTACACTTCGTTCTCGCTGAGCGCGGCGAGCGCCATAGGAGTGACAAATTGCTGCCCGCCATTCGTCACGACACAGGTCACATCGCCCCCGACACCATCGGCACCCTTGCGGATCAGGCGCACCAGCTCGCACGATTTATACGCCGCGATCCCTCCGCCAACGATCAACAAGATGCGCGCCTGAGCCATGTCTCTTGTGAATATCCCTTATTGTTCGGGTGCAAGTGCCTATCTATCGGCATGCCTTAACGCGCTTGATGCAGGGTTGCTAGCCTCTGGCATTATTACTCTTCTGCCGAGCGCAAGTGTCCTTCGGACGGTTTGCCAATTGAAAAAGAGCAATCTTGAAAATGAAAAAATCACGCTCAGATGGGAACTCTAACACGCAGCCTGCGTATTGCTAATGACAATCAATAAGGAGTTTGTCTCTAATGAACGCTAAAATCAAGCAGATGACCCCCATCGCCTTGCTGGCAGGCAGCGCTTTGGCACTGGCAGCTTGCAGTGACGCAAATGCAGACGGCGCAGATGCGGCCTCTGACGGTGGGGTAGAGATCACCCAAGCGGCGGTTGAAGCGGCTCAAAAAGAATGGGGCGAAGGCATTGTCGCAATCGCCAAGACCCATACTGATGAAGGCGACTTCAAGGCGCGTGCGACCGAGCATATCAATACGCTCTATGCCTATGGCGATGACAGCGCTGTAATGTTCAAGCCAACCTTGGCCGCCGATGATCAGTTTCGTGAGACTTTTGATGAAGCGCTGAGCTACTTCATCGGCACCGAAGGCAGCGAAGACACTGGTTTTGCCATCAAGGGCTGGACCAATGTGCGCTGGGAAAACAACGGCATCTACACCGATGATGATAGTGCCATGGCTATGGGCAACTATTACTTCACCGGCCCTGACGGCGAGGAAACCAAGGTCGAATACACCTTTGGCTATGTGCCTGATGCAGAAGGCAATCTGAAGATCAACCTTCATCATTCATCGCTGCCTTACTCGCCCGAGTAAGGAATTTTCTAAAGACACAAGGGAAGCCCTCGGTAAGGAAACTTGCCGGGGGCTTTTCTTTGCCCGCGATCAAATGCCATAAGAGCGATGAGGCCAAGGGGAGGCGTTTATGATCATTGCCATTCGAACCATCATCATCCTGCTGGGATTGCTCTATCTTGCGATGGGCGCGGGCTTCTTGTTCGACCCGTCAAGCGCTGGCGCGGATTTCGGGCTGAACGAGCTTGGTGTCAAAGGCCTTGCCTCGATCCGTGCGGACTTCACGGCTTTCTTTGTGGTGGCAGGCGGGTGCCTTGTCTGGGGAGCCGTGATGCGCAAGGCTGATCCGCTGATCGTTTCGGCCGCATTGATGGGCGCAGCTTTGATCGGGCGCGCGGTCAATCTCTTGCAAAACGGCACGCATGAAGGGTGGCTCCAGCCGATGCTGTTTGAAGCTTTTACTGTGCTGATTGCATTGCTGGGAAGCCGGATGCTTCCCCAAAAGCCAAGCGTTTAACCCAACAAGCCCAGCGTCTGGGCCACAAACAGCGCGCCCGCGCCCAAAGCGGCTGACAACGCATAGCCGGGCCATTTGCGTTGCTTGCTCTCGCGCTTTTCCCACATCAGCGGCACTTCGGGTAACGGCGGGGGCGGCGGCGCTCCGCCCGGATCGGGGAATTGCTCCTCCATCCGGCGCACCAGCGAGGGCAAGCGGAACAATGTCTTCGTATCTTCGCGAATTCTGTCAGCCAACGCGGCTTCCGGCCCCAGTTCATCGCGGATCCAGCCCTTCACATAGGGGCCGGATGTATCCCACATATTGATCTGCGGATTGAGCTGGGTCGCAATCCCTTCAACCATCACCATCGTCTTTTGCAGCAGCAACAAATGCGGCTGCGTTTGCATGTCGAAATCGCGAGTGATCGCGAAGAGCCCATCGAGCATTTGACCAACCGAAAGCTCGTCCACCGGCTTGCCGCGCATCGGCTCGCCCACAGCTCTTAGCGCTGTCGCGAACTCTCCCACATCGTGATAGCTGGGCACATATTTCGCCTCGAAGTGAATTTCGGCAACGCGCTGGTAATTGCCGGTTGTCAGGCCATAGAGAATTTCCGCCAGCCACAGCCGCGCGCGCCGGTCAATCCGGCCCATAATGCCGAAATCAATCGCCACAATCGTCCCGTCATCCTCGACGAAGAGATTGCCCTGATGCATGTCGGCATGGAAATAGCCGGTGCTGATCGCCTGGGTGAGGAAAGCGAGCACAAGGCGCGATGCCATTTCCGGCAGATCGTGCCCGCGCGCTTTCAGCTCTTCGGTTCTGCTGATCTTGACGCCGTCGACCCATTCGACCGTCATCACGCGGCCATTGGTGCGGTCCCAGTCGATTGCGGGGATGCGATAACGCTCGAACCCCTTCATATTATCAGCCAGCTCTGATGCGGATGCCGCCTCGCGCCGCAAATCCAGTTCGCGCATTGTCCAGCGTTTGAAATTGGCAATGGTGAGAGCCGGACGAAGGCGCGCTGCCTCGCCGCCCATCGCCTCGACATGGGCTGCGGCCCATTCGTATGTGTCGATGTCTTTGCCGAACTGTTCGCGAATGCCCGGGCGCAGGACCTTGATCGCAACATCGCGCCCGTCCGATGTCACCCCGCGATGCACCTGCGCAATCGATGCCGCGCCGACAGGATCGGGATCGATGCTGGAAAAGATCGTATCGAGCGGTTGATCGAAAGTGGCAGCAATCGCCGCTTCAATTTCGGCGAAAGGAACGGGCGGCAAATTGTCTTGCAGGCTTAAGAGGTTTTGCGCTGCCTCATCGCCCACCAGATCAGGGCGCGTGGCGAGCGACTGGCCAAGCTTGACCGCCGCAGGCCCGATCGCGCGGAACGCCTCTGCGTAATTGGGCTCTGTGGGCTGGAACGTGCCAAAGCGCGCTATCCGCGCCAGCCGTTTAACCGGACGCGGCGTGTTGGGGTCGCTCTCGATCCCGCGCAATGCGCCGTGCTTTGCCAGCGTGCGCCCCCATTTCAGGAGGCGGAAGATGTGGGTAACAGGAGAAGTCACCTTTGATTGACCCTCAAACGCCGGGCGCTCACCTGCGTTCGCTTGGCTTCCGTCCTACCGGACGGCGCGCAGTCGCGCACTGGCGTCGCTTGATGCGCCGCTATTGTCGCTCTTATCGGTCCGTGCAAACGGACCGCAAGGCCGACTGGCCGCCCGCAGCGCAGCCAGCTTGACTGGCGAAGCGAGGAAAGCCGAGTGAGTGGACACGAACGCTGGCGCTTGAAGCCAACAATCATCACACTTTCCAACCCGAATGGATGTTGACCGCTCCGCCCAAAATCATCTCGACCCGAGTGTTCACAAAACCCGCCTCGCGGATCAGCCCCTCAAACTCGGGCGGCTTGGGAAAGCGCCGGATCGATTCGGCAAGATAGCGATAGCTTTCTTCGTCCTGCGCGATCATCTTGCCCATTTGCGGCATGATCTTGTGCGAATAGAGATCATAGACCTCTTTGAAGCCCGGCCAGCCCGTGGTCGAAAACTCCATGCAGAAAAAGCGACCGCCCGGTTTCAGCACGCGGTGCGCTTCTTGCAAAGCGGCGGGAATATCGGTGACGTTACGGATGCCGAAAACGATCGTGTAGACATCGAACACGCTGGCTGGATAGGTGAGCTTCTCCGCATTCTGGCACGACCACACAAGGCTATCAAAGCCGCGCTCCATCGCGCGCTCGACACCCACATCAAGCATGTCCTGATTGATATCAGCCACGGTCACGTCTGCGCCGCGCTCTGCCATGCGGAAAGCGATATCGCCTGTGCCGCCAGCCATATCGAGAATGGCCTCGCCGCTTTGCGGTTTCACGCGCCGCACAAAGCGGTCTTTCCATAGACGGTGCATACCGCCCGACATGGCGTCATTCATAATGTCATATTTGGACGCCACGGATGAGAAGACATCGCCCACACGGCGGGTCTTTTCTTCTGGCGAGACATCTTCATAGCCGAAGGATACTGGATCAGTCATAGTGGGTATGCGCCTTAAGCCTATTTGAAGAAGAGGCAAAGCTTGTTTAGGGGCTGCTAATGCCAGAATTACCCGAGGTTGAGACAACTGTGCGCGGCCTCGCGCAATTCCTGGATGGCGAACGGATCACGCGGATGCAGCTCAACCGCCCCAATCTGCGCCGCCCCTTCCCCGATGATCTGGTGCAAGTGATGACGGGGGCTGCGGTCACGGGCCTCTCGCGCCGCGCCAAATATGGCCTCATCCATCTGGACCGCGCCCACACCATGATCTTCCATCTCGGAATGAGCGGGCGCTGGCGGATTGATCCGGCAGAGGCCGATAAGCACGATCATCTGGTGATGGAAACCGCAGACCACACTTTTGCCCTTTGCGATCCGCGCCGGTTCGGCTCGGTGGATCTGGTCGCAAACGATGCGCTCGACAGCTGGCCGCAATTTGCATCGCTCGGCCCAGAGCCGCTTGGCCCTGAGCTGACGCCGGACTATCTCAAGACCGCGCTCAAAGGCCGGATGCAAGCGATCAAGCTTTGCCTGCTCGATCAACGGGTCGTTGCAGGTCTCGGCAATATATATGTGTGCGAGGCGCTCTATCGCGCTGGCATTCATCCGCTCAAGAAAGGCGGCAAGGTCACCCGCCCGCAATTGGAGCGGCTGGTGCCCCATATAAAGGCAGTGCTCGAAGCATCGATAAAAGATGGCGGTTCTTCGCTGCGAGATTACGCCGCGCCCGATGGAGAGCTTGGCTATTTCGCCACGCGGTTCGATGTCTATGGCCGCGATGGGCAGCCGTGCAAGCATGATGATGGCGGGACAATCCGGCGCATCCAGCAGGGCGGGCGAAGCACTTGGTATTGTCCGAAGTGCCAGAAATAGGTGTAGGCGGCGCCATTGGCATCGCGCGCCAGGCCACCATTTTCTTGACGCCCTTGCCCATGCACCCTATGTGGCGCGCTTTCCGGTGTTCAAGCACCGAATCTTTCGATTTTTGACAGACGACGATGACGGGCCGGATAGTGGCTCTCAATGAAGGACAAACATGGCCAATACGCCTCAAGCACGCAAGCGCATCCGCCGGAACAACCGCCGCGCTGAAATCAACACCGCCCGCATGAGCCGCATTCGCGGTTTCGTGAAGAAGGTGGAGACAGCCATCGAAGGCGGCGACAAGGCTGCTGCACAAGATGCACTCAAAGCTGCGCAACCCGAATTGGCTCGCGGAGTCGCTCGCGGCGTGCTCCACAAGAACACGGTCGCACGCAAAATGTCGCGTTTGTCTAAGCGTGTTTCGGCGCTCTGATTCGCCCAAATTTGTTGTATCTCGTTGCCAATCGGCAAGAACAAGGGTCGCTCCAAACGAGCGGCCCTTTTTGTTGCAGCGCGGCATGCGCCTCATGCTTGCCAAAAACCTTAGGGATTCCCGCGATTCGCATCGAATCTGGGGTAAAATCGCTTAATTTCAGATGCTTGGACGGCAGCCTGCGGGCTTGCGCCGAGTCAACAGGTTTATTTCAGTTTTTTTGCACTTTGCGCTCTTGCGCTTAGCGTTAACCCCCTCCTAAAAGCATAAGCGTTCGGGACGGGACAACTCGGACAACACACAATTTGGTCAGCAGATAAAAGAACTCCGGAACGCGATTCCGGATCAGGGTCGCGCTGTATCTGTGACCGAATTATTGGATAGTGGAAGCAGGCAGGGGTGCAGGCGAAGCAGCGATTGGGAACACAGATCGAAATGGCTCAAAATAGTGACAAGGTTCAGAAACGAAAAGACGACGATCTCATGGAAGATGCAGAAGCGGTGAATCTCGCCGCTGACTGGTCTGACATCAGCCAGGGGCTGCGCAAGGATTTGGGGCACCAGCTCCACAGCCAATGGATCAAGCCGATTCAATTGGGAAGTTTTGATCGGGAAACGGGAACTCTCGATCTTTTCTTGCCGACAGAGTTTTCTTCCAATTGGGTGAACGACCGGTTTCATGACCGGCTTTCGCTGGCGTGGAAGATTGCGCGCAGCGAAATCCGTAAGATTCGCATTCAAGTGCATCCGGGCCGCCGCCAGCTGCCAGAGCTGCGGCTTGACGATGGCCGCCGGCCGGCCAATGACGGCGTTGACACAAGCGCTATCGCGGTTGCTGCCGGCACAATCGGAGACGCGGGCTTCACCTCTTCGGTGGGTCTTGATCCATCGCTGACCTTTGCCGCTTTCGTAACGGGCGAAACCAATATTCTGGGCTGCAATGCTGCGCAGCGTATGGCCGCGACCGAGCAACCGCAATTCTCGCCGCTTTACCTCAAAGCCGCAACCGGTCAGGGCAAAACGCATCTCTTGCACGCTATTGGTCACGGATATCTCCAAGCGCATCCGCGTGCGCGCATTTTCTACTGCTCGGCAGAGCGCTTCATGGTCGAATTTGTGCAGGCGCTGAAGCAGAACCAGATGATCGAATTCAAGGCGCGCTTGCGCAGCTTTGATTTGCTTCTGGTCGACGACATCCAGTTCATCATCGGAAAGGCGAGCGCTCAGGAAGAGCTGCTCTACACCATTGATGCATTGCTGGCTGAAGGCAAACGACTGGTCTTCGCTGCTGACCGTGCACCGCAAGCGCTCGACGGGGTTGAACCGCGCCTTCTCTCGCGCCTGTCGATGGGTCTGGTGGCTGATATCCAGCCTGCTGATATTGAGCTGCGCCGTGCGATCCTTGAATCCAAGCTATCGCGCTTCGCACCGCTTGAAGTGCCCGGCGATGTGGTCGAGTTTCTTGCTCGCACTATCACCCGCAATGTGCGCGAGCTGGTGGGCGGTCTCAACAAGCTGATCGCTTACGCTCAGCTGACAGGGCAAGAAGTATCGCTCAATCTGGCGGAAGAGCAGCTGACCGATATTCTGTCGGCCAATCGCCGCCGGATCACGATTGACGAGATCCAGCGCACGGTCTGCCAGTTCTACCGGATTGATCGCTCGGAAATGTCGTCAAAGCGCCGCGCGCGCGCCGTTGTGCGTCCGCGTCAGGTGGCGATGTATCTCTCCAAAGTGCTCACACCGCGCAGCTATCCCGAGATCGGGCGCAAGTTTGGCGGACGTGACCATTCGACCGTGATCCATGCCGTGCGACTGATCGAGGATTTGCGCCAGCGCGATGCCGATATGGACGGCGATGTGCGCAGCCTTTTGCGGCAGCTGGAGAGTTAAGAGAAGCGGACAGGCCTTCCACCGCCTGTCCACGCTTCACCAACGCCGTATCAAGCGCGTATCAACGCTCTATCAAGTTTGAGCCAACAGTCTGTCCGCAGCCTTATGAACAGGGCTGTCGACAGGTTGTGCTCAAGCTGTAAACAGCTTGTCCTATGGATTCTCAACCGCCTTCTCCACAGCCTCTCTCGCAGGCGCGGCTTGGGCGTTTTGCGCGCCATATCGTGCTGCCCGAGATTGGCGGCGCGGGGCAGGTTGCCTTGGCGGGTAAGCATATCGCCGTGATCGGGCTGGGCGGGATCGGCTCGCCCGCATTGCAATATCTGGCCGCTAGCGGGATCGGGCGCTTCACGCTGGTTGATGATGACGTGGTCGAGGAAAGCAATCTCCAGCGCCAGACCATCTTTGGCGCGCGCGATGTCGGTCATGGCAAGGCGGTGGCCGCGCGGCGCTGGCTCGCCAATTTTGACGACAAGCTTGAAGTTACGCTCAGCGACAAGCGCGTTGATGCGGGCAATATTGGCGATCTGATCGAGGGCGCAGATCTGGTGCTCGACGGGACAGACAATTTCGCGACAAGGCTCGCTGTATCCGATGCCTGCGTTGCTGAGCGCGTGCCGCTGCTCTCCGCAGCTGTCGGGCGTTTTCAAGGACAGGTCGGCGCCTTTGCAGGGCATTTGCCCGCGCAAGCTTGTTACCGCTGTTTTGTGGGCGATGCGTTTGATGCAGAGGATTGCGACACCTGTGCTGAGGACGGGATGCTGGGCGCGATGGCCGGATGGGTCGGCAGCTTTGCTGCAATGCAGGCCGTGCGCATTGTGCTCGCCGGAGTGAGTGCATTTGGCGATCCCCAGTTTGGCAAGCTCCACATTCTTGACGGGATGCAGCCGGGCATGCGCACGCTCAAGATAGCAAAAGATGAAGCCTGCAAAGGATGTGGAGCGTCGCATGGCTAAGTCAGACAAGGACAGCAATGAACTCGCCGAAGAACGCACGGATTGGGCCGAAGATCGCACTATCATGGCCAATGAGCGAACCTTTGCCGGATGGATGCGAACGGGAATGGCCTGCGTTGGGTTGGGATTGGGCTTCAACGCGCTGTTTGGCACTCTTGAACCGCTGTGGGTTCCCAAAGCGATTGCCACGCTCTTTATTGGTATCGGCATTTTTATCTTCTGGGCTGCCGAGCGCAAAAGCTGCAAAGTGGTCAAGCGGCTTAGCGCGCATCAGGCTGAGCCCGTGCGCTCTGGCAGTATGCAGCTGATCGCAGGTGCGATGACCATTGCCAGCCTATCGCTGATCTTGGCCTTGTGGCTGCTCGACATAGAGACTTGAATGCGGCGCGTTCAGAACCGAAATAGGTCGGTGAAAGCGCTGCTGCTCCTACAGGATTGATTGATAATGATTACCCTCCTCTCGCCCGCCAAAAAACTCAAAGCCGACGCGCCCGACCCTTCGCGCATTGGCCCATCGCTGGAAGTCACGCGCCCTCGGCTAGAGGAAGACACGCGCGCGATTGCGACAGTGGCGAAAAAGCAGAGCGCTGCGCAGCTGGGCAAGCTCATGAAAATTTCGGACAAGCTTGCGGATCTGAATGCCGAGCGGTTCAAGGCGTTCGATCTTGACGGGCGCAGCAATTCGGCAACGCCGGCTGGCCTCACCTTCGATGGCGATGTCTACTGGGGGCTTGAGGCGACCAGCATGGACGAGGCCTCGCTCGCCTATGCGCAAGATCATTTGCGGATATTGTCGGGCCTTTATGGCCTGCTGCGCCCGATGGATGCGATCCAGCCCTACCGGCTTGAGATGGGCACCAAGATCAAAAATCCGCGCGGCAAATCGCTCTATGACTTTTGGGGTAGCCGGATTGGTGAGCAATTGGCCGAGGACGTGGCAGGCCATGCAGACGCCACCATCGTCAATCTCGCTTCCAACGAATATTTCAAGGCGGTCGACAGTGATATGTTGCCCGGCAAGGTGGTCGAGGCGAGCTTCCTCAATGTCAAAGACGGCGAGGCGCGGCGGCTGATGTATCATGTGAAATTCGCGCGCGGATTGATGGCGCGCTGGATCATGGAAAACCGGATAGAGAAAGCGGATGATCTGAGGGCTTTCGATGCGGAGGGCTACGCCTACGACCCGAAAGCCTCAAGCGAGACGGAACTGGTGTTCAGCCGCAAACAACCGCCGGTGAAGGGGAAGTAGAAGCAAGGTCAATAGACCGCTCCTCCGAGCGCAAGCACCCTATCGTTGACCGTCCTTTTTTCTGAACTGAATTCTGTCGTCGACGCAGATGAAGCGCGATTTTGCCCCGTATTCACGCAAATCATACAGTGCCATTTTTCGGCATTCAGGGTCGCGATTAATCCGCATTGCTACCAGTCTCCGCATATCGTCAGCGGCAAGGATGCGATCGTGAGCTTCCTCTAACGAATCACCGAATTTCCGGCGCGTTTCCTTTACAAGCTCAATCCATTCTCGATTAAAATCTGCACGAGTTCTCACTGCCCCAAAACCTCCTCCACCCAAGCGGGCACAAGCTCGCTGGCTTTGCCAAGGCGGCTTTCATCAAACCA
>CAZJAG010000023.1:0-4714 GCA_964543735.1 uncultured Porphyrobacter sp. | reverse complement strand
ACCCAAGCGGGCACAAGCTCGCTGGCTTTGCCAAGGCGGCTTTCATCAAACCAGCCTGAGCCTTCGGAGCGCTCAAGGTTAAGCTCCAGCGTGCGCGCACCGCAGTCCTTCGCATCGCGCACAAAACCCGCTGCCGGATAGACCGCGCCCGATGTGCCCACGCTGACGAACAGATCACACTCGCGGATCGCGGCATAAATCCGCTCCATCTGATAAGGCATTTCGCCAAACCACACGACATCAGGCCGCAAGCTGGGCGCAGCGCAAACAGGGCATGGCGGGCGGTTACTCATGGCCTGATCCCAAGGACTGCGCACCCCGCAGGCATTGCAGAGCGCCGACTTCAGCTCTCCATGCATATGCAGCACGTTCTTCGCGCGCCCAAATCCTTCAGCGCCGCGCTCATGCAAATCATCGACATTCTGCGTGACGATCAGCAGCTCTCCTGAAAACTCCGCCTCCAGCCGTGCAAGCGCGCGGTGCGCAGCGTTCGGCTCGACTTTCGCCAAAGCCTCGCGCCGCATGTCGTAAAAGCCCAGCACCAGATCGGGGTCGCGCGCAAACCCCTCTGGCGTTGCGACATCCTCGACCTTGTGCTGCTCCCAAAGACCGCCTGCATCGCGGAACGTATCGATCCCGCTTTCCGCGCTGATCCCTGCGCCTGTCAGCACGACAATGTTGGTAAGTTCGCTCATGGATAGAGAATGTTGAACAGTTTGCGCTATGGGGCAAGCGCAATGTCGCACACAAAACCTTCTGCCTATCGCCCCGATATTGACGGGCTGCGCGCGCTCGCCGTGCTGCCGGTGCTGCTCTATCACGCGCATGTGCCCGGATTTTCCGGCGGTTTTGTCGGCGTCGATATCTTTTTCGTTATCTCCGGCTTTTTGATCACGGGGATTATCGCGCGCGAGATTGATGCAGGCACATTCTCGATCCTGCATTTTTACGAGCGGCGCGCGCGGCGCATCCTGCCCGCGCTGTTCGTAGTGGTGGCGTTCGTGCTGCTCTTGGCAAGCTGGCTCTATCTGCCCGGCGATTTTGAGGATGTGCCCAAGTCTGCGCTCGCCGCATTGGGTTTCCTCGCCAATGTCTATCTGTTCACGGAGACGGGCTATTTCCAAGCGGCGGCAGAGACAAAGCCGCTGCTCCACACATGGTCTTTGGGCGTGGAAGAGCAGTTCTATATCGCCTTCCCGATCCTTTTGATGCTGATCGCGCGCTATCTGGCGGGATGGCGGATTGCCGCTGTTGCGGGCATTGCTGCGGTCAGTCTGATCTGGGCGATAGCGAAGCAGGCGGATACGGACGGGTTTGCTTTCTACATGCTGCCCACCCGCGCGTGGGAGATGATGGCGGGCTCGCTGCTGGCGCTGGGCGCAGTGCCGCAAGTGCGCGCGCGCTGGGCGAAAGAGGCGCTGAGCTGGGCGGGCTTGCTTGCGATTATCGCGGCCACCACGCTCTATTCGAAAGAGACGATCTTCCCCGGCATCGCCGCCCTGCCCCCTGTTCTGGGAGCCGCCGTGCTGATCCATTGCGCACCCGGGACGACGCTGGGCAAAGCGCTGTCATCGAAATGGCCGGTGGCGATCGGGCTGATCAGCTATTCGCTTTATCTGTGGCACTGGCCGCTGATTGTGTTCACCGAATATGCCCAGCTGGAGCGTTTGGCAGGCTGGCAGTCCGCGCTGATCGTCATCGGCTCGATTGCGCTCGCATGGCTCTCCACACGCTATATCGAAAAGCCGTTTCGCAACCCTGCCAAGATGGGTCGCGGACGTATCTTTGCCTTCAGCGCTGCGGGAATGGCGGGACTGGGCGCGCTGTGCCTCTTGCTGATTTCGCTGGGCGGTTGGAACAGCCGGTTCAGCGAGGAGACGAACCGCTATATGGCCGCTGCTGATGATATCAGCCCCGTGCGCGATATGTGCGTTACCAACACGATTGGCGCAGCCGAGCCGGCCTGCGTCCTTGGCGCAGATACAGAGCCAAGCGCGATCATCTGGGGTGACAGTCACGGGGTCGAACTGGGCTGGGCTCTGGGCGAGCTGCATGGCGAGCGCGGCAAGGCGATTATCCAGCGCACAAGGGCAAGCTGCGCGCCTGCATTGGGCTATCGCGAGCCGCGTGATCCGGATTGCGGCGCGTTTAACACCGCCGTGTTTGAAGAGATCATTTCGAACCGCAATATCAAAACCGTCTATCTTGCTGCCTTCTGGCTGAAAGACACCTATCGCGATGCGAAGGTCGATGACCTTTTGGGCGTCATGATCGAACAGCTGCAAGCACAAAATCGCAAAGTCGTGCTGATCGCTCCTGTTCCCGTACAGTCGGCATCCGTGCCGCGCGCGCTGGCCATGTTCGGGGAAGACGCCCCCACTGCCTCCAAGTCAGACTATGAAGCGGGCAGCGCATATCTCACCAGCCGGTTTCCTGAGTGGCGCGCGAGGGGGGTGGAAATCATCGATCCGGCCACAAGCCTGTTTGCAGGCGAGCGCTCGATCATTGTCGCGGGCGGCAAACCGCTCTATTTCGATGAGCATCATTTGAGCCTTGCCGGTGCGCGCCATGTCTTGGCGGGAGCGGCGATAGATTAAAGCGGAGTGGATATGGCCCGGATCGGAATTATCGGAAGCAAGGGCCGGATGGGACAAGCACTCGCGCTGGCAGTTACCGAAGCCGGGCACGAGCTGAGCGGCGGCGTTGACCAAGGCGATGACGTTGGAGCGCTCGCCAAGATAAGCGACGCAATGGTCGATTTTTCTGCTCCAGAGGCGCTCGAAAGCAATCTGGAAGCTGCAAAAACGGCTCAAATTCCACTCTTAATTGGCACAACTGGGCTCGAAACAGCGCATTTTGACGCTATTTTGCGCGATTCTGGAGCTATTCCGGTGCTTCAAACGGGCAATACTTCGCTCGGTGTGAACCTGCTGGCGGCTCTGGTTGAGCGCGCGGCTGCAACTTTGGGCGATGATTGGGATCTCGAAATTCTCGAGATGCATCACCGCCACAAGGTCGATGCGCCATCCGGCACAGCGAAACTTTTGGGAGAGGCTGCTGCACGCGGGCGCGGGATTGATCTCGCCAAGCACCGCGATGCTGTGCGCGATGGCCATACCGGCGCGCGCCGCCAAGGCGATATCGGCTTTGCCACTTTGCGCGGCGGCAGCGTTGCGGGCGATCACAGCGTCATTCTGGCAGGCGAGCAAGAACGCCTCACCCTCTCGCACCAGGCCGAAGACCGGATGATCTTTGCGCGCGGCGCGATCAAGGCAGCGGCATGGCTGATCGGGAAGGATGCGGGCCGCTACACCATGGGCGATATACTGGGGCTGTGACGATGAGCATGCGGCGCAAAGCCTATTTGCAATTGTTCGAATCCTCCCGCCCCGGGGGTGCAATTTCTGTCACCAATCGCTGCATCATTGCGATCATTTTACTGTCGGTCGCCTTCTCGATTGTCGCAACCGATCCGTCCCTTGCCGAGGACTATCGCCGGCAGATCATCCTCATCGAAATGGCAATCGGGCTGATCTTCCTCATCGAATATTGCATGCGGCTTTGGGCTGCGGCCGAGCATGAGGGTGAAGGCGGCGATTGGGCCAAGAGATGGAACTATGCCCGCTCTCCTTTGGCGCTGATCGATCTGGTTGTCGTGATTGCCAGCCTGCTTCCCTTCCTTGTCACCAGCGCAGCGATCTTGCGATTGCTCAGACTGGTGAGGCTGGCTGCACTGATGAAATTTGGCCGCTTCTCCTCGTCATTGCGCGAGCTGGGTAAGGCGCTCGCCGAAAGGCGCTATGATCTCTACGTCACCTTTGCTTTGGCACTGGCGCTACTGGTGTTCGGCGCGACCGCGCTGCATTGGGTCGAAGGCAAGGTTCAACCCGAGGCCTTCGGATCAATCCCGCGCGCGATGTGGTGGTCAATCATCACCCTGACAACGGTGGGCTATGGCGATGTCTCGCCAATCACACCGCTGGGCAAGTTTCTCGCCTCGCTAGTGGCAATTTGCGGCATCGGCCTCGTCGCGATGCCAACCGGAATTATCGCCGCTGCCTTCTCCGATGCGATGCAACGGCAAAGGGATGCGGCAAAAAAGTGACCGCGCACAAATGACAAAAGACCAGATCTTCGAATTCTTCCGCCGTCTGGCCGAGGACAATCCCGAGCCTGAAACAGAGCTGGAATATGGCAATGCCTATCAGCTGGTCGTGGCCGTGGCTTTATCCGCGCAAGCGACCGATGTGGGCGTGAACAAGGCGACGCGCGCGCTCTTCGCCAAAGTCACGACGCCAGAGCAAATGCTGGAATTGGGGCTGGAGGGCCTCGTCGAGCATATCAAGACCATCGGGCTGTTTAACTCCAAGGCGAAGAATGTGATTCTACTGTCGCAGCTTTTGGTCGACGAATATGGGAGCGAGGTTCCCGATACGCGCGATGATCTGGTGCGGCTGCCCGGCGTTGGCCGCAAGACCGCCAATGTCGTCTTAAATTGCTGGTTTAAGCAAGAGACTTTCGCAGTCGACACGCATATCCTGCGGGTTGGGAACCGGACGGGTCTCGCGAAAGGCAAGACGCCTGAAAGCGTTGAGGCGAAACTGGAAAAGCGCGTTCCGCAGCCCTTTCGTCTCCACGCGCATCACTGGCTGATCCTGCACGGGCGCTATGTCTGCAAAGCGCGCACGCCGGAATGCTGGCGCTGCGAATTGAC
>CAZJAG010000022.1:12825-28146 GCA_964543735.1 uncultured Porphyrobacter sp. | reverse complement strand
TTGGCAATTGAAATTGCGCTAGAAACAGACTCAACAATATCCATACTCACTCCCACTCAATCGTGCCGGGTGGTTTCGAGGTAAAGTCATAGACCACGCGGTTAATCCCTTGCACCTCGTTCACAATGCGGGTCGCAACGGAAGTAAGGAAGCTCGCCTCAAACGGATAGACATCCGCTGTCATCCCATCGGTAGACGTCACAGCGCGCAGGCCGCACACACTGTCATAAGTGCGGCTATCGCCCATTACGCCGACCGTTTTGACCGGCAGCAGCACCGCAAAAGCCTGCCAGATTTCATCATACAGCCCCGCCTTGCGGATTTCGTCGAGGTAAATCGCATCAGCCTTGCGCAAGATGTCGCAGCGCTCTTTCGAAACTTCGCCCGGAATGCGGATCGCAAGGCCGGGCCCGGGGAAGGGATGGCGACCCACAAATTGCTCGTTCAGCCCGAGCTCGCGGCCAAGCGCGCGCACTTCATCCTTAAACAGCTCGCGCAAAGGCTCGACCAGCTCCATATTCATCCGCTCGGGCAATCCGCCGACATTGTGATGCGATTTGATCGTCACAGAAGGCCCGCCAGTGAAAGAGACACTTTCGATCACATCAGGGTAAAGCGTGCCTTGGGCGAGGAAATCTGCACCGCCCAGCTTCTTCGCTTCCTCTTCGAACACGGCGATAAACTCGCCGCCGATAAATTTGCGCTTTTTCTCAGGATCGGTGACGCCATTAAGGCCCGCCATAAAGCGCTCCTCTGCATCCACGACGACGAGCGGGATATTGTAATGATCGCGAAACAGGCTTTCGACCTGCTCGCGCTCGTTCATGCGCAACAATCCGTGATCGACGAAAACGCAGGTGAGCTGGTCGCCAATCGCTTCGTGGATCAGGATCGCGGCGACCGAGCTATCGACCCCGCCCGACAGACCGCAGATCACACGGCCTTCGCCCACTTGGACTTTGATCTCGGCCACTTTCGTCTCGCGATAAGCGGCCATGGTCCAGTCGCCCTTGAGGCCGCATACGCGGTGGACGAAATTGGCCAGCAATTTGCCGCCATCGGGCGTGTGGACGACTTCGGGGTGGAACTGGGTTCCATAAAACTGGCGCGCTTCGTCCGCGATCACAGCAAAGGGTGCGCCTTGTGATGTGGCGACGATTTCAAAGCCGGGTGCGAACTTGGTGACTTTGTCGCCATGGCTCATCCAGACCTGATGCTGCTCGCCCGTCTCCCACAACCCGTCAAACAAAGCGCAAGATTTCGTGACGGTGAGATGCGCGCGGCCAAACTCGCCGCCGCGTCCGCCGTCCTCTTGGCTAGTCTCGTGCCCCGGGCGCACTTCGCCGCCCAATTGCTGGCTCATCACTTGCTGGCCATAACAAATGCCGAGGATCGGAATGCCCGCCTCGAACAGAATGTCTGGCGCACGCGGAGAGCCTTCATCGGGCACGCTGGCGGGCGAACCGGACAGGATAATGCCCTTGGGTTTCAGCCGGTGGAAGGCCTCTTCCGCCATGCTGAAAGGCGCGATTTCGGAATAGACCCCCGCCTCGCGCACGCGGCGCGCGATCAGCTGGGTCACTTGGCTGCCGAAATCGACGATCAAGATCGATTCTGGTAGGATGGTTTCGGAAAGTGCTGCATCGGACATGCTTGAACGCTTTGACGATGGCCAAGGCGCGAGTCCAGCGCTGCAAGCAAGCTATACGCAAATTGCGTTTTCCATGCCCCAAAATTTCAGTATTGATAGCGAACTGATTGCATTTCACGCAGCCTAAATGTTGCAAAAAACGCAAAAGCGGTCAGATTAATCGCATTTGAGTTCGCCAGACGCGAGGCCTAAATGACCTTCATCGGCAGCGGCCAGCGCCCCTCTCTCCCTCGCGCAGGCCTGTCGAGCGAAGCATCAAGCGCACGGCTCCTCTTGCCTTGGCTCACGCTTCGCAACACTGGCTGCTCCCGCCCAATGTGCGGGCCAAACGGCAGGGCATACCCCCCTTTAGCCCGCCGGTCCCAGCAGCGAGTGAGACGCGGTTGCCACTCTCCCCCTCCCTGATGGCAACCGCGTCTCCATCTCGCTCCACAATGCCTTGCGAAAATTTTTTTCCCCGCGTTGTCACCTTTTGTGTGAGGCGCGCGAATAGCTGTGTGAAGCCTGCCAATTGATGTCCCCTAAACTGATGGCATGGCTTTTGTTGAGAGACCGCCGGTGGGCAGCCATTACTCCACCCCTTCCCGGCAGCGCATTGGCGGTTTCTCCCGATTTCCGAATGGGCCTTTAAGGCGGCGTTCGGCATTTGTGAGGCGCAGCCGCCTAACCTCCCATCCCTGTCCCACAAGGACGTGGCGGTTGCGTCTCACCCATTGGTTTGAATGTGCTGCCCGCTGCCGCTCGGCGAGCTCGGATGTTCAGCGGCCCAGCACCGTGCATTTTTGCTGTCCGCTGCAATCGGCCTTGAGCGCCTCTTCCAGTTCGGCCCGCAATGTCCTGGCCTGAGCGATCTGCTTGTCCAGCTCGGCAATTTTGAGCCGCGCCAATGCCTTGGCATCCTCGCAATAATCATCGGGCAATGCGTCACCGCGCATCAAATCGGTCAGCTCGCGGATTTCTCGAATGGCAAAACCAGCGCTGCGCGCGCGGCCGATCATTTCAAGCTGATCAAGCGCATCTGTATCATAGGCGCGGCGGCCCGATTTTCGCCCTGGCGCAGGGATCAGTCCCGCTTGTTCGTAATAGCGGATTGCCGATGGCGTGACGCCACTGGCCTGCGCCAGATCTCCGATAGATAACGGCATTGCATAACTCCCCTTGACTTAAAGCGCACTTTAAGTGGTAGCTGAAGCGCCGGTTGTCAAACACACCGGAGAATACAATGATCAAGATTGCTTTCACTCAGCTGGGTTTCTGGCCCAAACTCGCGCTTACACTTGTTCCGTTCATGGGATGGGTGATGTTCGCCGAATTTGTGATTGACCGGCACGGATGGGGCGCGGTGCTGCCCTTTTACCGGGTCGGCAATTTCTGCATTTATGATGCGGTGGTGCTGGCTGCATCGCTCTTCGCATGGGGCTATGCCGAATATGATGCGAAGAAACGCGCCACTATCCCCGGATGCTGCTGAGGCGGACTAGGATGCGAAGTTAGGCCGCGCCCTCGACATGCGCGCGCAGCTCTGTCTTGAGCAGTTTGCCGATATGGCTGCGCGGCATTTCGTCAATTTCGTGAAGCGCTGAGAGGCGCTGTGTCTTGCCAAGCCGCGCATTGACCGCGGCTAGGATCGCCTCAGGCGAATTGCTGACGCCCGGATCAATCGTTACGAAGCCCACCGGCGTCTCGCCCCATCGTTTAGACGGCACGCCGATAACAGCCGCCTCGACCACGCCTTCCTCTTTCATCAGCTCGTTTTCCAGATCAATCGGATAGATGTTGAACCCGCCCGAGATAATCATGTCTTTCGAGCGACCCACCAGCTCGACAAAGCCATCTGCATCCACGCGGCCAATATCGCCCATGCGCTGCCATGTGATACCGGTTTCAGGGTCTTTCCAATAACCTTCTTGCGTCTTGCCCGGCTGGTTCTGATATCCGCTCATCATGGTTTGTGAGAGGCCAATAAGGTTGCCCGCCTCTCCAGCTGGCACCGGATTGTCATCATCATCGAGCACTTTCAGCTCGCTTCCGGGAGCAGGCCGCCCGACTGTGTGGAGCTTGTCAGGAAACTCGTGACAAGCAAGCAGGCAGACCACGCCGCCCTCGGTCATCGAATATATTTCAATCAGGCCGCCGGGCATGCGGGCAAGCACTTCGCGCTTCAGCTCGGGCAGAAACGGGGCAGAGGTGCAATATTTGATCGCGAGCGAGGAAAGATCGAAATCGTCAAAGCCATCAAATTCCATCAGCCTTTGGTATTGCACCGGCACCAGCATCGTCGTGGTGATGCGGTGTGATTGCGCAAGATCGAGCCAGCGCGCGCAATCAAACTTGCCCATAATCGTGAGCGTGCCGCCGCTAAGCATTGTCGCCAAAAAGCTGACCATGGTTGTGTTCGAATAGAGCGGGGTCGAGGCAAGACTGCGCACGTCCATTCCCGCGCTCAAGTAGCTTGCGGCTGTGGGTGCAAATTGCCGCCAGCGCATCTGGTGCGAATGGACAATGCCCTTGGGCGTGCCGGTGGTGCCGGATGAATAGATGATGTTGAACGGCGCTTTGGGATCGGCAGCTATCTCCAGCGCTTTAGTGCCTTCCGGCGCCATCCAATCGTCAATCCCTTCCAGCGCGATATGAGTGAGTTCGGGCATGAAACCTGCGCCCAATTCCGCCCTTTTGCTGGCATCAATGAAGAGATGCTTGGCCCCGCTATCTTTCGCCATGCCTTCCAATTGCGCAGGCGAGGCACTGGTGGTGAGGGGGGCCGCCACACCGCCAGCCCTGACAGCGGCGAGAAAAACGAGCGCATAATTGACCGTGCTTGTGCCGAGGATCGCGACCGATTGGCCTTGCTCAAGCCCTGTCTCGATCAGTTGTGCCGCCAGCCGCTCGACACGATCGCCAAGCTCTGCCCAGTCTATCTCTTGGCTCTCATCGCGCAGAGCGACTTTATCCGGCTGAGCTTCCGCCCATCCGCTTAGAATCGAAGAAAAGTCGCCATATTCCGCACCCAGTTTTTCCAGCATCAATGCAAGCTCCCTCGAATGACTGACTAGGCTGCGCGCTTTCTCGTGTCGAGCTATCAAAAGCCCCATGATTAGCCCGATGATTTGGGCCATATCCTGTGGCGGTGGAAAACAGCGCCAAATCGGGCGCAATTGCTTGGGAAATGGCCCTAGCGCGCCTATATGTAACATATGAGTGAAGAGACTTCAGACACACCCCAAAATACGCCTCAAAACAATGCGCAAAAGGGCGAATATGGCGCCGACCAGATCAAGGTTCTCAAAGGCCTTGATGCCGTGCGCAAACGGCCTGGCATGTATATCGGCGATACCGATGATGGCTCAGGCCTGCATCACATGGTGTTCGAGGTTTCCGACAATGCCATTGACGAGGCATTGGCCGGGCATTGCGACCTTGTTCTGATCGAGCTGAACCCCGATGGCAGCGTCTCTGTCGAAGATAACGGGCGCGGTATTCCGGTCGGCATGCACAAGGAAGAAGGCGTCTCGGCGGCCGAGGTTATCATGACCCAGCTGCACGCCGGCGGTAAGTTTGAAAACACCTCGGATGATAATGCCTACAAGGTCTCTGGCGGGCTGCATGGCGTTGGCGTTTCGGTTGTGAACGCGCTTTCCGAATGGCTTGAGCTGGAAATCTGGCGCGATGGCAAGACGCATTGGATGCGGTTTGAGCATGGCGAGGCGGTGAACTCGCTCGAAGTGAAAGGCGATGCGCCCAAGGTCGAGCAAAACCCTGACGAAAACGGCTTCAAGAAGGGGACCCGCGTCACCTTCCACCACTCCAACGACACGTTCAAAAACGTCACCGAATATGATTTTGAAAAGCTCGAGCATCGCTACCGCGAGCTGGCTTTCCTCAATTCCGGCGTGCGCATCTTGCTGCGCGACAATCGCGGCGAAGAACCGCAAGAGCATGATATGTTCTACGAGGGCGGCATTTCCGCTTTTGTCAAATATCTTGACCGCAATAAGGACGCGCTGATTGCAGAGCCGATTTCGGTCTCGGCGGAGAAAGACGGGATTGGAATCGATGTCGCTCTGCAATGGAATGACAGCTATTACGAAAACGTCCTCACCTTCACTAACAACATTCCGCAGCGCGATGGCGGTACGCATCTGGCAGCTTTCCGCGCGGCGCTGACCCGAACGCTCAACAATTATGCGGCCAATTCGGGGCTCTTGAAGAAAGAGAAGGTTTCGCTTTCGGGCGAGGATATGCGCGAGGGGTTGAGCGCAATTGTCAGCGTGAAACTGCCCGATCCCAAATTCAGCTCGCAAACCAAGGACAAATTGGTCTCATCCGAAGTGCGCCAACCGCTTGAAAGCCTGATGGGCGAGAAGATGACCGAATGGCTGGAAGAAAATCCGGCGGATGCGAAGGCGATCATCCAAAAGATCATTGATGCCGCCGCTGCGCGCGAGGCTGCGCGCAAAGCGCGCGAGATGAGCCGCAAGGGCGCAATGAGCGTCGCCTCTCTCCCTGGTAAGCTTGCCGATTGTCAGGAACGCGATCCGGCCAAATCCGAACTGTTTCTGGTCGAGGGTGATTCCGCTGGCGGCTCTGCCAAACAGGGGCGCGACCGCAAGACGCAAGCGATCCTGCCGCTTAAGGGTAAAATTCTGAACGTCGAGCGCGCGCGGTTCGATAGGATTATCTCTTCGAAAGAAGTCGGCACGCTGATTCAAGCGATGGGCACAGGGCTGCGCGATGAGTTTAACCTCGAAAAGCTGCGCTATCACAAGATTGTGATCATGACCGATGCTGATGTGGACGGCGCGCATATCCGCACGCTGCTGCTCACATTCTTCCATCGGCAAATGCCCGAGATTGTCAAAGCGGGCCACCTCTTCATTGCCCAGCCACCACTCTACAAAGTCGCCAAGGGACGCAGCGAAGTCTATCTAAAAGACGATGCCGCGCTTGATCGCTATCTGGTTGATGCAGGGCTCGCTGGCCGCGTGATGGAAACCACCGAAGGCTCTCGCGGTGATGGTGATTTGCGCGATCTGATCGAGCATGCCTTGCGGCTGCGCAATCTGCTGGGGTTTGTCCCGCGCCGTTATAACACCGCGATTATCGAGCATATGGCGCTCGCCGGTGCGCTCGATCCCGAATTGAACGGAGCATCGCGGGCGAGTTCGTTGGAAGCTGCGGCTCAGCGCCTCGTAATGGGCGACCCCGAAGCGCAATGGTCAGCCAAGCTGCGCGATGACGGCTCGGCCCAGTTCAACCGGCTGTGGCGCGGTGTCACCGACGTTCACGAGATCGAGGCGCGCTTCCTCACCAGTGCAGAGGCGCGCAAGCTGCACCAGCTGGCCGCCAGCCATGCTGATGCCTATGCCTCGCCAGCGCAATTGGTGAAAACAGGTGCAGGTGATGCAGACAGCGGCGAAGAAGCGGACGAAGAAACGCCCGCAATCTCTGCTGACGATGCAATCACGCGGCCTTCGCAATTGGTCGATGCGGTGCTGGCGGCAGGGCGCAAGGGCCTCTCGATCAGCCGTTACAAGGGCCTTGGCGAAATGAATGCCGAGCAATTGTGGGAAACCACGCTCGATCCCGATCACCGCGTTTTGTTGCAGGTGAAAGTCGAAGATGCCGATGTGACAGACGAGATTTTCACACGGCTGATGGGCGATGTTGTCGAGCCGCGCCGCGAGTTCATTCAGGATAACGCCTTGAATGTCGCCAACCTTGATGTTTGATCGATAGCGCCCACTTCGTCTAGGTGGAGCTATGGATTGGCTTTCGAGCCAAGAAGAGGCCATTGGACGCACAAGTGAACGCACAGCAGGAAAACGAACAGATCGAGCGCGGCGGCTTCTGGCTGTTCCTTGCTCTGGTCACGCTTGCAATGGCTGCGATTGTCTGGCCGTTTTACAAGGCGGTGCTGTGGTCAACGCTGGCCGCGATAATGTTCCAACCGCTCTATCGGCGCTTGCTGGAACGCTGGCCGATGCATCCCAGCCGATGCGCACTTGCAACCATGCTGATCATCACATTTGCAGTGCTGCTGCCTGCCTTCTTTATCGGTGGGCTAGTGGTTGACGAGGCCGTCTCCGTTGTCGCCGCATTCCAGCGCGGCAATATCGATATTCCCGGAATGCTGAACCAGATCCGCGATGCCTTACCCATCAATGTTCTAGCAGTGCTGGAAGCCAATGGCTGGGGCGATATCGCCGATTTGCAGGACCGCGCTCAGGAATTTGCGACCGAAATTGCGACCTATGTCGCGAGCCAGGCGGTCGCCGTTGGCGGCGGTGTCGCCAGCTTCGCACTCGCCTTTGGTATCGGGCTTTACGTCACCTATTTCCTGCTGCGCGATGGTCGCCAGATTGGCGATGCTGTGGTCAGCTCGCTGCCGCTGGAAAGCGACATTGCCAAGCGATTGGTTGACAAATTCCTCTCCATTGTGCGCGCTACGATCAAGGGATCGGGCGTTGTGGGCGTTGTGCAAGGGGCCTTGGGCGCAATCACATTCTGGATTGCAGGCGTGCCCAGCGCGATCCTGTTCGGAGTGTTGATGGCGCTGTTCTCGCTATTGCCAGCTGTGGGCACAGGGATTGTGTGGGTTCCAGTGGCGATCTGGCTCTTGGCAACCGGAGCGATCTGGCAAGGCATATTGGTTATCGTCTCGGGCATTGCAGTGATTGGCATGGCAGACAATCTCCTTCGCCCAATGCTGGTCGGCCGCGATACCGGCATACCTGACTGGATTATCCTGATCACAACATTGGGCGGGCTTTCGTGGATGGGTCTGTCCGGCATTGTTGTTGGCCCGCTGGTCGCAGGACTGTTTCTTGCAGGATGGTCGATTGCGGACGAGCATCGCAGCATTCCGCCTTCGCTCGATGATGCTGCGCCGAGCAAGGATAAGGCCGCCGTTTGATGCAATCCATGGTTCGTCCCGGCTCGCAAGAGGAACAGGTTGGCAGGCTGGTGCTGGCCGCGCTGCTTGTGCTGTTCATCCCGTCCTTACCGCTCGGCAATTTCATCATGTATCCCTTCGTGATCCTCTCGACATGGTTTCACGAGATGGGGCACGGGCTGACCGCGTTGGCGCTGGGCTTCGGCTTTGAGAAGCTCGAGCTGCTGCCCGATGGATCGGGCGTCGCGACCACATCAGCGCCAGTTGACGTGTCCGGATTTGCCAAAGCTTTGATCGCAGCAGGCGGCCCGCTTGGCCCAGCAATCGTCGGCTCGCTGCTCATTCTGGCAAGTGCCAATCAGCGCGTTTGGCGCCCGACATTGATCGCCTTTGCGGGCATTATCGCGCTTTCGACACTGATCTGGGTGAGAACGCTTGTGGGCTGGATAGTCCTGCCATTAGTCGCAGGCGTACTGGTGCTGATCGCATGGCGTGCAGGCGATACAATCACGCGCTTCACATTGCAGTTTCTGGGCATTCACGCAGCGCTCTCCATGTTTGGCCAGTGGGATTATCTGATGATGGAAAGCGCCGTCATTGGCGGGCAGCCGATGGCCTCTGACACCGGCGCAATGGAGCAGGCCTTGCTGTTGCCGCACTGGTTCTGGGCCGGTCTGATTATTGTGATTGCAAGCGGGATGATCGGGGCGAGCCTGAAATATGCTCTGCGCGAGAATAACGGGCCACCGCGCGGTCCGCGCTTTGGCGGGCCCAAGCCGCCTGCCAATGTGTTGCAATTCAAGAAGCGCCGCTAATCCGGTCTTTTGTTTTGGAAGCTATCAAGTGGCGATTTTCAGCGAGCTAACGCCCAGCGCCCCGCCTTCATCGGCTGACAATCCAGCAAACAATGTATCAATGATTTTGGCCAGCTTTTCCGTCGAAAGCTTCTCTCCCACAGTCACCATCATTTGCGGGGACGTGTAGCAAATCGTCATCTGATTGATCAGCGTGAGCGCTTCATCAATCTCAAGTCCCTGGAAAAAGCCCTCGTCCTGCGCCTGCGCGATCAATACGGTGAGGTAATGATCAGCCAGATCGATATAGCCGCGCACTTGCTCGAAATTCGCTTCACCCAATTCCAGATAGAGCGAATAGAGATCAGGATCGGTCTTGAAGCGCTCATGATCGCGCGCAAACCGCCTTGCGTAAAACTCGTAGAATTTGCGCTGGATGGGCAGCTCTGAGGCAAGCACCTCTTCCATGATTGCAACGTCCGGCGCGTACCATTGGCTAACGATCGCATCGATCAGATCAGTGTCTTCGGGAAAGATGCCCTCCACACGCGCCCGAGCCAAACCCGCTTCGCTTGCCAAGGTGGAACGATCAATCGCGCTCCCGCGCCGCTCGATCAGCTGCATCGCCAAAGTAACAAGCTGCGCCTTCTCACGCTCGAGTTCATCTCTTGACATAGAGCCACGCCTCCTGATCCGAGGCTGTATTTAGGAGCTTTCGCTCAGCGCTTAAAGCCCCTCGGCCATGAAATTTATGCAATTCGCAGTGCCCAAAGCGCTGCTAGTCGATGGGCTTTGCCTAGGACTTTGCCTAAGACTTCGGCGGACGCGGGAAAAAGGGCGATGTGCGCGCTTTATAGTCGGCATATTTGTCACCCTTGGTCTTGGCCATGCCGCGTTCGAGCAAAGGTGCGCCTGACCATTTGGTAAGCGTGAAGCTTAGGAACAATGGCCCGATCACAGTCGCAGCTGCATAGATCCAGCCCACACTCGCGCACACAATCCAGATACCCCACCACGCCATAAAATCGCCGAAATAATTGGGGTGGCGGGTATAGCGCCACAGGCCTGTGTCGAGCACTTTGCCTTGATTGGCCGGATCAGCCTTGAACCGGGAGAGCTGCCAATCGCCGACCCATTCGAAAAAGATGCCGATCGCAAACACCGCAATCCCTGCCCAAGCGAGCGGGCCGAGAGAATTTCCATCGTCAGCCGCCAGAATGCCAACTTGCGCCGGGCTTGAGACAGCGAACAGCAACACCGCCTGCATCAGCCACACTTTTGTCAGCGCCGCGCTGGCAAAGCGCCCTGCCTCGCGGTCTTTCTTCAAGATCAATTTATAGCGTTTATCTTCGCCTTCAGCGCTCCAGCGCCGGATCAGATAAATCCCGAGGCGAAAACCCCAAGCACACGTCATCACCATCAGCACAGTCGCCACCAGCCCGCGCTCGGGCAATTGGAGATAGCTGGTCAGCGCCATCACGCCCATGCCTGCGCCCCAGAACGCATCAATAAAAGACACATCGTCAATCTTGAGTGAGATCAGCCACAGCACGATAATGATCGCGAGCAAAATGGCCGCGTTGATGGCAAGCGCTTCAAACATCGTTCTTTCCTGCAATAATATCCTTGGCTTGCTGCTCGAGCACTTTGTACCGGTCAAGATCGGGAATTTTTGACCGGAACCACTCGGCAATCTTGAGCAAATCCTCGCCATAATTGCCGCTGGGCATAATCGGCGGGCTAAACCCGATGGTGCGCTTCGCATTGTCAGCATAGGCGAGCACAATCGGCACACTGGCTGCCTTGGCGATATTGTAGAAGCCTGACTTCCACTTACCGTCGGAATTGCGCGTACCCTCACAAGCGATCACGAGGTTCAATTCCTCGCGGCTCTCATATTCGGCCTTCATTTGCTCAACCACACCGCCGGACGCGCGGCGATCAACACCGATCCCGCCCATATCAAGCATGAAATTGCGCATGACACCCTGAAACAGCGTGTGTTTGCCCATGAAATTGGGCTGGATCTGCTCCGTCTTGGTCGCACCTGCGAAAAATACGAAATCCCAATTGGAAGTGTGTGGCGCGCCCGCAATCACGCATTTCTTCACATTCTTTGGAAAGCGCTCCACGATCGTCCAGCCGCGTTGCCAATAGAAGAACAGGATAATGCGGTTCACCAAGCGCGAGAGCAAAGTGACATTGCGGGTTTCGTTATGTTGCAAAAGCGGTTCCTCTTCCCTTTGCGCTAGTGTCTAGCAGTTACGCCAGGGAATGCGAAGAGGATGCGGCAAAGAGCGTTTGCCCCATGCCGCTTGCCTATCCAATAGCCATAGAAAGCCAGCGGTCGAACAAGCGGTCAAATTGAAAAGTGAAAAAGCCCGCGATCAGCAGTGCTCCCACGATCAAATTATAAACATGCCGCCGGTGCTTAACATGGTCACCTTTTCGCGCGCTGGAATAGATCCCCCAGCTTCCAAGCAAAGCGAAAACCGACAGAATGTGGATCGGGCTAAAGCCGCCATCATTGATGTCGCGAATAAAGAGGGAAACGATGGCCGTGGTCACCATTGATGCCAGCCAGACCTTGCCGATCAATCGGTGGCGCGGCGTGCCCTTTTCACTCAGCAATATAACCGGATTGAGCGCGAGCATGATCAAGATGGTGCCGAAATGGACGAAATAGGTCGCAGGAAACAGGCTCATCTGTTCCCACCCGCCCCATATCGCCAGCACTACTGCCGCGACCAAGGCGAGGCTGAGCGCGCTCAGCAGATAGTCGATCCAGCTGGGTTTGTAGCCCCATAGCTGCCGATCTTTTGGCGCTTTGGGCTTTTGCTCTGCGCCTACTTTCGCCTGCGATGCCATAATGTTTTCTATCCCCTGTTTGCCTGAAGCCTAGCAGTTACGCTGCGGAAAGCGAGGGGGATGAAAACTGACACGATCAGTCGACGCCGATGTTCACCCATTCGAGCCACTCAGGATCGGGTTTGCCAAGCAGATAAGCAAGCATGGCTTGTTCGACGTCGGTTAATGCGTGGCGCTGCTCCAGACGCTCGCTGCGCTTCAGGATGGCATCAAAGATTGAGTTGTGCTTTGTCGGGCTGGGTGGCTCCTCGCGTCGTATTGCACTGAAATGCTGGTCATATGCGCCCCGACGCTCCTCCAATATCCAGCCGTTCGAATGGAGGCATTGACGGTATTCCTGATCGCTCTTGCCTAAGATAACAAAAGAATCTTCATTGTGTTTATTGGCTTCGGCCAACGCAGCCTTGAGGTCTTCCAAAGAAGCATTCTCTATAACATCGTCCGTGCGACCGATCGTCATCTTCATCATCACATCCTAAACACGCCAAACTGGGGCCGCTCGGGGATCGGCGCTTCCAATGTCGCGGAGAAGGCGAGGCCCAGCACATCGCGGGTCTGCACCGGATCAATCACGCCGTCATCCCACAGCCGCGCGGTTGCGTAGAGCGGGTTGCCCTCTTCCTCATACTTTTCGCGAATGGGCGCTTTGAAAGCCTCGGCCTCTTCCTCGCTCCATGTATCCGCATCGCGGTGCACAGTGGCGAGCACGCTGGCGGCTTGCTCGCCGCCCATCACGCTGATCCGCGCACCCGGCCAAGTGAACAGAAAACGCGGGCTATAGGCGCGCCCGCACATACCGTAATTGCCTGCGCCGAATGAGCCGCCGATCACCACAGTGATTTTTGGAACGGTCGCGGTGGCAACCGCCGTCACCAGCTTCGCGCCATGTTTGGCAATGCCTTCTGCTTCATATTTGCCGCCGACCATAAAGCCGGAGATGTTCTGCAGGAACAGCAGCGGAATGCGCCGCTGGCACGCAAGCTCGATAAAATGTGCGCCTTTTTGCGCACTTTCGGAGAAAAGTACGCCATTATTGGCCAAAATTGCGACAGGAATGCCCCAAATATGCGCAAAACCGCACACTAAAGTGGAGCCATATTGCGCCTTGAACTCGTGAAACTCGCTGCCGTCGACCAGCCGCGCGATCACTTCTTTCACGTCATAGGGCGCGCGCACATCTTCGGGCACGATGGCGTAGAGGTCATCGGCGTCAAACTTGGGAGGGCGCGGGTCTTTGAGCGCGACATCCGCCGCAGCGCCTGTATTCTCGCCCAGATGCGACACGATATCGCGCACGATGGTGAGCGCGTGCTCGTCATTCTCGGCCAAGTGATCGACCACGCCCGACTTTTTGGCATGCAGATCACCGCCGCCAAGGTCTTCAGCACTGATTTCCTCACCCGTTGCCGCTTTCACCAGAGGCGGGCCAGCCAAGAAGATCGTGCCTTGGTTTCGCACAATCACTGTCTCGTCCGACATGGCAGGAACATAAGCGCCGCCAGCCGTGCAGCTTCCCATGACGCAGGCAATCTGCGGAATGCCCTGTGCGCTCATATTCGCCTGATTGAAGAAGATGCGCCCGAAATGCTCCTTGTCCGGAAACACCTCGGCCTGATGCGGAAGGTTCGCGCCGCCGCTATCGACCAGATAGATGCACGGCAGGCGGTTCTCCTGCGCGATTTCCTGCGCGCGCAGGTGCTTCTTCACCGTCATCGGAAAGTAAGTGCCGCCCTTCACCGTCGCATCGTTGCAGATGATCATGCATTGGCGGCCTGAAACGCGCCCCACACCTGCGATCATTGAGGCGCCGTGAATGTCTCCTCCGTAAAGGCCATGTGCAGCGAGTTGCCCAACTTCCAAGAAGGGAGAGCCGGGATCAAGCAGGCGCTCGACACGTTCACGCGGGAGCAATTTGCCGCGCGAGGTATGCCGCTCTCGCGACTTCTCGCTGCCGCCCAACGCTGCGGTTGCAACGGTAGCGCGCAAATCCTGCGCGAGAGACTGATTGTGATCAAACCGCGCCTTTGCATCCGGCGCTTCGCGGTCGAGTTTCGAGGTGAGAATTGGGGCTGTCATAGCTCGCCTTCAAAGCTTTTCACGATGATCGATTCCGCTGTTGCGCCTGCATCGCGGAACTTGCCGATTTCCTTGTATTCGGGCGATAGCAGCCATGCGAACAGCTTGGGCTTGTCTGGAAACTCGATCAGAATGCTGCGCGTTGCGTTCCACTCGCCAGCAATGACTTGCGGCTCTTCGTCGACGCTCAAAAGCTTGCCTTCGAATGTCTCGAAAATATCCATGAAGCGCTCTTCATATTTGTCATATTGCGAGCGATCGTGGATCGTCATGCGGGTTATCATATAGACGCTCATTGCTGGGCCTCCTCCCGGCCCATCACCGTAGGCAGCGGCTCCGCGCGCTTCCCTCGTTTGCGGCCTTTGCTATACACACTCTGATACTCGCGTCGCTGCTTGGTGACTTCGTATAGAACGATACCCGAGGAAGTTCCGAGATTGAGGCTCTCAATCATCCCAAACATTGGAATGGCGACACATGCTTCGCTTCGCTCAACTGCGCGATCGCTGATGCCTCGCTTCTCATTGCCAAACCAAACGGCCAGCTTGGTGTGTTCGGTAAAGTCGCCCTCATGCAGCCAGACATTGTTCTGCCCTTTTATGTGAGGCGATGTGACAACAGAGTGAAAATTGTTCCTTTCTAAATGGTCGAAGCAATCGTCAGTGCTATCGAAGCGTTTCACGAAACTCCACTTCACCGCTGAGACAGACGTCTTCGAAAGCGAACTTTTCTCGCGCATTTCCTGCCAATCGTCCGGCAGAGCTTTGCGCGGATCGACGACATAGACCTTCTCACAACCGAGCGCGTTCACATTGCGTATCACCGTCCCGATATTCTTGATGTCGGAGGGGGCCTCGATCACTGCAATCAAGTTCTTGCAGACGAACGGCTTGATCGCGTCAGCGCGTGTTCGGACAGAAGGCTTGGACTTCTTTGGTTTCTCTCCCTCAACAACAGGCATCATCCCGCCGCTCCAATCAATTCGCGCCCGATCAGCATCCGGCGGATCTCGTTCGTGCCAGCGCCAATATCGAGCAATT
>CAZJAG010000022.1:9067-12725 GCA_964543735.1 uncultured Porphyrobacter sp. | reverse complement strand
CGCCCGATCAGCATCCGGCGGATCTCGTTCGTGCCAGCGCCAATATCGAGCAATTTCGCGTCCCTCATATATCTCTCAACTGGCCAATCAAGCGTATAGCCTGCCCCGCCCAATGCCTGCACGCTTTCTGCCGCCACACGGAAGGCGTTCTCTGACGACAGCAGGATCGCGCCTGCCGCATCGAAGCGCGTTGTCTGATCTGCATCGCACGCTTTCGCCACTGCATAGGTGTACGCGCGGGCTGATTGCAGCGCGACATACATATCCGCGACCTTGGCTTGCATCAGCTGGAAAGAGCCGATGGGTTTGCCGAACTGCTTGCGTTCGCGAAGATAGGGTATCACGCAATCAAGGCACGCCTGCATAATGCCCAATTGCAATCCGGCGAGCACCACGCGCTCATAATCAAGGCCGGACATCAAAACGCCGACCCCGCCGTTCAATGGCCCCATGATGCGCTCTTCGGGGATATGGCAATCGTCAAACACCAGCTCTGCTGTGGGCGAGCCGCGCATGCCCACTTTCTCGATCTTTTGCCCGATGGAAAAGCCCGCATCATCCTTCTCGATCAGAAACGCGGTGATGCCCTTGCTGCCCGCGCTGCCATCGGTCTTGGCATAGACCACGAGGGTATCAGCATACGTCGCATTGGTGATCCAGAATTTGGTGCCGTTGAGAATATATCCGCCCTGCACGGCGTCAGCTTTCAATTTCATCGAGACGACATCGGAACCAGCGCTCGCCTCAGACATCGCGAGTGATCCGACATGCTCGCCCGAAATGAGGCCGGGCAGATATTTCGCCTTCTGCTCAGGCGAACCCCAGCGGCGGATCTGATTGACGCAAAGGTTGGAATGCGCGCCATAGGATAGGCCAAGCGAAGCACTCGCCCGGCTCACTTCCTCAACCGCGATCACATGCTCCAGATAGCCAAGCCCCAGCCCGCCATCGGCCTCGTCAACCGTCAGCCCGTGAAGGCCCAGCTCGCCCATTTGCGCCCACAACTCTTCGCGCGGGAAGTAATCCTCACGGTCTATTTTGTCGCTAAGCGGTGCAATCTGCTCGTCAGCAAAGCGCGCGACGCTGTCACGGATCATATCGGCGGCCTCGCCAAGCTGGAAATCGAAATCGGGTGTCGCGCGCATGAAATATCCTGCCAATTGCTATTGCGCCTGCTCATATCAGCCATCCTCGCCAGCGCAAACCAATGCGATCAGCCGCAGCTCGTATTGATTGAAATTAAGCATTAGCGGCGATTTACCTTGATCGCTTTTTTGCTTATAGAAGCAGGCGGGATCAATGGGAGGAAACTATACTGACACAGTCCGCCAACTCTGTGTGGCCGAATGATTTGCCCGCTTCAAAAGAGTATTTTGAAGAGGAAGCACGCCTTGCTGTGCTCAAGACTATTGGCATTGACACGCTCAAGGGTGATCCTGAACTGCAAGCGGTTGCGCGCTTCGCTGCGCTCTTGTGCGAAACTCCCGTTTCTTTGGTGAATGTTATTGGCGAGGCCGATCAGCATTTTCTCGCCAGCTTTGGTGCGGAAGAAGGTAAGGTTGACCGCAAAGACAATCTTTGCGCCTATGCGATGTATCGCAAGGGGCCGGTTATCATTCCCAACACGCTTGAGCATGATGACGTGCAAGAATATGCGGTTGTCCAATCCGATCCCAAAGTGCGTTTTTATGCCGGCATCCCGCTTGTTTCTGCAGAGGGCGCTCCATTGGGAGCGGTTTGCGTTTCGGACACGAAGCCGCGCCCTGACGGGTTAAATCCAATTCAGCTCGAAGGGCTGAAGATGCTGGCCACTACGGCGAAACGGCGACTGGCAGCGCATCGCGAAAGTCTTGAGACGATCGAGGCCGCGAAGCAGCGTGAGGCCACTATGCAGCTGTTTGCAGACAGCATTCCCGATATCGCCTGGTCTGCCGGGCCGGGGCCGAGCTTTCGCTATTTCAATGCGCGCTGGGAAGATGTGACGGGCGCTCCGAAGCCGGTCGATGTGGATGGTTGGCGCGCGGTTATCCATCCCGATGATTACGAGGCCTCGCTGGAGAAATTTGGCTCTGCGATCCAGCGCGCTTCTGATTTCGAGGATAAGTGGCGGCTGCGGCAAAAAGACGGTTCCTATCGCTGGGTGCTGTCGCGCGCCGTGCCCTCTGGCAATGATCCTGCAACCGCCGACTGGTTCGGAACCATCACCGATATCGATGAAGGGCACAAATTGTCCGAAAGCCGCGATTTGCTGGCGCGCGAGCTAACCCACCGGATCAAGAATATTTTCGCCGTTGTCTCCGGCCTTGTCAGCTTAAGAGCACGCAGCAAGCCTGAAGTCGAAGGCTTTGCAGATGAACTGATCGAAGCGATCCGCGCTTTGGGCAAGGCGCAGGATTTCGTCAAACCGCTGGGGCAGGTGAAAAGCGACAATCTGGCCGAATTGCTCGAGGCGCTGATGGCGCCTTATCGCGGCACAGATGGCGCGCGAATTTCGGTATCGGGTGATGATTTCGCATTCGGCCAATCGGCCTCCACTCCGCTGGCGTTGATCTTCCACGAGCTCGCGACCAATTCGGCCAAATATGGTGCGTTTAGCGAAGCTGACGGCAAGATCAGCATCCGCATTGATGACCGCGGCGATGCGATTGGAATCGGATGGCACGAGAGCGGAGGTCCGCCGGTTAGCGAACCCAGCGAGGAAGGGTTTGGCACACGGCTCGTCAATATGTCTTTGCGCCATCAGCTTGGCGGCACAATCGAGCATCGCTGGGAGAAAAGCGGTTTGCAAGTTGATATGAGCATCCCCAAAGAAGCGCTCGACCACTAGGTGCATAGGCAAGAAGATAGGCGCTTGGCGGATCGCAGCGCTATCTCTAGACCGCTTAGGACATGACTTCTCGCTCACCTGCCAAAGTCTCCTTTGACAAGGCATCGCGCATCTATGGCGATGTCGTGGCTGTGGGCGGTGTTTCAACTCAAATCGCCTCGGGCAGTTTTGTTGCATTGGTGGGCGCATCAGGCTCGGGCAAATCCACTCTTTTGAAGATGATCAATGCGCTGGTCGAATTGTCGAGCGGGCGCGTCAGCATTGATGGCGAGGATGTGAGCACCCTTCCCTCAGCCAAATTGCGCCGCCGGATTGGCTATGTCTTTCAGGGCATTGGCCTCTTCCCGCATATGGATCTGGCGCAGAACATCGCGATTGGCCCGCGCCTTGAGGGGGAGGCGCTTTCGGATGCGCGCATTGCCGAGCTGCTTCAATTGGTCGAGCTTGAGCCGGATATGGCAAGCCGGATGCCGGACGAGCTATCGGGCGGACAGCGCCAGCGGATCGGCGTGGCGCGAGCCTTGGCGAACAACCCGCAATTGCTCTTGATGGACGAGCCGTTTGGAGCGCTCGATCCGATTACCCGCGATGCTTTGGGGGAGCGAGTGCGCGCGCTCCACAAGGAGCTTGGCCTCACCACCATCATGGTCACGCATGATATGGCCGAAGCTTTGCTGCTGGCCGACCGTGTATTGGTAATGGATGCAGGGGCAATCGTGGCCGATGAGACGCCTGCTGGCCTGCTTGCCGGTGAAGGCGGTGGAATCGCGCAAGGCCTAGTCGCAGTGCCGAGACAGCAAGCGGAAAAGCTTGCGAGCATGGAAGCATGAA
>CAZJAG010000022.1:6389-8967 GCA_964543735.1 uncultured Porphyrobacter sp. | reverse complement strand
GCATGAACGGCTTTTGGGACGCTTTGTGGGGCCTTGGCGATCAGCTGGCCGCGCATGTCCTGCTGTCAGCCAGCGCGATTGCTTTGGGCATCGCCGTGGCGCTGCCACTGGCCGTTTGGGCGAGCCGCAACCAGACTGTCTCCAAAGTAGCCCTCGGCTTTGCCAGCCTTGTCCAGACGATCCCGGCGCTTGCATTGCTGGCCTTGTTCTTCCCGATATTGCTTAGCCTCAGGGTCATCTTCGGCGAAGGTCTGCCAACGCTTGGCTTTCTTCCAGCGCTGCTCGCATTGGCGCTTTACGCGCTTCTGCCCATCTTGAGAAACGCCATCACAGCGCAGGCCAATCTCGACCCCGGCGTTTTGGAGGCAGCAGACGGTGTCGGCATGACATCAGCGCAGAAATTGCGGCTCGTCGAAGCGCCCTTGTCCGCCCCCTTCATCATGGCGGGCATCCGCACAGCGTCGGTGTGGACTATTGGCGCAGCGACCCTTGCGACCACAATCGGCCAGCCAAGCTTGGGCGATCCGATTTTCGCCGGATTGCAAACGCAAAACTGGGCGCTGGTGCTGGCGGGATGCGTCGCCTCTGCTGCGCTTGCACTCACCGCAGATGCATTGCTTGGTCTGATCGAGCGCGGGATGCTCACGCGCAAGCCAGCGCTCAGCCTTGGAGGGTTGGGCGTAGTGGCGCTGGGCATAATCGCAGCGCTCCTCGTGCAATTTGGTGGAAGCAAGCAAGAGCGCATCGTGATCGGCGCAAAGCAGTTTTCCGAGCAATATATCCTTGCCCGCCTGATCGGATCGCAGCTGGAGAAAGCAGGATACACAGTGGAATATCGCGACGGTCTGGGCAGCGCAGTAGTCCACAATGCGCTCACCACAAATGCGCTCGACATTTCGATTGATTACACCGGCACGATCTGGGCGAACCAGATGAAGCGCGAGGATAATCCCGGGCGCGATGCGATGTATGCCGCGATTGTTGCTTGGGAGGAGGAGACTTCCGGCGCGCTGGTGCTGGGCAAGCTCGGCTTTGAAAACGCCTATGCCTTTGCTCTGCGAGAGGACCGCGCGGCTGAGCTGGGCCTTGAAAACCTCAATGATCTCGCCCGCGCCGCGCCGCAATTGACTGTGGGCGGCGACCCGGAATTTTTCGAGCGGCCCGAATGGATTGCCGTGCGCGATGCCTATGGCTTCCGCTTTGCCTCGACACGCAATTTCGCGCCGACTTTCATGTATAATGCGCTCAAATCGGGCGAGGCTGATGTGATCAGCGCTTACACATCTGATGGGCGGATTGCAGCGGACAGGCTGGTTACTCTGGCTGATCCGAAAGAGGCATTGCCAAGCTATGATGCTCTGGTGATGCTTAGCCCTGAAGCGCGCGAGGATGCAGCGCTTGTGGCAGCGCTTGAGCCGTTGATGGGCGCGATTGATGTCGATGCGATGCGGGCCGCGAATTTCGCCGTCGACAAGGAAGGCGAAGGCAAATTGAGCCCCAAAGATGCCGCCGCTGAATTGGCGAAGCGGGTGGGTCTAGACTAACGAAAACTCTGGTCGCGAAGCGATCGCAAGGCCGAACGGCCGCCCGCAGTGCCGCTGCGCTCATGAGCGCAGCAATGGCACGAGGATACCCAATTTAGCGCGCTTTGCGCCAGATTTGCGTCTGGCAAAACGGGCCAAGACAGCCCTTCACTTCGAGCACATTGGCGCTTTTGCGGCGCAGGATCGAGCGATAGGTCTTGCCAGTGTTCGGATCGTAAATCTTGCCGCGCCAAACCTTGCCGTCTTTGCGAAATCCGGTGAGGATCGGGAGGCCCAGCAGCTTGCGCTTTTGCAAAGCCTTGTTCGGATTGTTCACATCGCGCTGATTGGCGCCTTGCGGGGGCTTCACGAGAAACTTCGCGATCCGCCCGCAAACCGTCTTGCCGCAAGAACCTACCGAGACAATTGCGTCTTTTCCCTCGGTGATCCATCGACCCGCTATTGGATCGGCTGCTTGTGCCGGGGAGGCGACAGCCAACAGCATAGCGATTGCAGCAAGACGGTGGGGCATGAGCGAAGTCTCCTTTGTCAGACCCGTAAAGCATTCGAGCCGAAGGGATGAATGGTTACAGAACCTGCGGAAAAAATTTCTAGAGCGCATCAAATCCTGCACCTTGAGGCCAATCAGGGGCACGGATGGCAAGCACTTTGAACAGATCACCCATCTGCTCTGGCGCGGCGAGCCGCTCCAGCTGGCGGGCAATTGTGGCGGCTTGATCAGGAGCGTTCTTGATCAGAGCTTGCGCTCTTGCGCCAATGCCCATCGCTTTGAGCCAATCGCCTTGACTTGCCTGTCCGCTAACGAGCGCCCCGCCATCTGTCGCTGCATCCGACAGAGCGGCGAAATCGACATGCGCTGTCAAATCAGCTTCACCCGGCGCTTCAAGCGGAGCGATTTTGCGATGCGCGCGGATGGCTTGCAATGTCGAGCCTACCCGAGGTTCCAGCGAGCCATAATCAATCGCCAGCATAGCCCCGCCCTGGCTCGCGATCCGCTGCGCCAGATCGCGCATGATTGCACTCGCCGCAGGACA
>CAZJAG010000022.1:0-6289 GCA_964543735.1 uncultured Porphyrobacter sp. | reverse complement strand
GCTGCATCCATTGGCTTGTCGCCCGCTACAAAAGCCAGTTCTTCATCGGCCAGCCCGACCATCCGTTCGCGCCATCCTGCATGCGTTTTGACCAATTGCCGCACAGCCAGCGCATCGAAAAACTCATTCGCAACGATCAGCAAAGGCGCATCATCAGGCAGGCTTGACGTATCGGCATGATGGACAGCTTGCGGCACCGCTTTGGTCTGAAGTGCGCGCAGGCTGTCTGACCCTTCCACGAAATGCACTTGCGGATTGAACCCGTGTGCGCCCGCTGCTCGCAAGGCATCGCTGGCCAAGGTTGCACGCCCTGGCCCCAGCTCGACATAATGGACGGGTTGAGGCTTGCCCGCCCGCGTCCAGATATCCGCGCACCACAGCCCGATCATCTCGCCAAACATCTGGCTCACTTCAGGCGCAGTGATAAAGTCCCCGCCCTCGCCCAAGGGATCGCGCGCATTGTAATAATGCGCATTGCTCTCCCCCATATATTGGGAGAGCGGGATCGGGCCATTGTTGCAGATCAGCCTGTGCAAGCGCTCCGCATAAGTCTTCGCCGCCATCAGCGCGTCTCGATGCCGCGCTCCTTGTCAGTATCACGGCGCAGCAGTGAGAAGATCAGCACGAACAATCCGGCGAGGAACAGCGGAATTGTCAGCCATTGGCCCATGGTGAGGCCGGTTGTGGCGGCAAATTCGGTCAAGTGACTGTCAGGCTGGCGGAAGAATTCATTGGTGAAACGCGCGATGGCCATTCCGATGGTGAACACACCCACCAGCAATCCGGGGCGATAACGCGCCTTGCTGCGCCAGAACAATGCCATCAGCACAATCAGCAGCAGCAACCCTTCGAGCCCTGCCTGATAGAGCTGGCTGGGATGCCGCCCGATCTCTCCGCCACTAGGAAAAATCATCGCCCATGGCACATCGCTGGCGCGGCCATACAGCTCGCCATTGACGAAATTCGCCAGCCGCCCCAGCAGCATTCCCAAGGGCACATTCACAGCGATGTAGTCACACACCCGCAAGAACGAGAGCCCGCCGCGCTTGGCAACGAAGAAAATCGCCAGCAGCACACCCAGCAATCCGCCATGGAAGCTCATGCCCCCGCCCCACAGCTTGAGCAGCTCGATACTGGTCAGCAATTCGGGCTTGTAGAACAAGGCATAGCCCAGCCGTCCGCCCAGAATGACGCCCAAAGTGCAATAAAAGAACAGATCATCGGCATGACGTTGAGCCATTGGCGCACCGGGCGATTTGATCATCTTGCTCAAATGCCAATAGGCGAAGATCACCCCGATCAGATAGGCGAGCGAATAGAACCGCAGCTGAAAACTGCCAATCTCGAACAGATAGGATCGCAGGCCCAGATCAGTCCACAAAATGGGGTCAGCAGACCCCGATAAAGCAAGTAGTGACAGCACGTTCCTAAGTCCCTAATGGTGTGCGCGCGCCGCGCGGCACGCATGCTTAGCGGCTCTTTGGCACAGCAGGACATGTGGGGAAAGCCTGCGTATCGGGTCGCTCGCGATTTGGGACAGTTTGTTGCTGTCTTGGCGAAGCGGCCTTTTTGAGAGGAGACACATACCCATGCTCACAGAGCTGGATAAAGCGCTTGAGAATATTGTCGGCCAATTGACCCAGCCGGGTCAGCCCTTTGAAACCGAGCAGCTGGAGCAGGACGGATATTCCGTTCCCGTTTTCAAAAATTCGCCGCCCAGTCTGGCGCATTATTTCGCCCATTTTTGCAATGAGCATAAGGACGTGGAATTCCTCGTCGATGGCGATGTGCGGCTGACCTTTGGCGAGACGTATCAGGCTGCGCTTCATGTCGCAGCAGGCCTCACTCACATTCACGGCGTGAAAAAGGGTGACCGCGTTGGCATTGCCGCGCGCAATTCGTGCAATTGGATTGTCGCTTATATGGGCATCATCATGTCGGGCGGCTGCGCGACCTTGCTCAATGGTTTCTGGAGCGGGGACGAGCTTGCCTACGGGATTGATCTGGCTGAATGCGAACTGGTGCTGGCTGATGCTGGCCGCGCAAAACGGCTCGATGGTCACACGCATGGCGCAAAGCTGGTCATGTTCGAACATGATTGCGCGCCCGCAGACGGCCTTAAGGAAATGTGGCAGGCTGAGGAAAATCCCGGCATGACTGCTATGACCATGCTCGGCCAGCTTGGCCCTGATGATCTTTGCACCATCCTTTACACATCGGGTTCAACAGGCCGCTCAAAAGGTGCATGGTCGGATCACCGCGGCGTTGTCTCGGGCACGATGAGCTATGTCTCGCAAAGCGCGATGGCGAAGGTTCTGCTGGAAAGTCAGGGCGAAGATGTCAGCTCGCAGCCATGCGCGCTGATCGCAGTGCCCTTGTTCCATGTGACGGGTCAAGTGCCGCTCTTCCTGCAATCCTACGCAATCGCTCGCAAGCTGGTCTTCATGCCGCGCTGGGATGCGCTTGAGGCATTGCGCCTGATGGAGGCAGAGAAGGTTTCTTACTTTGTTGGCGTTCCGCTGATGAGCTATGAAATCGCCACCCATCCAGAGCGCGAGAAATTCGACCTGTCGGCGTGCAAGAGCTTTGCCGCTGGCGGCGCGCCGCGCCCGCTCGACCACGTCACCAAGATCAAGAAAGCTTTCCCCGGCGGATTCCCGCTTCTGGGATATGGCCTGACCGAAACCAACGGCGTTGGCTGCGGCAATTTCAACGAGAACTACATGGCGAAACCCGGCTCAACCGGACGCGCCAGCCAGCCCATGGTTGAAGTTGCCATTCTCGACAATGACGGCAAGCCGGTCGAGCAAGGCAAGGTGGACGAGGTGTGCATTCGCACCGCAGCCAATTTCAAAGGCTATTGGAAGAATGACGAGGCGACCGAGGCCGCCTTTACCGCTGACGGTTTCTTCCGCACTGGCGATCTGGGCTATCTCGATACCGAGGGTTATCTCTACATCGTTGACCGCAAGAAAGACATCATCATCCGCGGCGGTGAGAACATCACCTGTATCGAGGTTGAAGATGCGATCTACGCCAATGAGGAAGTGGCAGAATGTTCGGTATTCGGTGTTCCTGATGACCGGTTTGGTGAAGTGCCTGCGGCGGTCTTCTATTGCAAGGAAGGCCAGTCTTTGAGCACTGAGGAACTGCATGCCGCACTGTCTAAGAACATCGCTCCGTTCAAGATCCCGCAAGTGCATCTGATCTGGAAATCGGACAAGCCGCTGCCGCGTCTGGGCACTCAAAAGATCGACAAGCGCACGGTGCGCACCATGTTCGCAGGCGATCTGCTCGAGAACGCATAAGGCATTGCCATGGCGCAAACGCGCATCCCCCACCAGCGCGCAATCATCGATCGGCGCCAGCTGAACGATCAGATTGCGGCTCTGGTGGAGGAGCATGGCGGCGAAGGCGCACGCCAGCCGATTATCGAACTGCTCAAGCAAGCGCTTGATGATGGACGCGCCGAGATTGCGCGCAGGCTGCTTGAAAAGCCTTCTGCAGGTCATGAATGCACGGGCGGTCAAGCCTTTTTGATCGACCAGATTTTGCGGCTGGTGCACGATCATGTCGTCGCGCACGTCTATCCGGTTGCCAATCACACAGCGGCAGAGCGGCTGACGATCATTGCCGTGGGCGGTTATGGCCGCGCGGAAATGGCGCCGCATTCCGATGTCGATATTGCTTTCATCACGCCCATGCGCCGCGCGCCTTGGTGCGAGCAAGTGATCGAGGCGATGCTCTATTTCCTGTGGGATCTGGGGCTGAAACTGGGCCAGTCCAGCCGCACGCCCGATGATACTTTGCGGATGGCGAAAGAGGATTTGACAATCCGCACCGCCCAGCTCGAAGCGCGCTATGTCTGGGGCGACCGCGATTTGTATGACGAGGTCGCCGCGCGCTTCTGGGCCGAAGTTGTCAAAGGATCAGAGCACAAATTCCTCGCTGAAAAGCTGGAAGAGCGCGAGACGCGGCACAAGCGGATGGGGGACAGCCGCTATGTCGTCGAACCCAATGTCAAAGAGGGCAAAGGCGGCCTGCGCGATCTCCACACGCTCTATTGGATCGGCAAATATATTCACAAGGTTCGCAGCGCATCCGAGCTGGTCGATGTTGGGCTGCTGACGAAGCAGGAATATCGCAGCTTCCGCCGGGCTGAAGGGTTCTTGCTCGCTGTGCGCTGCCACATGCATGACATTACCGGGCGCGCCGAAGATCGCCTGACGTTTGACTTGCAGCGCGAAGTCGCCGCGCGGATGAATTTCGCAGACCGTCCCGGCAAAAGCGCGGTCGAACGCTTCATGCAATTCTATTTCCTGCAAGCGAAGCGCGTGGGCAGTTTGACCGGCGTGTTCCTCGCCCATTTGGACGACAAATTCGCCAAGAAGCGCGTGGGCAGCGGCTTCTTCGCCAGCTTCAAGCAAAAGCCCTACAAGCTCAAAGGCTATTCGGTATTCAGCGGCAAAATTGCCGCGGCTTCGGATGATTGGTTCAAGGATGATCCGGTTCGCCTGATCGAGATTTTCCAGCTTGCCGAAGCGAACAATCTGGAGATTCATCCCGAAACCATGCGGCAGGCAGGCCGCGACAGCGCCTTGATCAAAGCACCCTTGCGCCGGGACAAACGGGCGAATGCGCTGTTCCTTGATCTGCTATGCGGCAAGAACGATCCGGAAATGGTGCTGCGCTGGATGAACGAGGCCGGCGTATTTGGCCGCTTCGTGCCCGATTTTGGCCGCGTCAACGCTCAGATGCAGTTCGATATGTATCATCACTACACCGTTGATGAGCATACCATCCGCGCGATTGGCCTGTTGAACCGGATCGAGAAGGGCGAGCTGAAAGACGATCACCCGCGCTCCAGCCGCCTCATTCACAAGCTGGCCTCGCGCCGCGTCATCTATGTCGCTGTGCTGCTGCATGATATCGCCAAGGGGCGCGGCGGTGACCATTCGGTTCTGGGCGCGGAAGTCGCGATGAAGCTGTGCCCGCGTTTCGGGCTGGACGAGGCCGAGACAGAGCTTGTCGCATGGCTGGTTCGCCAGCATTTGCTGATGAGCGCAACCGCGTTCAAACGCGACCTTACCGATCCCAAGACGATTGAGGATTTCGTGGTCGAGGTGCAAAGCGTGGAACGATTGCGTCAGCTGTTGATCCTGACCTGTGTCGATATTCGCGCGGTCGGGCCGGGCACTTGGAACAGTTGGAAAGGGCAATTGCTGGGCGAGCTGTATGACGCGGCACAAGAACGTCTGCGGCTTGGCCATATGCGTCATGGCCGCACGCAGCGGGTCGAGGCCAAGAAACAAGCCGTTGCACAAAGCAGCGATGCGCTGGGCGCGCTGGTTGCGCAAGCAGGCGAACTGTTCGGCGATGCCTATTGGATTGCCGAAAGCGAGGATGTGATCGCCAGCAACCTTGCCCAGTTTGCCGAAGCTCAGACATCCGATGATCACTTGTCCATCGAATGCAGTTTTGATGAGACGCTCGGCGCAACTTTGGTGAGCGTAATTGCAGCCGACCACCCCGGCCTGTTCTACCGCATTGCTGGCGGTATTCATCTGGCCGGTGCAAACATTATAGATGCGCGCATTCACACTGCGCAAAACGGCTATGCGGTGGACAATTTTCTGGTCCAGGACCCGCTTGGTCAGCCGTTTGACGAGCAAAACCAGTTTGCCCGCCTCAAAAAGAGTATTGCCAGCGCCCTTGCCAATCGGGCCGAGCTGGTTCCCAAGCTCGCCAAACGCCCGCTCGCCCGCCACCGTGCAGGAGCATTCAATGTCGCCCCGCGCGTCGTCTTCGACAATACGGCCAGCAATCGCTTCACAGTAATCGAGGTGAATGCACGCGACCGCCCAGCTCTGCTCAACCGGCTGGCTCACGCGCTTTATCGAGCCAATCTGATTGTGAACTCAGCCCATATTACAGCCTATGGCGAGCGCGCCGCAGACACGTTTTATGTCACCGATCTGACAGGTCAGAAAGTCACCTCGCAAGAGCGGCTCGATGAAATTCGCGCCCAGCTTCTCGAAGCTGCCAGCGACCAGAAACAGCGCGAGCTGGAAGACGCATAAACGGCGGATTTCCGCGCGTTTCACTGTGGCATTCTTGCACCCATAGCGCATATTGCATCCTGATAAATCGCAAGTATAAAACGCCCACCACTAAGAGGTGAGGACCCCTTAAAATGACTATTCACTCCTTTTCGCGTCGCTTTTGCGCGACCCTTCTGGCTTCGTGTGCGGCCCTGCCCGCATCGGCAATGGCACAAGAGGCTGAGCAA
>CAZJAG010000021.1:28001-29092 GCA_964543735.1 uncultured Porphyrobacter sp. | reverse complement strand
TCAAAGGCGTTTGAGAGCAGTTTGCGATTGTTCGGGTCCTCATAGCTTTGATCGCCATGCCCAATCGCTGAATAGAACGCGCGCCCGTCAGATACACAGCGCACCCAAACAATCGGATGATTGATTGCGCCTTGTCCCATCCGCAAATCAGAGACATCGCCATAGGCCTCGTTGCGCGGCTGGTAAGTACTCTCATCGAGCCCAAACAGAACATTCGCGCCGTGATCCTGCGCACGAGAATCGAAACTGTACCACTCGTCATTGTGAACCCAATCACGAGCGATTCCTTGCGTGACAGGATGATCGGAATTCAATGTTTCAATCCGAGCATTTTGAAACTGGGGATCAGCCGGATGGCCGATAAAACGCGGACCAATCAGCACATCTTGATACCATGCCCACGCGTCTTGCGAGGCATCGCCCGCGCCATGAATACCAATCCAGCCTCCACCTTGTTTGAGCCAGCTTTCAAAAGCCTGCCTTTGTTCAGGAGAGAGCGTATCGCCGGTCACATTGTTGAAGACCACTACATCGAAACGAGCCAAATTTGTCGGATTAAACACCGCCCCATTTGCTGTCGTGAATATGCCAAACTTTCTTTCGCGGGCGAGCTGCACGAAAAACAGGTCCGCCCCGGCAATACCCTCATTATGTCGCCAGCCCTTGGTTTTCGAGTATACCAGCACTGCTGGTTGGGGCATCCACTCGGTAATCTCCGGCGAAGTCTGATCATATATACCAGGCACAGTGTTCGAGGTGCTGCACGCAGCAAGAGACAAGGCGAGTAACGCAGCAAACAGTCTAGCCATTGATCAATCCACTCCTGACTTTGTCACAGATGCTGTCGAGACACTGGGTCGGTCGCCGCTTCAATCACGCCCGAATTGCCTCTGACAATACACCCCAAATTAGAGACCCATCACAAAAACGGCGATTACTAGACAAATGACAAATCAGCGGCCATGGTAGCGCTCACATTTTAGTGGGGAGAGACTATCGATGGCCTTCAGTTTTGCAAGAGCAGGATTGATTCTCAGCAGCTTCTTGGTGACTGGCTGCGCCTATAGCCAAGCCGGAACGGAGACTACTCC
>CAZJAG010000021.1:11331-27901 GCA_964543735.1 uncultured Porphyrobacter sp. | reverse complement strand
CGCGTTACCGGCCAGGAATGGACGTTTGCACCGACTGTAGCCGTGCCGCAGGATTTTCGATGGGGCCGCGCGTACGAAGGTTATTCCTCTGATCCAGCAATCGTTGCCGAATATACCGGAGCAATGGTGCGCGGGCTTCAAGGGCCGCCGGCGTCAGAAGGGCTACTTGATGGCCCCTATGTCATTGCTTCGACAAAGCACTACCTTGCCGATGGGGGCACCAAGGATGGCGTTGACCAAGGCGACGCTGACATTTCCGAGGAGGAATTACGGGATATCCATGGCGCGCCCTATGGCCCAGCAATCAGCGAAGGTGTGGCAACGGTCATGGCCAGCTTCTCCAGTTGGCAGGGCAAGAAAATGACGGGAAGCAAGAGCCTGCTCACCGATGTTTTGAAAGATCGCATGGGCTTTGATGGCTTTGTCGTTTCAGACTGGAATGCCCATGGACAAGTTGCTGGCTGCACCAATTCCAGCTGCCCTCAGGCGCTTCAGGCTGGGATCGACATGTATATGGCCCCCGACACGTGGAAAGCGATCTACGAGGATACCCTGACCAAGGCGCGTAGTGGGGAAATTGCCATGGCGCGCATTGATGAAGCTGTTGAGGCGGTTCTGAAAGTCAAGATGCGGCTTGGATTGCTTGATGCATCCAAGCCGTCGGATCGCCTTTTGGCTGGCCAATACGAGCTATTGGGGAGCACCGAGCACCGCGCGATTGCACGCGAGGCTGTCCGCAAATCTCTGGTTTTGCTCAAGAACCAAGGTGTACTGCCCTTGAAATCTGGCGGGCATTTGCTGGTCGCTGGCGAAGGCGCCAATGACATTGCCCGGCAATCAGGAGGCTGGACCATTTCATGGCAAGGCACTGGCCTTGATAACAGTCACTTCCCAGGAGCAACCTCGCTCTATGCGGGCCTCGCCCAGGCATTCAAAAGCGCCGGCGGATCAAGCGAATTGTCACCCGATGGCAGTTTTACCCAAAGGCCCGATGCAGCGGTCGTCATTTTTGGAGAAAAGCCCTACGCCGAATTTCAGGGCGACAGGGCAACACTGGCGCTCGATGACGATCTAACCGGTCCCTATGAGACTATGCGCAAGTTGAAAGCGCAGGGTATTCCGGTGATTGCAGTGATGATCACGGGGCGCCCGCTCTATGTGAACACCGCGCTCAATCTTGCCGATGCATTCGTTGTGACATGGCTCCCAGGATCAGAAGGCGGCGGGCTTGCCGATGTGATCGTGGGCGATAGCAGGGGCACACCGCGTTTCGATTTTTCAGGCCAGTTGCCAGCCGCATGGCCGCGCACCCCCGATATTGCAGAAGGTGCGCTCTACGATTTGGGTTTCGGGTTGAAATACACCTCGGCAAAAACCGCTTGGACTGATTTGCCCGAGGTCGACGTATCCGCGGCAGGTGACAGCCGTGTCTGGTTTGCAGCTGGCTCGCCTGCGGCAAGCTGGTCGCTCCTGATCCGCGAAAGTATCAATAGCGAAGAAACTAGGCTCACAACTATCCCTGCGGAGGCATTGTCAGGGCGTGTGAAGGTCACGGCCGAGAACTTTTTAGTGCAAGAAGGCGCGCGTCGTTTCACGGTCGAAAGCGGTCAAGCGACCACGGTCCTGCGCAATTTCGAAGCAATTGATCTCGACAAGGAAACCAATGCGGACGTGATGTTGCTGGTAACTGCAAAGGTCTGGAAATCCCCTAAGGGCGCGGCGCTTGGATCAGCGGGCAATGACAGTGTTGGGCTTGCGACCATCAACCTTCCGGTTAGCGATAACTTTGTTCGCTATGGCATTCCGCTGAAATGCATGCGGAGCAAGGGCGCAGATATGCGTGATTTGACCATGCCATTTGTTTTGCAAACCTCTGGCCCCGCTGACTACGCGATCGGTGAGGTCCGGCTGGGAAGCGATGCTGAGCAAGTTCTTCCTTGCCAGTAAAGATCGAGTTTAAGGGAAGCCGAAATGCCGCAAGTAAAGGAGATTTCGCTTCCCTCGCCTGAAAGGTTTGCAGCCGAGCTTGCGCCTGCTTACGAACCCTTTGTCATCCGCGGAATGGGTGAGGAATGGCCGCTAGTCAAAGCCGCGCAGCAAGGAGCCTCCTTCGCGCTCAAGTACGTCCGCAGCTTTGACACCAACAAGCCGACCGAAATTATGCTCGCCCAGCCGTCGGTGGGCGGACGCTTTTTTTACAACGATGATATGCGCGGTTTCAATTTCGAGCGGCAGAAAGCAAGCCTTTCCCAGCTGGCCGAGAAGCTTGAGGCCTTTGCTGATCACCCGCAGCCACCCGGAATCTATGCGGGCGCTACCGCGCTTCAATCGCATTTGCCGGGATTAGAAGAGGCGAATGCACTGCACCTACTAGATAACTTGAGCGGCGTTACACCGCGTATCTGGATGGGCAACGCCACGCAGGTCGCAACCCATTTTGACTTATCCGACAATTTCGCGATTGTTGGACTGGGGAAGCGGCGCTTCACCCTCTTTCCGCCATCCGCAACGAAAGACCTTTATGTGGGACCGCTCGATGTCACACCAGCAGGCCAGCCTGTTAGCATGGTGGACCCAGTGAACCCAGACTTGGAACGGTATCCTGATTTTGCTCGGGCTCAGCCACTGGCTCTCACGGCGGATCTTGGGCCGGGCGATGGAATCTACATCCCCACCTTGTGGTGGCATCACGTTAACGCCAGCGAGCCCATCAACATCTTGCTGAATTTCTGGCACAATGATGCTGCGCACGGAGGAGGATTTCTCGCCTTGGTGCACGCCCTCCTTTCAATCAGAGACCTGCCGCTCAAGCAGAAAGAGGCGTGGCGCGACTGGTTCGATCATTTTATTTTCAACCCCGACGCCAGCACCACGGCCGATCACCTGCCTTTAGACGCTCAAGGTATCAACGGCCCTGCGACAGAGCAGCGTGGAGTAATGATGCGCCGCTTCATCGCGCAAGTTCTTGTGCCACCGCGCGGATAATCCATAAGGAGACAACTCGTGTCTAAGATCATTACCACCTCAGCCTTGGCCGGCTTATTCATGCTTGGCTCGCCAGCTCACGCAAAAAATGTGCCCTTGCCGGTCGGCACATGCATCAACATGGGCAATTCCTTTGAGCCCCCCAAAGAACTTGGTTGGGGCGGAAAAAAGATTGATGCAGCCGACTTCACCCGTATCAAGCAGGCTGGTTTTGAGACGATCCGACTTCCCGTGCGCTGGTACAATAAGAGCGATGAAAACAAGCCCCACACGGTCGATCCGGCGTGGATGGCGCGGGTTGCCCAAGCGGTTGATCAGGCTTTGAAAGCGGACTTGAACGTCATCTTAAACAGCCATCATTTCGAACCGCTCTATGCCGATCCAGAGGGCAACCGGGATTGGCTCGCAGCGATATGGACGCAAGTAAGCACACGCTTTGCTGATTACCCAAACGATAGCCTGTGGTTCGAGATTGAGAATGAACCACACGACAAAATCACCAATGCCAACCTTATGGAGACCCTCAATCCGGCACTTCAGGAGATCCGCAAGACCAACCCGAACCGACCCGTCATTATCGGCGGTGAGGATTGGAGCAGCATCGACTCGCTAGCTACATTGGAGTTGCCCGATGACCCCAACATCCATCCAACTTTCCACTACTACGCTCCCTTTAAATTCACTCACCAAGGCGCATCGTGGATACCGGAAGGTATGGCTCCAGTTGGCAGGCGTTATGGAACCCGCGCCGATGCGCAACTACTGAAAGACGACGTTGCAAAGCTCAATGCCTACATGGAACGCACCGGCCTAACGCCAATCATGGGCGAAGTGGGCGCGTATGATAAGCACGTCTCTCTTGAGCAGCGCATCCTGTATCATACCTCTGTACGCAAAGCATTTGCGCCAACCGGCATCGGCATGTGTGCCTGGGCCTATACCAACACATTCCCGTTTTTCGACAACGAGAGCAGCCAATGGATACCCGGGCTGCTGGGAGCCATGGGCTTGGAGAAAGGCTCAGCAGCGCCAAGTCTGGGGACAAGTGGGCCACTAGACAATCCCGATTTGCCTGAGGATTTGCGCGCTATCGACCAAGCACTCGCAGGCGCTTTGATGAATGATCCCACGAGCCTCGACTGGGACACCTATGGGTCTACTCTTCGCACCAAAGGGCTACAGGATTCTTCAATTCCTGGTGGGCAGGCAGCAACGCGCTTTACGGTCTCAAAACCCGGTGAAGTCCACTCGGCGGGCGCGACAATCCCATTACTAGGCGAAATTACCGCTGGCGAGGTCATGACCATTGGTTTCTTTGCACGCACCCAATCCGCCAAAACAGACGATGGCAAAGGGCGGGTTTCTGTTCGCTTTCAACGCAATTCTGATCCCTATCCTGGTTTTGGTGAGGCATTGGTCAAACCGGATAGTGAGTGGGGATGGTACGAGGTAAGCCGAACTGCGAACCAGCCAATTTCAAAATCCCTCGCAAGTGTAAGCCTGCAATTCGGAGACCTCGAACAAAGCGTCGAAATTGGTCAGACATTTGTGGTTAAAGGCACTGCGTCAATCGTCGACTAACCGCACAAAAGAGCGAGCTTCCTTTAACTTTTGAGCTGGTCAATCAGACTTGGTGCTGCATCAGATTCTCTTCTGATCAGTTGGTATGGCATGACCTCTTTTAGGGAAGAAACATCTGTGCCACTGCGATTTGCCCGTATGGCTTTGACTGCAGTCTCAACGGCCCAGCCGGTCATTTCTCGGATTGGCTGGCGGATAGTGGTGAGCTCTGGCCAGATCGTTTTCGCCATTTCGGTGTCGTCAAATCCGCAAACTGAAATATCGCTGGGCACATCAAGACCATTGCGGTGAGCCACAGCCACTGTAGCCGCTGCCATGTCATCGTTGGATGCAAAAATTGCAGTCGGCCGCGGGTTGAGGGTGAGCAGTTTGGCAGCGGCAGCCAATCCGGATCGATAGGTAAATCGGCCTTGCACAATCAACTCGTCAGCTCGTTCTAAACCGTGCGCATCAAGTGCCTCAAGATAGCCACTCAGTCGTCGCTCACTAGCAACTTGTTCCGGGTCCCCGGTAATAAATCCGATTCGCTTGTGACCAAGCTCTATAATATGACTTGTCAAATCGCGGGCAGCGCTAAAGTCGTCGATCCGCACGGCGGCCTGTGTACCGGCCGCCTTGCCCGAGCCAACCACCACAGTTACGACGCCCAAGTCGTTTGCCAAGTCAACTACACCTTGATCGTCACAAAGCGGAGGTGGCAAGATGAAGCCATCTGACCCGTTGTCGGCCAATTTAGCTAACAAAGCTCCCACCATCTTTGGTTCTTCGCAGCTATGAACCTCCAGATGAATGTTGCTACGGCTCGCTTCCTCCATCGCACCAAGGAGAAACTCGGCCAAATAAGAGGCTGATGGATTATCAAAAACAAGCGCAATCCGCATGTGCTCACCGCCAGCGAGGCTGCGCGCTGCACTATTGGGCGCATAGTTCAACTGTCGCACTGCATCCATCACCTGCTCGCGCGTTTCAGGCTTAACTCTGCTTTCCCCGTTGATCACCCTGGAGACCGTCATTGGCGAGTAGCCAGCTAGCGCGGCAACATCCGCAATTGTTGGCGCCTTCCCCTTTCGCTGACTCAGAGGCTCGCCACGCATTTTTCCTGCTTTGGTCGACAAAGGTCCAGTCTCCCTGGGGTATTCATGCGGAAAGGTTCCAGCCGCTCAGGCTCCCTCACCCTCTTTCCATCTTTGTTTCAAAGCCGTTGACCCTTGCAGTGTCAAGTTTGGCTTGGACAAAGAAAAGGCCGCCCCATGATGCTGGGACGGCCCTTTCACTGGGAGAGACAGTGAGAGACTAGAACTTGCCTCGCAAAATGAAGGAAAACCTTCGATCGTTCGTAAAGAACGATCGCGGAGCCAAGTCATCTTCATTCCCTCTGTAGGCCTGCAGTGTCCTTGTGGTCTCATTAAGCAAATTCACACCTTGGACACCGATCCGGATCTGATCAGTTAGATTCACAAAGATCGATGCATCCAATTGCCCTGTCTCGTCGTTAAAGATCGGGTAAAATGGAAAGATTACATCCGATGCGGTCAGCAAGAAACGCGAACGCCAATTGTAGGCTGCACGCACACTAACCGGGCCTTTTTCATAGAAACCGGTAAAGTTGACGTTGTGCTTTGAGAGTTGCTCCAAAGGCAGATTACCTGGTGGAACAGTTGACTCACTTGGCAAATCCGGCCCGTTGAGGAACGTATTTGGCAAGCCCGAGCTATCAATATAGGTGTAGTTCGCTTGGACGCCAAAGCCATCAAATGGAGCGGGAAGGAAATCCCAGGTATGCTGATAGGCAACTTCAAATCCCCTCAACGATCCACCGCTTGCGAAGTTGGCTGGACCGCGCACAATGACATCCTGTGTCACCCCATTGTTGGTAATCTGTCGCGTGGTCAAATCCTGGAAGAAGAAGTTAGAGATATCCTTGTAAAAGCCGTTTAGCGTCAAAGATCCCACGGGCGCGAAATACCACTCCAGCGAGGCATCAAATGTCCAAGCGGTTGCAGGCCTGAGAAACGGGTTGCCAGCCTGAGCCGTCAAATTCCCGGATCCATCCAACGAGATATCGACAAAGTTCCGTAGCAACGCATTGTCAGGTCGCGTGAGCACTTTCGACGCTGCGAAGCGAGCGATCAAATCATCGTTCAGGCCCAATTTGATGTTGAGGCTTGGCAGCAAATAGGATGTCGACAATTCAGCAACATCGCGTGCTGATGTCGCATCGGGCCCTGCGAATTGCTGAAGCTGCGCATAGGCTCCTGGTCCTGCCAAACATATCGGATCTGTACTTGGTACAGGCCCCATTGGCCCCGGCGTTGGTGCACAGCGTGCAGCGAAAGATTGGCCAATGTTCAAAGATTGCGCACTCGGCACACCAATATTGCCGACCGAGCGTGATTCCAAATCAACGTAGCGAACGCCAATGTTCCCGGCGAGGCGCATGCCTCCCCCAAAATCATCGCTGCCGAAAGAGAGCATCGCGTAAGAGGCAAAGTCACTTTGCTTAATTGATTGTACATCAGCAGGGAGGAATGGTGTGCCGTCAATAACACCGCCGCGCTGAGCCAAAGGCACCCATCCTGCGGGCCCGCCTCTGTTTTGGAATTCCTGATTAATCGACTGGAAGAATGCTGATGCACCATCGTAATTGTCGATCAAATCGCCGGAATAATAGAGGCCCGCTGGCGGCGCATTCGTTTCGCCCCGGAAGAAGTTGGGGAAGTCATATACTGCGGACTCGCTAGGATCGGTATCACCAAAGCGAACAACATCGCCGTTCGCGCCCCAAACCTCGCTGAGAACGCCCCAATTGTAGGTTGTGTAGCGTACGGTTGTATCGCGGTCGGAATAGCGCGCACCAACGCGTGCGGATCGAATGAATGAGTCTCCGTCGAACTCATATTCGACATCTGCTTTAAACGCGTACTGATCACCCTCGCTATCCTCGATGTGATCCATTGCAGCGCGCCAGAATTGAATTTCAGGATTACCGAAATATTCTGCATCACTCAGGCCAGACAGGTTCGGATTTTGCCCGCCTTGCCACGAGTAACCGGTGAAGTTTGGACGGTGCGGGATTCCGATCGGCAAATCCCCAGAAAGATCGAGCTCTGCATCCGCAAAGGTCGAACCAAATACGCTAAAGTCGAGATTCTCTTTCTTTGAAGATGCATAATGAGCATCCAACTCGATAGAAAGTCTATCAGTTAGCTCGCTCTTGAGATTGAGCGACCAATCTTGATTGGTAACTTCATCTTCGACTTGCCTACGAGCTAGCACCTGCTGAAGTCCGCCAATTGCGGTAAAGGACGCCCCAGCCCCTGGATCACCACGCCATCCATCATTGGGGCTGGTAATATATCCAGACTGAAACAATCCATTGCTGTCGTATATGTAGTTCTCGAAACCGCCGACAGGACATTCGGCACGGGCCGAACCACCTGGCCCATTTCCGTTCTGCAGACACCCGATTGGATAAGTATTATATTCCGCCAAATCCGGGCCGGTTTCGAATGTGTATTCACCCCAGCTATTGGTGGTGTGCGAGCGAATGAATTCAGCAGTGATTACTGTGCGTTCATCAATGGACTCAAACTGCGCAGCCACGGCGATACCGTCACGCTTGCGATCAAACTCCTGTGTCCTGAATTGCGGACCGAGCGGCGCAAAACGCAGATCACTGTAATCCGCGAATCCATCTGCACCTGGTGTCCCGAATGTACCGCAGGCCGCTCCGCCGGGCGGAAGCGTGTTAGCATCGGCATCACTCGGCAAAGGATTGCGGCACACCAAAGCGCCGCCAGTGTTGGCAGCGATAACTTCTAGACCGTCTCTAGCTTGGAAGTTTGTAACCTGAACGCCATCGGCACGGTTGCGGATCCGAGAGTAATTGGCACTGACCAACAAGCCAAATGTACCCGCTTCGGTGTCCCATGTATTGCTGATCAGTCCAGAGATCGTCGGAGACCATTTCTTCGCGAGGTCACCATAATTGCCCTCGACACTAAAGGCCAAATTAAAGCCGCCATCATCCAATGGCTTGCGCGTGATGAGGTTGACGGTTCCCGATACGCCACCCTCGATCATGGCTGCGGTCGAGTTCTTGTTGATCACGACTGAACCAAGAAGCTCCGGCGGCACATCGGCAAAGTTCAGCGCTTGCCCACCAACCCCTGCAACAAAAGCGGTGCGCCCATTAAATTCCGAGCGAACATAATTGAGACCGCGGATTGTGACCCCGGACCCTTCTACAGAGAAGTGATCCGGGTCATTGGATCCAGCAAAGCGGTTAATCGCAATGCCAGGCACGCGTTGCAAAGCTTCGGTAACCGAGCGATCAGCCAACGCGCCGATATCGTCAGCAGTAATGGCATCTACGACGGTGTCGGCATCACGCTTGATATTTTGCGCAGAAATCAGGGACGCCCGAATGCCGGTTACGACGATGCCTTCGTCTTCGCCATCCGTGACTGCCTCAGTTTCAGGTTCGCCGTCTGCCGCTTCTTGTGCGTTGACGGTACCGGCCGAAAGGAGGCCACCGATCACGGCCAAAGAAGCACCGGCCCTCAATACCGAACGCGGATTCGCGCCCACTCCCACCAACCACGATTCTTGAAGCTGCTTGAAACTCTTCACCTTTAACCCTCCGCCCAAATGGTAGCGCTAACATTTTTTGCTAGTCGTTTACACTGTCTCAAACTCAATGCATATTAGTCTTTGCTCTCCTTGGCAAGCGCAAGCGGCGCACCGCCAAGGTAAGTGATGCAATTTTGTAACAACCGCAAGCGAGCCAAGGCGATGAGCGAAAAAAATGATAGCGATATCTCGCGGATTGTCTTTGTCGGCGGTGGAACTGCCGGTTGGATGGCTGCTGCTGCGTTTTCCAAATATTTCGACAATGGCCGTCGCAGCTTCACATTGATCGAATCAGATGCAATTGGGACCGTTGGGGTGGGCGAGGCCACTATCCCACCGATTGCCAATTTCAATCACATGCTGGATATTTCAGAAAGCGAATTTCTTCGCGCGACAAATGGCACATTCAAGCTTGGCATTGAGTTCGTCGACTGGGGACAGATCGGGGATCGATATTTCCACCCCTTCGGAGAATATGGTCAGGATCTTCACGGAATTGCGTTTCATCAATTGTATCTACGCGAACACGCTCGTGGGGCCACCGGCAAAGGCAAGAATCAGGAGAAATTGGGCGATATCGCCAACTATTCCATGAGCTCCATGGCCGCGCGTCACGGAAAATTCGGACGAGCGAAACCCGATGCCAAATCGCTGATTAGGCAGATTGGTTATGCTTATCACTTCGACGCGGGGCTCTATGCAAAGTTTCTGCGTCAGCGGGCAGAGAAGCAGGGAACAAAGCGGTGTGAAGGAAAGATTGCGTCAGCGCAGCGCGACCCAGAAACAGGCGATATCATCAGCGTTACTCTTGAAAGCGGTGAAGTGATTTCAGGAGACCTGTTTGTCGATTGTTCGGGCTTTCGCGGTCTATTAATCGAAGACAGCCTCCAAACAGGGTATGAAGACTGGAGCCATTGGCTGCCCGTTGACCGGGCTATCGCGCTACCATGCGCAAATCCTACCGACCTTGATCCCTATACTCGCTCCACCGCGCATAGCGCGGGCTGGCAATGGCGAATTCCATTGCAGCATCGCACTGGCAATGGCCATGTATTTTGCAGCTCCTATATGGAGGCCGATGAAGCGGAGAAAATTCTGCGGGAAAATCTCGAGGGAGAGCCCGTCGGTGAAGCGCGTCACTTGCGATTTCTGACCGGCATGAGGCGAAAGGCGTGGAGCCAGAATGTGATCGCATTGGGCCTCTCGTCTGGTTTCATCGAGCCGTTGGAATCGACCAGCATACACCTCATTCAGAACGGGATTGCCCGCCTCTTCGCGCTATTCCCGGACAAACAAATCAGCTCTATTGAACGCGACGAGTACAATCGCGGAATGCGCGAACTGTTCGAGGATATCCGGGACTTTATCATCCTTCATTACAAAGCCACCCAGCGCGACGATTCTGAATTCTGGCGCTATGTGCGCGACATGGATATTCCCGAAACGCTGCACAAGAAAATTGAACTGTGGCGACTCCACGGCAGAGTTTTTCGCGAGAACGCAGAATTGTTCACCACCCCTAGCTGGGTCGCAGTCATGCTCGGTCAGAACATTTGGCCTCGGCGCCATGATCCGATCGCCGATACTCTGGATGAGGAGAAAGTCGCATTGGCAATGTCGCAAATGCGGGAGGCTTACGAGCGGACTGCCGAACAAATGCCAACCCAGATCGAGTTTCTAAAGCAATCGGGATCCTGGGCAAGCGCGTGACGAAACCAAGCAATATATCAGCCGAACCCGTCACCAAGATTGTAATTGTTGGCGGGGGCACTGCTGGCTGGATGGCAGCCGCAGCCCTGTCAAAAGTTCTGGCTGGTACGCCAGGTTTGTCGATCAATCTGGTCGAAAGCGATGCAATCGGCACCGTCGGTGTTGGCGAAGCAACTATTCCGCAAATTTCATCCTTCAACGGGCTGCTCGGGATCGATGAACATGACTTCGTGCGGCAAACCCACGCAACCTACAAACTGGGAATCGAATTCGTCGACTGGACGAGGGTTGGTCATTCCTACGTTCATCCATTCGGCTCGTTTGGCTTGGATATGCTTGGGGTGGAATTCCACCATTTCTGGCTGAGGGGGAAAGCTGAAGGGCACAATTCAGAACTGAGCGACTATTCGATAGCGGCGATGGCAGCGAAGTCGGGAAAATTCATGCATCCAGAGCATGGTAATCCCAAGTCTGCGCTTTCTAAGTTGGGCTATGCCTTTCAGTTTGACGCTGCTCTTTACGCAAAATACCTTCGCAAGATTGCTGAAGGAGCGGGTGTCAAAAGAACCGAAGGGCGCGTTGTCTCGGTGGAGCAACACCAAGAAACCGGATTCGTAACGGGCGTCACTCTTGAGAATGGAGAGACCATAGCCGGCCAGCTGTTTATCGATTGCTCGGGATTTCGTTCGCTCCTGCTCGGACAGACATTGGGCGTAGAATTTGTCGATTGGACTCATTTGCTCCCATGCGACAGGGCGGTTGCTATACCCTGCTCCCTAGTTAGCGAAACCGATCCGATCACCCGCTCAACCGCCCGGCCCGCTGGGTGGCAATGGCGAATCCCGCTCCAGCACCGGATTGGCAACGGCCATGTCTATTCTTCGGCATATATGTCCGAAGATGAGGCCACCTCAATCTTGCTTGGTAATCTTGATGGCGAGCCACTGGCTGACCCCAATCATCTGCGTTTTGCTGCAGGCTACCGTGCAAAAGCATGGGAGAAAAACGTCGTCGGTTTGGGGCTTGCTGCCGGTTTCCTCGAACCGTTGGAATCAACGGCAATACATCTGGTGCAAGCAGGCATCGCTCGGCTGATGACACTTTTCCCGACATCTTCATTCAGTCAGGTCGAGATCGATCAATACAATACTGAGAATGCGCAGGACTACCTCGACATCCGCGATTTTCTACTGCTGCACTATATCGCCACCGAACGAGATGATTCAGATTTCTGGAATACGTGCCGCAATCTGGAACCACCGGAAGGCCTGGCACGTAAGCTTGCCATGTTCCGTTCCTCCGGCCGGATCATCCGAGAACACAACGAGCTGTTCACAGAGGCAAGCTGGCTGGCGGTAATGATGGGACAGGGCATAGAGCCGGGTGGCTGGCATCCTGCTGTGCGTGCGCTTGACACGGAAGAAACGCTCAAGCGTTTGGATCACATTCGCCACGTTATCTCAAACACAGCATCGCAAATGCCAACCCATGCCGAATTTTTGAAAGCCAATCGCAGCGCGATTGATCCGTCCTAACTCAATGAGCACGTCGCCCGAGCTGCCCAAGATCAAGGAATTTTCGCGGGTTTCCTCTGAAGAATTCGCCGAAATACGCCAAAGCGGGCAGCCTACTGTGCTGCGGGCTTTGGCGAAGGACTGGCCCGTCGTCGCTGCGTCACGTGAATCCGATGAGGCACTCGTTGCCTATCTTGGTAATCTTTCAAACGGTCGCCCGGTATCGGCCATTATGGCATCCCCTGATCAACACCAGCGTTTCTTTTACAATGAGGATATTAGCGGCTTCAATTTTGTGCGGGGCAAGGGTGACTTTAAAACCTTTCTCTCCGATCTCTTGAAACTAAGAGAAGCTTCCAGCCCGCCGTCGATGGCTGTGCAATCGGCGGTTACGGATGACATCATGCCTAGCTTTTCCTCGGAGAACACAGTCGGTTTTCTTCAGGACAAGCAACCCCGGATCTGGATCGGCAACCGCGCTCGGGTCGCACCGCATTATGATGTCCAAGAAAATGTTGCGATTTGCGCGGCAGGCAAACGGCGTTTCACCCTGTTCCCGCCCGATCAAATTGCCAATCTCTATCCTGGCCCACTAGAACTAACGCCCGCTGGAACGCCGGTCAGTATGGTTGACATTGATAATCCCGACTTCAAGGCGCATCCAAGATTTGCAGAAGCACAGAAGCAATTGCAGCAGGTCGAGTTGGAACCGGGCGATGCGATCTACATTCCCTATTGCTGGTGGCACGCCGTTGAGTCGCTCGACAGTGTCAGCTGTCTGGTCAACTATTGGTGGGACGAGGCACAACCGGGACTATCTGGGCCTTACGATGCGCTTCTTCATTGCCTTGGCACCTTTCGTCATCTTCCCGAGCACCAGCGCGCGATTTGGAAAGACTGGCTCGATTATTATGTGTTCGAGCGGGAAGGCGATCCAGCGGCACATTTGCCCGATTCCGCAAAGGGCATTCTTTCCCAACCCAGTCCAGCACTGTTTGCTAAAATGCGCGGGATTCTGAGGAATATCTTCTAGAGCGGCGGGAAGAGTTTTGCCCCCAAGCCGGCCTTTGGACCGAAAGACTACGTGGCGGTTGGTTGCAAAATGCTCTGCAGCCATTCCTCGTAAGGTGGTGCCGTTTCAAGAGCTGAACGAACCTTTGCATTGAATTCTGAACGCGCAGCATCTGCAGCCATTGTTCCGTCTTCACGAGCAAGCGGCGTCAAAGCGCTCGTTATGCCAAGCGCGGCGAGCAAAGCCATAAGTTCCTGACTCAAGAATGGCGACTCTTCACAGAAAGGAACGCGACCCTTTCGAACATATTGATCAATCAAGCGCTCTAGATTGGACGACTGCCTGCATTTGCCAAAGCGCTGGATGGCCGATGGGGCTGCATAATGCAGTCCCAGAGCGTCGCGAACGCCATCCATCATTAGCCGGGATCGCCGATTGTATTCATCCCGCTCGCGCGGATTGATCGCGCGTCCAGGAAGCAGCTCGACCAATAGCTCAAGTTGCCGATGCGCCAAATCAAGATTTAGAAATCCAAGCGGCTCAAACCTCGCGGCGGCATCTCCCAGAGCAATCACATTGCCCGTCCATGGTGCTGTGCAGGCACCCGGGGAAATGCCCACGAGCTCTGACGGCTCAGCGCCAAGCATGGCAATGATCTGCGCTTCGCTAGTATCCCCGGGCAGTGCCAGCATTGACTGCAAGGCATCGCGACCGGCGAACTCACCGAGCCAACCAGTTGGTTGTGGCAAGGAAAGGCGATCCTCAAGAGCAAGGATTGGCCGGGCCGGCTTCGCATAGGCTAGTTTGCGAATTGGCAGGTATTCGCTCCAATCCTCAAACGCTGCATCGCCGATGTCGGTCCGTAAGACTGCCGCCGGACCGCTGCAATCAACGAAAAGGTCGGCATGGAGGACTTCGCCGTCATCCATCCGAACGCTGGCTATGCCGCCATTGCCATCAGGCTCAGGCAAAAGGCGCGAAGTCTGCTTGTGCTCAACACCTGCTTTGGCCGCAGCCTCGATGATCAGCCCGCGGTAGGCGAATGGATTCCAACGTAAGCAATAGTCGATTTCATCAATCGGAGTGTGAACTCCTGGCGGGGGAACGCCAAAACGCCTTTGCGCGGCCAGTACCTCGGCAAGGGAACCAGCAAATTCGAGGCCGGTTTGCTGGCGTTCCATTCCGCTGCGCGATCCCCCACCCCATTCTTGCGCAAAACGGCTCTTGAGCGAGGGGTCTTGGGTCATACCATATGGCATTGCGCCATGCTGGATCTGCTCAGCGCCTTGCCCGTCTGCCGTATGGTGTCCCCAGGCGATCAACCGAGTTACGAGCCTGTGGCTGCCGGCAGCGCGGCGCAGAATGGCTTCTTCCTCAATACCTAATTTGTCGTGCAAGCGATTGGTGAAAGGGAGCGCGCTAGGGGCACGATCTGCAAGATTGGCTGGATCGACCGGCGTAGAAAGAACTGTGACATTCGCGCTCGGGAGTGTCTTCTTCAATGCCAATGCGCTCAGTGCCCCGAGCTGCCCGTCTCCGGCAACAATGATGCTGCTGAGAGGCTCTCTTGCGTCGCTCATACCGGCTCTGCCAAACGCTCGCTTTGCTGTTCAAGATACGAGCGGTGGCCGGGCATCTTTGCCACTTCGTCACTGATCGCATTTTGCAAATTGGCAAGCGCTCCGCGCACTTGGTTGGGATTGGGTAGAGCTGTACGCGGATCATGGCGTTCGGGGAGAAGACCTTGGCCTACATAAACAGCGATCCAGCTGGCATCGTAGAACAGGCCGTCAGAATATTTCTCAATCCGCCCAGCTTCGCGCCATAGTTCCATTTTCCCTTCAAGCGTATCGGGCAGCTTCATGGTGCGAACATGATCCCAGAAGGCGGAATCGTCGCGGGTTGTTGCGTTGTAATGCAGGATGAGAAAATCGCGCACGCGATCATATTCCATATCGACCAGTCGATTAAATTCATCACGGTCTTTGGGGTCTATAGCTTTCCCATCCGGAAACAGCTCGATCAGATAAGTGATCGCCATCTGCGCCAAATAGATCGAAGTCGACTCTAATGGTTCTAGAAACCCGCTTGCAAGCCCCACGCCCACGACATTGTGGCTCCAGCTTTTTTTCCGGCGTCCGGGCCTGAAACGCAAAATACGCGGGTCGGCCAATTGCGTGCCCTCAGCGGCTTTTGCGATGGCATCACAGGCTTCGTCTTCGGACAAGAAATTGCTGGCAAAGACATAACCATTGCCAATTCTGTGCTGCAACGGAATGCGCCATCGCCAGCCAGCCAGCATAGCAGTTGCCGTCGTGTAAGGCTCGATCTCGTCGCTTACATGCGCGCACGGCATGGCCGCCGCCCTGTCGCAGGGCAGCCAATGGGTCCAGTCCTCCCACTCCTCTTCGAGAGTATCCCCGAGCAGGAGCGAGCGAAAGCCCGAGCAATCGACAAACAAGTCGCTTTCAATGCGTTCGCCGCTTTCCAAGACTAGCGCAGTGACATTGCCGCTCTCGCTATCGCGGTCGACCGATGTGACTTTGCCTTCGGTCCGGGCCACACCGTTCGCCATTCCAAACTCACGCATAAATGGGCCAAACAATGTCGCATCGAATTGATAGGCATAGCCGTAGGAAGAAGCGAGGCTGACATCTTGTGCTGGAGTTTGGAATCGGTTCGCTTCCGCCGCCTTTACCGCAAGCGAATATTCACCGATTGGCTCAGCCATTCCTTGTCGCTGCAATTCGAGCCAATAGTGATGAAAGCCAACACCGGCGACTGGCTCCCCGAAACTGCCAAAAGGGTGGATGTAGCTTGTGCCGATACTACCGAAGTCCCGAAAATCGATACCCAGTTTGTAGGTCGCGTGGGTGGCTTTCATAAATGTGGCTTCATCAATTCCCAGCCGTTCCACAAAGCCGCGGATGTGCGGCAGGGTGGCCTCTCCCACTCCGACAATGCCGATATCCTCACTTTCAACCAGATGCACTGAGCATTGGCTTGGCAGGAGTTTAGCAAGGCCTGCTGCCGTCATCCATCCGGCCGTTCCCCCACCAAGGACAACGACGCGCAAACGTGGATGTGATGATCCGGCCATAGGTCTATTCTAACCGACGCAAATGACTCGTGAAAC
>CAZJAG010000021.1:0-11231 GCA_964543735.1 uncultured Porphyrobacter sp. | reverse complement strand
TCGCTCAGGCTGGGGCGATGATCGCTTGAAATGGTCTCTTTGATCTGGGCGACTTTGCTTTCGGCAGAGCCTTCGCCGAACAATCTAACCAAAACCGATTGTGCTTTGGCTTCCTGGTTTTTACTGACCAGAAAACGCGGGCTTTCGGGTATTGCCAAAAGAGCAAGCAAAAAGATCGTCGCCGGTATCAGTTCGATCCAGAACATCCAACGCCACGCCTCATAACCAAGCCATGCAACAGCGGTCGAACCACCTGCAAAATTGGCCAGTAGATAGTTCGACAAAAACGCCGCCGTAAGACCAACGATAATCATAACCTGCTGAACGCTGGACAGCCGCCCTCGCATGCGGGCCGGAGTAACTTCGCTAATGTAAGCGGGTGCCAGTACACTGGCTGCACCAACCGCCAATCCACCAATAATCCTGTAAATCACGAACTCGGTCGATGAAGAGGCGATGCCGGATCCAAAAGCGCTAACGATAAAGAAAAGCGCAGCAATCAAGAGAGTGCTTCGGCGCCCGATCACATCGGCCAATCGCCCAGCAGCGAACGCTCCGACCGCGCAGCCAAGCAACATTGAAGCGACATTAAACCCGGTGCCAACATCGTCGGAACCAAACGCTATTTGCAAGCCGTCGATCGTGCCATTGATAACACCGCTATCGAAGCCAAACAAAAAGCCTCCGATTGTTGCCACCGCAACAATGGCGCTAATCAGCGACATGTTTAATTCTGCTTGCTGGTCGCTAGCCATAGTGTTCTCCCCTCAGTACATCCAGCGGATGTTAGCGCTAACTTGGCGCGTTTTCTTCCGGTTGGCAAGCACTCCATGGGTGCTTTTCCATTTCGCCAAACCGAATGCATACACTGCGATACGGGGCGTTAGAATCTCCCAACGCCATCAACCTTCACTCTCACGGATAACAAGCGGTCTTGTGCGGTGATGAACAAGGTGCGGCCATCCTCCCCAAACGCGCAATTCGCGGTGGCACGCCCCGAAGCAATCCTGCCGAGGCATTTGGCGCTTGGATCGATAACGAGCACGCCGCCTGGCCCGGCCAAAAATATATGGCCGGATCGAGAGACCGCCATTCCATCGGGCAATCCTGCATGCCCATCCATGTATGGCGCGGCGTCGAACCACAATTGCGCACCTTTGTCGCCTGCCAGATCATATGTGCGGATCAGCGGCGCACTAGGATCGGATTGCGCTACAAAAAGAGTCGATTCATCTGGCGAAAGAACGACCCCGTTGGGAAAAGTCATGTCGTCCAAAATGCGCGTGACTTCACCTGCCGGGCCAAGCCGATAAACGCCATTGGCTTCCATCTGCTTCGCTGGAGAATCATTCTGGCCTTCCAGACCATAGGGTGGATCAGTGAAGTATATTGTCCCGTCAGAAGTTTCGATGAGATCATTGGGGCTATTGTAACGTGCACCTTCGAAATTAGAGGTCAAAACGCGGCGTTCACCAGTCTCGAGATTCATCGCTTCGACGACCCGTTTGCCATGATTGCAAATGAGCAGTTCGCCTGAATTCCCGATCAAGAGACCATTGGTGCCTAAGTCCCCTCCTTCTGGCTTGAGCTCTGGCGGTATTCCTGAAGGGTCTTGAAATATCTCGATGCCTTCTTCCTCGCTCCAACGGTAGGCTCGATTGGCAGGGACATCGGAAAAGTAAAGGCATTGCCGCTGCGCATCCCATGCGGGACCTTCTGACCATTTGTAACCAGCGCCAAGCAAACGACCGCTATCCGATTGATCGACGATAGCCTCGAACGCTGGATCAAATGGCTCATAGGTCACGTTGGGCTTTGCAACTGACGCACCCGATACAAGGTTGCGTGAACAACCTGTCAAGCCCACCACTGCGCTGGCAATGAGCATTTGCCGACGGCTGACTGCTAAAGCCCGAGTTTTCCGAAAGCGATATTGTTCAATCATGCTGGCGCGACCTATTTCTTTTTCATTCGGCGGAGCAATACCACCTGATCTGCATCGCTGGCCTGCAGAGCCCGGCTAAGCGGCACATCGGGCTGGATTGTGATGATTTTGGGGGCCCTCATTTGACCCGTGACCGGGTCGAAGGAGTGAAGGCTGTAGTCTCCGGCAGCGATGTCAGCGCGACTTAGCCCAGGGGTGTCTGTGCTCAGGTAAACGGCATACAAATCGCCTGGTTTGGCAAGGCAATACGCCTCACTTTCGCATGGCTGCATGTCCCAATAAGGTAGCTCGTTTGAAAAGAACTGCTTTGCCAAAGCTGTCTGCCGCCAAAGCTCACCGCGGGTGCGCCAGTCCTCGGTGGTCAGATCATTTCCGTCTTGATGAGCGCCAAAATACCATTCGACACCAGCTCCACCGCCAAGCAAATGCCCCCAAAGCGCGTGGCGCCTCAGGCTGTCATGCGTGGGGTCATCGCGGTCGTTGCGAGCACCGATCTGCCACATGCCTATCTCATCCATGGTTATCGCCCAAGGGCGCTCAGCCTTACGCGAAAGGGCGTTCCATTTGCGAGTCTCAAAGTTCACCTTGGTGCGATCAGAGACCTGAAAAGAGAGCCCTTGTAATGCCTCAAGCCCCAGCAGCGGGGTCAAGATGCGATCCTTGTCTGTCGTTTCAGCATGTGTGTGCAACAGGATGGGGTGACGATAGGGATCGTTCGCAGCAATGAACTGCGCCATGGCGATGCGCTGCGCATCATTTTGACCCTCGGGGCGCCAATGCACAGGACCATTTTCCTCGCCCAAATTCCAGAAGAGCGCGGGGTGGTGTGCAAAACGTGCGATCAATTCGCGAAAATAGAGCTGCCGCAGTCGTTTCGTTTCGCCGCCATCCAATAGCAGCTCGTTTTCGGTCTCTTGCAGGACTATGTGCAAAGCGATCCCACGCCGTTGCATATGATCAAAAACGATCTCCCATTGCGCTAGCTTGCTCACATCAAAGCGCGTTGGATCATCGGGCGATAGCCAAGGCCAAACATCTTTGCCATCGCCGCCAACATTCATGGTCAGAAAATAGACTGAGTTCATGCCGCTATCAGCCAAGTAGTTAATCGCGCCGATCAGCCCCTTGCCCTTGCCATTCTTCCAAGTGGGATCACCTTTTCGCCAATCGTGAAGATGCGGCGCGAATTTATGGAGCTGTTCACCCACCGCGGATTCCCCATCGCGCGCATCGGGAGCAATGCGATAGGTACCGTCAAAATCGGCATAGCCCAGCAAGTTCTCGGGGCTGTTTGCGCCACCTTTCAGGAAATACTCCCCCGTACCCGACCAACGCAGCAGATGGCCTTTGCTGCGCAAGACACCGGAGCGGTGAAATTCAGGATCTGCCGGATCGGCAGGCGCGACCTTGAATTGTCCATTCCATTGGCCAACAATTGAATCTGAAGGGCGAACCTGACCGTGCAGCGCCGCATCGGAGCCGCGCACCAGCTGTGCTCTATAATCCCAATCTCCAGCCTCATCGGGAGCAAAGCGAACGCGCCAGATATTGCCCGATTGCGCCGATGATTCCGCAGCATTCCCGTCGGCGGCGAAGAAGCCTCTGACTTTGGCGGTCTTGCTACCCTTCGAGAAAGTAACAGTCAGCCGATAGTCTGTGAAAGGATTCACGGGATCGTTTTCTGAAGCCTGCGGACCCGCAAAATCAATTGAACCGGGCGCCCATCTGGACCAACTCCGGTCGACCCCTTCACTGGCCGATGCGCTCGCTAATTCCGGCTCCGGCATCGCCGCGCAACCGCTGAGTGCGATGAACAAGGCACTCAACCAAGCAAGAGAAAAGCGCCTGGGCACAGCAACACTTATCGCTGAACAGGTTCTTCAGGAACGGGAATACCTTTGCTGTTCCACTTCCAGAATACAAACGTCATAGGCTCGCTTCCTGTATTGCGGATACCATGGCTATCCCATGCCGCAGCATAGAGCATGTCCCCTTCCGCAGCGGGAAAATCTTCGCCCTCGACGGTCCACGTGCCCTCGCCTGAAACCACCATCAGGAATTCTTCCTCGGCGTGAACATGGGGCGGATGGATTTGCTGACCCGGCTTGATCGTTGCAGTGCCAGACAGCAAATCCTCTATCCCGTCGGTTTCGCCGGCAAAATATTCGCGAAATGTGCCCCAGTTTTCCTCACTCGTTTTGGCGGTTTGCGAGGTGAGCACCGTTGTCCCGAACGAAGGAGGAGCCCGCACGCCTTCCGCTTCGGATTGCGTCGTTCCTTCCGGCGCTGCCTGGCCGCATCCAGCCAAAAGCAAGGCGCTGGCCCATACCATACATTCGCGCATGATTTTCCTTCCCAACCGCGTCAATTAACATCGGTTTGCCGACTAAGGCTGGCTGAGCTCAAACTCGACCGTTTTGACATCGCGACTGTTTCCGCCTGCCATGAGAACAAACTTGCCCGGCTCGACCACGCGCTCCATCCGATCATTCCAGACGCTCATATCCGCCGGCGTCAACTCAAATTCGACTGTTTTGGTTTCGCCTGGCTCCAATGTCAGTCGCTCGAAACGCACGAGCTGTTTCACTGGCGTTGTGACCGAGGCATGCACATCCCGCAGATAGAGTTGCGCGACTTCGTCACCGGCTACTTTTCCAGTGTTTGTAACGTCCACTTCCACTTTCACATTGCTCGCAGTCGTAGGATTGCTGACCATGATACGCGGCGCAGAAATTTCAAAGCTGGTGTAGCTAAGGCCAAAACCGAACGGATAAAGTGGGTCGGTCGTATCGAACAGATAGCCTCTGCGGCCTTGTGGCTTGTGATTGTAGAAATTAGGTATCTGGCCGACATTGCGCGCGACAGTCACGGGCATTTTGCCGCCCGGATTGCTCTTGCCCAAGACCACGTCCGCGACGGCATTGCCAGTTTCCTGCCCCAGATACCAACCTTCGATGATGGCTGGAGCCGTCTCTTGCAGCTCTACGATTGAGAGCGGTCGGCCATTGAGAAGAACGGTCACAACCGGCTTGCCCGTCGCCAGCATGGCGCGTGCCAGATCCATTTGCTGGCCAACCAGGGTGATATCAGTACGGTCACCCAAATGAGTCGTCGCCCATGCCTCGCGGCTGGTTTGCTCATTGCCCCCAATCACCATCAAAATCACGTCGGCATCTTTCGACGCATCAACAGCTCCAGCGATTAGCTTGCGGTTTTCTTCTTCTGGAACCAGATCGACGGGATCAGCGCCCCAATCCCGGCTCTCGGTGATGCGAACGCCCTCAGAAAAAGCAACTTCAAACTTGCCTGCTCCAGCATTCTCCATGCCTTCAAGCACGCTTACGACATGCTTGGGAATATCGCTATAGCCACCCAGCGGCGTGTCGTTCGCATGGGTTCCCACAACCAGCATTTTACTGATCTTATTGGCATCAAGCGGCAACAGACCATCGTTCTTGAGCAAGACCATCGATTTGCGAGCCGCCTCGCGCGCTAAAGCGATAGCGTCCGGAGTTGCCTCGATCTGTTCGGCATAATCCGCATTGGCGAAAGGGTTTTCAAACATTCCCGCGACGAACTTGAGCCGTAAGATGCGCCGCACAGCATCGTCAATCATAGCCATATCGACGCGGCCTGATTCGACCAATGACGGTAACTCCAAGAAAGCGTCTGCATCAGCCATCTCGCTATCAACGCCCGCCTTGATTGCACGCTCTGCCGCCTGCTTTGCGTCTTCCAGCATTTGATGCCGCGTTACCATTTCGCGAATGGCAAAATAGTCGCTGACAACTGCACCCTCGAAGCCCCATTCCTCTTTCAGAATATCTCTCAAGAGCCAGCGATTGGCATGGCTAGGGAGTCCACCAATCTCGTTGTAGGATGGCATGACAGACATGACATTGGCTTCGTTGATTGCCCTTTCAAAAGGGGGAAAGAAATAGGTTCGCAAGGTGTGCTCAGTGAGTTCAGCCGGAGCCACATTGGTACCGCTTTCAGGCTGACCATGGCCGGTCATATGCTTGAGAGTGACGAGCACTTTGTCGTCAGCCAATGGCAATTCGCGTCCTTGGAACCCCCGGATAGCAGCAAGCCCTATTTCAGATGCCAGATAAGGGTCTTCGCCATAAGTTTCTTCAATCCGCCCCCAGCGCGGATCGCGCGCGATATCCACAACGGGTGACAAGGCCAGCTGCGCCCCGCGTGAGCGCATTTCGCGTGAAGCGACGCTGTAAACTTGTTCAACCAGCTCCTTATCCCAGGTACTGGCAAGGCCAATGGCTTGCGGAAAGCTGGTCGCCCCGCGCGCAACATAGCCGTGCAAACCCTCTTCATGCATTAGGATTGGAATGCCAAGCCGCGTTTCTTCCATTGCCCAGCGCTGTGCCGCGTTGACATATTCAACCGTCTCGCGCGCTGTGCGGTTGCGCGCGCCTGCGGCCACTCCCGCCTCTCCCGTATTGGAGGATTGGTCGACGCCGCGATAGTCAGAGGGACGCGCAATCATGCCAATCCCATCGGGCCATGCTTTGCTGGCCGCTACAGGATCAAAATCACCCTCAGGAGTCAGCGCTTTTTCCTTCTGCTCCCAGACTGTGAGCATTTGCGCGACCTTTTCTTGCAAGGTCATCCTCGCAATAAGATCATTTATGCGTTGCTCAATCGGTACCGATGCATCTTTGTAGACGGGCGACGTCTCTACCTTCTGCGCTGTGACCTGGGTAACGGATGCCTCGTTAGCGGCTACGGCCGACGGAAGAACAGCCACAGAAGTCGCGAGCGATATGAACACCGCAGTCAATACACCCGAAGATGACTTGCAAACCTTGGTCATCGCTTCCCCCTATTGCGTTGGTAGCGCTACCATACTGCTATCGAAAGACATTGCAACGCCTACTTTCATGGCAGCGGTCAAGGAAGGAGCGAGTGCGGCTGTATCGGCACCGCAATATCCTTAGCACTTCTTTTTCTGGCGGACAGAAACCGAATAATCGCAAGCCCGCAATTCCGCTCGAATGGTCAGTCCATGACAGATTGCGACCTCGTGGAAAAAGCATGCTGACAAATCGGAAAGTTAGCGCTACCATACATCGTGTTTTGTGGAGGGCGGTTTGGCCGGGGAAGAGTTTCAGCGAATTCGTGCGACTGATATCGCAGAGCTGGACAGTCGGTTTGAACTTGACGATGCCGGTTGCAGTGGCACTCAGACTGTTAGCGAGACGCCAGCGAATGTGCAGCGCAAGTCAGACAACAGTCTGGACCTGGAATTGGGCAACGTCCGATTAGCCGTAAGCCCATCTCGTGGTGGAGGTATCGAGCGTTTCGCTTGGCGAGGTCATGACGTTTTTCGCCCCTTCGAAGGGGGCGACCAGCCAACTGACCTCTCCTGTTTTCCGCTTGTTCCGTTTTGCAATCGAATTACCAACCGCCGCTTGCATTTTGGCAGCGAAGACCATTTGCTTCCCCCTGCCCCTCAAGACATCGAGCCGCGCCATGCCCTGCACGGGATCGGCTGGACTTGCGACTGGTCCGTTACTGAAAGCAGCTCGGCTGCAACAACCCTGTCGCTCAAGCATGATGGCACCCAGTGGCCATGGAAATTTGTGGCCGGCCAAGAGATTGTGCTGAATGAGACGGGCTATATTCACCGCCTGTCCTTGACCAATACGGATGCGAGGCTGATGCCGGCAGGATTGGGGCTGCACCCCTATTTCCCAAACGCCGAAGCCAAACTGCAATTAGGTGCAAGTGGGTTTTGGGCAACTGGGGCCAATCTGCTGCCAACCCATCATGCCGCCCTGACAAACCAGCCTAATTGGTTCGATGGCAAGAATTATGATCATTGCTTCACCGGGCGCGCGAACCCGATACTTCTGGAATGGCCAACCCACCGCCTGCGGATCCACACCAGCGCGAACCTGCCATACACGCACGTTTTTGTGCCGGATGGAGCGGACTTCTTCTGCGTCGAACCGGTTAGCCATATACCTGATGCGGTAAATAGCACGCTGAGTGCAGAGGCTACCGGCCTAAGAATTCTTGAGCCTGGCGAAACCATGGAAGTGGAATGCCGCTTTGAATTGGAGTCAATCGCATGACTTGGCTCGGTATTGATCTCGGTACATCCGGCGTCAAATCCGTCATCACCGACGACACGGGCGCCGTGTTAGCTGAAACGATAGAGGGCCTCGATGTTCAGCGCCCTCAGCCGCTGTGGTCTGAGCAAGATCCCAGCGAATGGTGGAGCGCGTCCAAAGCCGCCATTCTTCAGCTTCCAACAAAATTGCGCCAGTCGGTTCGCGGCATTGGCTTGTCCGGTCAAATGCATGGCGCAGTTTTGCTGGATCAATCCGATACGGTTTTGCGCCCGGCGATCTTGTGGAATGACGGGCGCAGCGCGCCGCAATGTGTCGAGCTAGATAGCCTAGCGCGCGAGCACACCGGCAATCTGGCAATGGCTGGCTTCACAGCGCCCAAAATAGCTTGGGTCAAAGAAGAAGAGCCGGATATTTTCGCCGCAACGCGCTGCCTTCTCCTGCCGAAAGACTATTTACGCCTCTTGCTCACAGGCCAGAAGATCAGCGAGATGTCCGATGCGTCGGGTACGCTTTGGCTGAACGTGGCCGCGCGGCGATGGTCGCCAGCTATGCTGGATGCGACAGGCTTAGACGAGGCGCAAATGCCCGAGCTTGTCGAAGGATCGCAGGTTGCCGGCACATTGAGAAAAAGCGTCGCTGACGAACTTGGCTTGCCGGTTGTCCCGGTTGCAGGGGGCGGCGGTGATCAAGCAGCCGGCGCGATCGGAGCTGGAGTGGTTGAGGCCGGACAGGCTTTTCTCAGCCTTGGTACGTCTGGGGTGACGTTTGCAGCGGGCGACGGATTCCAACCCGCTCCTGAAAACGGATTGCATGCGTTTTGCCATGCCCTCCCCGGCCGTTGGCACACTATGGCTGTAATGCTCTCAGCGGCATCCTGCCTCACTTGGGTTGCGGGCCTCACCGGTTTCAAAGATGTTGGTTCCGCTATCGAAGCGGCCGAGCAAAGCACAATGCCTGCAGTGCAATTGCCGATTTTCCTGCCTTATCTGACCGGCGAGCGAACCCCGCACAATAGCCCTAACGCTAAAGGTGTGTTCTTTGGCCTCACCGGCGAGGTGGGGGGCGCTGAGCTCGTGCGATCAACGCTCGAAGGGGTCGCGTTTGGCCTGCGCGATGGATTAGATGCGATGTCGGAAAAGCCCGCTGAGCTTTCAGTTATTGGTGGGGGGTCTCGCTCTGAGTTCTGGGCACAGATTCTCGCTGATACGCTTGCTGTTCCCCTTACCTATCGCGATGGAGCGCATGTTGGCCCCGCCAACGGAGCAGCGCGCTTAGCGAGATTGGCCGTTGGCAATGAGCCAATTGAAGATGTTTGCAGCCAGCCGCCTGAGTTGGCGCGATTTACGCCGCAATCAGAAAATTTCGAGAGGCTAGAGCAGTTCCGTTCGCTCTATCCTGCTCTGCAATCCCGTTTCGGAGAGAATTGAATGAGCTATTTTGCCGACATCGCGCCCGTTGAATTCGAAGGCGCGCAAAGCACCAACCCCCTCGCTTTTCATTATTACGAAGCCGACCGCAAAGTGCTGGGCAAATCCATGCGCGACCATTTGCGCTGGGCGGTTTGCTATTGGCACACCTTTGCATGGCCCGGAAACGACATTTTCGGTGCGGGTACGTTTGATCGCCCTTGGAAACCCGGCGAACCCGTCACCAGAGAATTAGCGCAGATCAAGCTCGATGCCGCGTTCGATTTCTTCTCCAAGATGCGCGCGCCATTCTACTGCTTCCATGATGTGGATGCGATGGCGGATCATGATGACATCGCGAGCTATACGAAAGAGCTCAATGATATTGTAGACAAGATGGAAGGCAAAATTGCCGAGATGGGCGTTCAGCTGCTCTGGGGCACTGCCAATCTGTTCAGCCACCCACGCTATGCGGCGGGCGCATCAACCAATCCCGATCCAGAAGTGTTCGCATGGGCCGCACATCAGGTGCGCTCGATGATGGATGCCACCCATCGCCTTGGCGGCGCGAACTACGTACTGTGGGGAGGCCGCGAAGGATACGACACGCTGCTCAACACCGACATCGGCCACGAGATGGATCAGATCGGTCGATTCATGTCGATGGTTGTCGAGCATAAGCATAAGATCGGTTTCAATGGCTCCATTTTGATCGAGCCGAAGCCGCATGAGCCAACCAAGCATCAGTATGATCGCGATACGGCGACAGTTTATGGCTTCTTGAAACGTTATGGCCTCGAAGACGAAATTCAGGTCAATATCGAAGCGAACCACGCGACCCTCGCAGGCAACAGCTTTGAACATGAAGTCGCAACCGCCAATGCGCTGGGAATCATGGGCTCGGTCGATATCAATCGCGGTGATCCACAAAATGGCTGGGATACCGATCAATTTCCCAACAATGTCCCTGATCTAACGCCGATGATGTATCACATTTTGAAGGGCGGAGGCTTCAAGACGGGCGGCTTCAACTTCGATTCCAAAGTGCGCCGCCAATCGGTCGATGCAGAAGATCTGTTTCATGCACACATTGGCGGTGTTGATGTGATGGCGCGAGCGCTGCTGGCCGCAGCGGCTCTGATCGAGGACGGCAGCTTCGATCAATTCACCGAGGACCGTTACGCGGGATGGAATTCAGAATTCGGCCAGAATGCTCTAGCTGGCAAGATGAGTTTGGAGGAGGTCTCGGACTATGCGGTCAAGGAAGATCTCCTGCCGAAACCGAAGTCAGGAAGGCAAGAATATCTCGAAAATCTGATCAGCCGCTTCTCATGATCCCTCAACATTTCATCGAGCGAGATATGCTATGAAAGCAAGACTGCAAATGGGCATGGTGGGCGGAGGCCAAGGCGCCTTTATCGGCGCCGTGCATCGCATGGCCGCAGCGCTTGATGGTCAATATGATCTCACCTGCGGCGCATTCAGCCGGGACCCTGCGAATTCAGAAGCCACCGGCACCGAATTGGGCCTACAAGCGGAGAAGTGTTTTAGCGATTACTCCGAACTAGTCGCTGATCAGAAAGGCGAGAGTGGACTGGATATCCTCTCCATCGTCACGCCCAATTCGACTCATGTTCCGATTGCCCGCGAGGCCGCAGCGGCGGGCATCAATGTGATGTCCGACAAACCGGCGGGAATTTCGCTTGCTGAGGTGGAAGAGCTTGCCAGTGATCTTGAACAGTCTGATGCCTCTTATGGCTTGACCCACACCTATCTGGGCTATCC
>CAZJAG010000020.1:0-29337 GCA_964543735.1 uncultured Porphyrobacter sp. | reverse complement strand
CCAATGTGCCGCATCCGCTGTGCGCCCAACGCGAGATCAAGCAATGGCATCAGCTGAAAAAGAGCTGGTACATCTTCTTCTTCCAGCTGCCATGGCTGCCCGAGGCCATGCTGGGGCGAGCCAATGGCACGAAGATTGACAAGCTGTTTGCAAAGACCAGCTGCAATCCGGAAAACTTCACTGCTGAGGATCGCGAAATCTATTCCCGCGCAGCCAACCGTCCTGGCGCGCTTACCGCGATGTTTGACTATTATCGTGCGTTGCTGCGCCGCTCTGACAATGAGCATATCGGCGATGGAACGGTCGATGTGCCAACGCTTGTTCTATGGGGTGAGCAGGATGTTGCAATTGACATTCGGTGCCTTGATGGGACGCAGAATTATGTCAGCGATCTGACGGTTAAACGCTTCCCCCATGCCTCGCATTGGGTGCAGCAAGATGTGCCGGGGGAATTTAACGCTGCGCTCAAGGATTGGCTCGAGCGCAATTAGGGCGCCCCTAGTGCGCTGCGCCGATCATGCTTTCAATGTCGATGAATTTCTCTCGCGGTGCTCCTTCGCGAGCGGCCTCTGCCTCTGCCTCTTCGATCTTCTTCCAATCGGCAAATGTCACAGGGTCGAGCCCGCGCTCCTTGGCAAGTGTATCAAAGCCCTCACGACCCATTTTACCCGCGCGGCCTAGCTCGCCTGCTTCTGCGTCTTCGCCGATCAGCTCGACGATACCGTAGCCATCGGGCCGGTTGGTGCCGATCGTGCCGGAGGGGCCGCGCCGCGCCCAGCCGACACAATAGATGCCGGGCAAAATCCGCCCTTCGTCATTGGCAAAGCGGCCCATGCGCTCGTCAAAGGGGACATCAGGGATGGGAGATGTGCGATAGCCAATGCAGGCAATCACCAGATCGGCGGGAATGTCGTAATGCTCGCCCGTGCCAATTGCCCGTCCAGCCTCGACCTTGGTGCGCTCGACCCGAACGGCAGAGACTTTTTCATCGCCGAGGATTTCAGTGGGTGAGGCAAACATATCGAAATGCAACTCGATAGGCTTTTCGGCATGCATCTCCTCAGGGATCGCTGCAAAGCTGCGCAAGTGATTGACCGATTTGCGCAGGCCCGGTTCGAGCAGCGCGTCCTCCGTCTCGTCAGGCAAATCATCGCGGTCAACGCGCGGGCTCGCGCGCTCCAAAGCGGCAAGCTCGCCCAATTCCTTGGGTGTCATCATAATCTGATGCGGACCGCGCCGCCCGACAATCGTAATCGTTTCAGGCTGAGCATCGCGCAGCGCGTCCAGCGCATGGGCGACAATATCGGCCCCCTCAAACTCAGCCTCAGTTTTGGAAAGGATGCGCGCCACATCGAGCGCGACATTGCCCATGCCGATGACGACCGCATGCTTGCCAGATAGGTCCGGGGCCAGTTCAGCGAAATCGGGGTGGCCATTGTACCACCCGACGAAAGCGGCAGAGCCAAAGACATTGTCTTTGTCTTCGCCCTCAATGCCCAGATTGCGATCCTTGGGTGCGCCAGTGGCCAGCACGATCGCGTCATAAAGCTCTTGCAATTCGGGGATCGTAACATCGCTGCCGACGGTCACATTGCCGACGAAACGCACATTGTCGGACAGGGCGACTTTCTCATAGCGGCGCGAAACGCCCTTGATCGACTGGTGATCAGGCGCGACGCCGAAACGGATCAGGCCATAAGGGACAGGCAGCATGTCGAAAATATCGACTTGCACGTCTTCACCGCCATCTTTGCCAAAATGCTTTTGCGCCGCTTCAGCTGTGTAATATCCGGCCGGACCCGAGCCGATAATGGCGATATGCCGCATATCCGTCTTTCCCCCTCAAGAGCGAGAAAGCTAGCGTCTATACGGCAAAAGGCAATCGGGTTTGTAAAGCCCGTTTCAGGCGAAGGTATCAGGCGGCCTTGCGGCTATCGTCCGTGCGCTCTTCGTCCAGAAATTCGCGGATCGCAGCCAAGCTTTCATCCTTGTGGCTGAGCAGGAACAAATGTCCACCGCCTTCGAGCACTTTCAGCTCCGCATTGGGCGCAAGCGAGGTAATCATCTTGCCATTGATAAGCGGAACGATTTGATCATCATCGCCCATCATCACCAGCATCGGCTTCTTCATGAAGGGCAGGGCGGGCGCGCTTGTCCAACCCAGCATGGCGAACAATTGATAGAAATAGCCGCGCGGGGAAGGGGGCGTGAGACGCGAAGTATGCCCCTTCTTGCCTTCCGAGCCGCCCAAAGCGCCGCCATAAAGCGTTTCAAAATGTTTGAGCATGTAGTCGGTGTCTACATAGCGGCGCGGATCGGCCATCTTGGAAAGAGCAGCCGGATTGCCCGGCACCATGATCATTCCCATACTGGTCGCGGCCAGCACAACCCGGCGTGTGCGGCCCGGATGCTGGATCGCGAAATGCTGCGCCATGGCGCCGCCCCAGCTAATCCCCATAACATCCACCAGATCGGCCTCGAAACGGTCAAGCAGCAAGCTGGCGGTATAGGCCATGGTAACCGAGTTGTAAGGGATCACCGGATCGGGAGAGCCGCCAATGCCGGGCATGTCGAACATAATGAAAGGGCGATCGTCGAGCGCCTGCGCAAGAGGAGCGACCGCTTCGATATTTGCGCCAATACCGTTGAAGAAGAGGACGGGGAGATGCTCGCTCGCCTCATCCCAACGCCACCGCGCGACGCGCAAGGTTCGGCCTGCCACGTCTTCCAGGGTAACAGTTGCATCGGACATTGGATCGGACTTTGGATCGGTCAAAAAGGGGCACTCCTTATTGTGCGCTGCAGCATTTAGCTCTAATCTGCAACGATTGCCACCCCCTTAACGTTCCTCCACAACATAGAGTCCCGGAGCGGGATCGAGCGGTTTATGCTTGGCATTGCCTTGGCCTTTGGGCGCAGTTTTCTGATTGCCAGAGCGGCTTTGGAGCCATTCCATCCAGAAGGGCCACCAACTTCCCGGAGTTTCTTCCGTTCCTTGCAGCCATTCATCGGCTGTTTGAGGCAATGCCCCATCCTTTTTCTGGATGAAATATTTCGCCTTGGGATTGCCCGGCGGGTTGAGGATGGCTTGCATATGGCCTGATTGGCTGAGCACATATGTGACATCTTTTGAGCCGAACAGCTGTGTCGAACGATAGGTCGCTTTCCACGGAGTAATGTGATCGGTCACCCCGCCAAGGACGAACAGATCGCTCTTAACTTTTGATAGGTCGACCTTGTGATCGACCATCTCAACCTCGCCATTCTTCGTGAAAGCGAGCGTTTCATAAACATGGAGGAAATCGCCCATCAGGCTGGCAGACAGATTGGTCGCATCCGCATTCCAGAACAACACGTCAAAAGCGGGTGGATCGGCGCCGAGCAGGTAATTGTTGATCACATAGTTCCAGATGAGATCATTGGGCCTTAGCCAAGCAAAGCCGCGTGCCAGATCATCGGCTTTGATGATGCCTTTCTTCTCCGCGCGCTTTTTGGCCAGTTCGATGCCGTTTGATGAGACCAGCGACCCTGCCTCGATATCGGTGGCTTTGGGATGCAGCACGCAGACCATAATGGTGAGCGCGCCGAGCAGGCCATCCTTGTCTGCAGCCATTTTGGAGGCGAGCATCGCTGCCGTCTGACCGCCCGAGCAGCCAGCCGACGCATTGACCTTTTTTGAGCCTGTGATTGCGCTGACCGCTTCCATCGCTTCGCGGCAGGAATTGACATAGTCGGTCATATCCCAATGGCCTTGTTCCTTCGAAGGGTTACGCCATGAAATCACAAAGGTCTGAATGCCATTGTCGACTTGATATTTTACAATCGACTTCTCTGGAGAGAGGTCATTGATATACATTTTGTTGATCTGGGGTGGGATTGTGAGCTGGGGCACTTCGTAGACCTTCTCGGTCGTTGGTGCGTAGTGAATAAGCTCCATCATTTCGGTGCGTAGCACCACCGAACCTTCTGAAGTTGCAATGTTCTCGCCCAGCTTGAACGGCTTCTTGTCAACCTGACTGACCATGCCCTTGTTATTGACCAGATCGTCATAGGCGTTCTTCAGACCCTTGATCAGCGACAGGCCGCCTGAATCTATGACTCGCTTTTGTGCCATTGGATTGCCCGCCAGCGTATTGGTCGGGGCAAGGCCATCGATGATAATATTGGCGATAAAGTTCGCGCGGTTTCGCTCCAGCTCGTCAAGTTCGAGATCTTGCAGCCAGCTTTGCATGCTTTTCTGGATAGCGAGATAGTACTGTGCGCCGGCCTTGAAGAAGGGATTGAACTGCCATGCGGGATCCATGAACCTTTTGTCTTTGGGATGCGGGGCGAGATCCGATTTTCCCGTCACGATCTTGAACATGTCTTCGCTAAATGCCTGCGCATGCTTCATCGTGCGTTGCGGGTCGCTGGCAGTTTCGCGCAAGAGCAGTGCAACTGCGCCGATCAAATCTTCGCGCGCCAAACCCACCAAGGGGCCCAGAGCGTTTGTCGACTGCGCCGCCTCATTCTCAAGTTTGATGTTTTCTGCCATTCCTGCAACCACTCCTTAGTTGGCTAAGCATCCCGCTCCCCTGTGACTGGCGACTATCGCTGCTGCGCCTTCCCTTGGCAAGATACCTAAAGAGTGAGTGCGGCCAATTGGGGGGGGCTTCGTTCCGCCACGTCTATTGCCCAGTCAGATCAAATCGGTGTGGCTAAGGGTTTCGTAACCAATCCCGCTTAGGAAGACACAATTGTAAACGAACCTGTTTTTATTGCTTTTATCTAGAACCTGAAACGAGAATTAGTCGGCCATGGACGGTTTTCTTGCAAAAATTAGGGGATCAAGCCGCGCTGGCGCCGAGGAATCGGACGCGCCAAAGCCGCTTTCGCCTATCCAAGAAGCCGATTTGCAACGCCGGGTCGAATTGCTCGACAGTTTTGAAGATGCAGGCCTGGGTTGGTTCTGGGCAACGGATTCGGCTGGAGGTCTGATCTATCTTTCCAAAAATGCCGCTGATCAATTGGGTCAGTCGCAAGCTCAGTTGATGGGCAAGCCGATCAGCGAACTTTTCGTCGTTGAAAAGGATGAAGAGGACGAGCAGCGTTCGGAGCGTCCGTTGGCGTTCCAGCTTTCTGCTCGCAACTCATTTGTCCAGCACGCCGTCAAACCGGCGACCAGAAAGTCTGAATATTGGTGGGAGCTATCTGGCAAGCCGCAATATGATGCCGAGCAGAACTTCACCGGTTATCGCGGCAGCGCAAAGGATATCACTGCTACGATTGGTTCGCGCCGTGATGCGGAACGGATGTCTCAGTTCGATTCCTTGACGGGATTGGCCAATCGCCACCGCATGAACAAGCGGCTGACGAATACGCTCACCGCTTATCGCAGTGCCAAACGCAGCTGCGCGCTCATCATGCTGGATCTCGACCGCTTCAAGCAGGTCAACGATACGCTGGGGCATCCGGCGGGCGATGAATTGCTGCGCCAGGTCGCCGCTCGCCTCAAAAGCCTGATCGGAAAAAAGGGCGAAATCGGTAGGCTTGGCGGAGACGAGTTCCAGATCATTTTGCCCGATATGGATGATCGCGGCGATTTGGGTGATCTGGGACAACGGATCATCCAGATGATCTCGCAGCCTTATTCGTTAAGCGGCTCGCGCGCGGTCATTGGAACCTCTGTCGGCATTGCGGTGGCACCCTATGACGGGGTGGAAACCGAAGAGCTGGTCGCTGCAGCTGACCTTGCGCTCTATGCAGCGAAAGGTGGCGGACGCGGTCAGCACCGTTTCTACAGCATCGACCTTAAAGACAGCGCCAAATATCAGCGTCAGATCGAGGAAGATCTGCGCGATGCCTTGGCGCATGACCAGTTGGAAGTGCACTTCCAGCCAATCGTTGCTGCGAAATCGCACGAGGTTCGCTGTCTCGAAGCGTTGATGCGGTGGGAACATCCTGATCGTGGTTGGGTTTCGCCCGGCGAGTTTATCCCAATCGCTGAAGAGCTGGGACTGATCAGAGAAATCGGCGAGTGGGCGCTTAACAAGGTGTGCCAACAAGTTACCGAATGGCCCGGCGAAGTGCGCTGCGCAGTCAATGTGTCGGCCGTTCAGTTTGCCGCCGATGACTTCCCCAAGATCGTAGAAAGGGCGCTTAAGAAATCAGGCGTCCACCCAGACCTTATCGAGCTTGAGATTACCGAGAGCGTCTTTGTTGGCGATCTTGAGCGCACATTGGACATGTTCAAACAGCTTAAAGCGCTTGGTGTCCGTTTGGCACTCGATGATTTTGGCACAGGCTATTCTTCGCTCAGCTATCTGCGCGACGCTCCTTTTGACAAGATCAAGATCGACCAGAGCTTTGTTCGCGGATGCACCGAAGAGGGTAACAACAATTCAGCGCTGGTGAGCGCCGTTGTCGGGCTTGCTAAAGCTCTTGGTATGGAAACCGTTGCTGAAGGTGTCGAAACCGAAGACGAACTGCGCAAGGTCGAAGGCAAAGGTGCAACCTATATTCAGGGTGCAATTTTCTCTTGGGCGGTTACGCATGAGAAGCTGCTTGAGAAATTCGCAACAGGTGATCTTAGATATCTACCCGCCGGGCCAGCCCGTTACCGCTCTTACCGCCAAACCTTGTTTAAGAAAATCGGCCTCGTTCACGGTGATCACCGCTATGAAGTTGTCCTTCGTAACCTCAGTAAGACAGGCGCAAAAGTTGAGGGCTTGCTCGATGTGCCTGTGGGGACCGATATTGTGCTCGACCTGGGCGATGGGCAATTGGCGGTCGCAACTGTGCGCCGATCGCATGGCTTTAGCCAAGGTGTTGAGTTCGAAACCGCGCTGATTAGTGATGGTGCCGAGGGGCTTTGTACGCGCCATCGCGTGTCGCCATACCAGATCGAGGCAGCTGGTAGTAAGCCGCTTCAGGCATTGGGCAACGACGCCTATGCGCAATTGATGGGCAATCAAGGGCCGACGACCAAGATGTTTGCCGAAGTCGACATTACCAATCCGCACAACCGTGCAAATGCTATGTGATCGAAGACTGATCGTATCTGATCAGAGCAAACTTTTCGCGACAAATTAGGGTAAAAATAACCATCCGCATTTACACCTAGTCTAGGTGTGAAGCTGGGAAAAATGTCCGGCGCACATTCGCTGGAGTGTTAATTTGCCACTGAAAAGCCTCCTGTCCAATGCCACAGGCAGCAGCCGCAAGGCTGCGCAATCGGGCATGAGCGACGAAGAGAAGCTGGCAATGCTCGCCGAACTGGAAGAATCCGGCCTGGGTTGGTTCTGGTCTACCGACACGAATGGACAGATCGTCTATCTCAGCGATGCTTTCGCGCAGCAGCTTGGTCTTGAAAGCGCTGACTATATCGGGCGGCCCTTGCAGGAAGTGTTCACGCCTTGCGAAGACATCGGCAGTACGCCTTCGATTGCTCTCAAACTGAGCGCACGCAAGCCATTTTCTGCTCTCAATGTGCAAGCTTCGGCGGGCGGCAGCGACGCGGTCGTTGCGCTTTCCGGCCGCGCTATCCGGTCGCGTTCGGGCAAGTTCAGCGGATTTCGCGGTAATGCCAGCGATATCACTGAAGCGCATCACCGCGAAGAAGAGACCGAGCGGCTTGCCAAATATGACTCGCTCACTGGTCTCGCCAATCGCCACCAAATGGCGCAAACGATCGATGCTATGCTGAGCGCCTTTCGCGCGGCCAAGCGCAATTGCGCGGTGATGATGATGGACCTTGACCGGTTCAAACAGGTCAATGACACGCTGGGTCACGCAGCTGGTGACGAATTGTTGAAAGAGGTGACTGCACGGTTATCGCGCATCGCCGATGGTGAGTTCGAGCTTGGACGACTGGGCGGCGACGAGTTCCAGATACTTATCCCTGATAAGGACGACCGCGGGGAGCTTGGCGAAATTGCCCGCAAGATCATCTCGATTTTGTCGCAACCCTATTCGCTAGAGGACGGACGCTGCGTCATCGGTGCTTCGGTTGGCATCGCCATTGCTCCTTATGACGGAGTTAGCCGCGATGAGATTGTTCGCGCCGCTGACATGGCGCTCTATTCAGCAAAGAATAGCGGGCGGGGGCAATTCCGCTTCTATTCTGGTGATCTGGCCAATGAAGCGCTGTTCCGCCGCCGCCTTGAAGATGATCTGGCGCAAGCTGTGCACGCTGATCAGCTGCTCCATCACTATCAGCCGGTCGTCCGGATTGCAGATAGTGCCGTTCAGATGCTCGAGGCGCAGATATGCTGGCAACATCCGCAGCGCGGTCTGATCGATCACGAAGAATGCGCCTCAATCCTCAAGGGCAGCGCTTTTGCCTCTCAAGCTGGCTTGTGGGCTATCGGCAAAGCCTGTGCAGATGCCAAGCAATGGCCGGATGCCTTAGGAGTTTTGGTAAAGGTCAACCAAAAGCTGTTCGATACGGAGGATTTCGTTCAGCAGATCGCCCAAAAACTTGATGACAATGACATAGATCCCTCGCGCTTAGAGCTAGCAATTTGCGAGAGCATTTTCGATGGCGATGAAACCGCTGTCGACAAGACGCTTCACGCGCTCTTCAAGCTGGGTGTCAAACTCACCCTGGACGAGTTTGGTTCAGGCCATTCCTCGTTTGGATATCTGCGCCGTGCGCCGTTCGAATCGGTGAGACTGAGCCCCGAGATTCATCTCGACCAATCAGGCAGTGACAATTGCGACCAGCCGTTGATCGCTGCCATAGTCGCTCTGGCAGGCGCGCTCGATATGCAGGTTTGCGCCAGCGAAGTGGAGACGGTTGAACAATATCGCGTTTTGCAAGAATGCGGCGTGGCGCGCGTTCAGGGGGCTGTCTTTGCCGACAGCTTGACGTTCCAACAGGTGGCCGATGAACTGGTCGCGGAAAGTTGGACAATCGATCCGGTAACATCGCGAAATACACGGGCCAAACGCCGCACTGTCTATCGCAAAATTCAAGTCATCCATGACGACCATTCCTACGATGTGACCTTGCGCAATCTGTCGCGCACGGGCGCATTGATCGAAGGATTGATGGACATTCCGTTGGAGACGCAATTTGTGGTGGATCTGGGCGGGGGGCAATTGGCCGTCGCTACGGTTGTTCGCACTGCTGGAGACACGCAGGGCCTCGAATTTGAAATGCCGCTGGTTGATGACGGGGCAGGGGGGCTGTGCACCCGTATTCGCGTTTCGCCTTATGCCTTGTCGGAGGCTGGCGCTCCGCTGGAGGCGCTTTCAAGCGGTGACTACAAGGGCATGAAAGGCGGGATGCTTGATCCCAACAAATCCGTGCCAAAATTCGGCTATGCCAGCGGAAGAGCCGCCTAAAGCGCGATTGGTGCAAAGGATTGCACACAAATTGCAGCGTTTAGAGGCTGACAGCGGCGCAGCAGAGCGCTACTTGCCTTTGGCAAATGACTGACCTTTCCAAAATTCGCAATTTCTCGATCATCGCGCATATCGATCACGGCAAGTCGACGCTGGCTGACCGGCTGATCCAATATACCGGCGGCCTCACCGAACGCGAGATGAGCGAGCAAGTGCTCGACAATATGGATATTGAACGTGAGCGCGGCATCACGATCAAGGCCCAGACCGTGCGGCTTGATTACAAAGCGAAGGATGGAGAGACCTATCAGCTCAATCTGATGGACACACCGGGCCATGTTGACTTCGCCTATGAAGTCTCGCGCAGCTTGGCAGCCTGCGAAGGCGCATTGCTGGTGGTCGATGCAGCGCAAGGGGTCGAGGCGCAAACGCTCGCCAATGTCTACCAGTCGATCGAGCATGATCACGAAATCCTTTCTGTGATCAACAAGGTCGATTTGCCCGCCGCCGAGCCAGAGCGCGTGCAGGCCGAGATCGAAGAGGTGATCGGGCTGGATGCATCCGATGCTGTCATGACGTCAGCCAAAACGGGCATCGGGATCGAGGATGTGCTCGAAGCCGTTGTCGCCAAAATCCCACCTCCAAAAGGCGAACGAGCAAAGCCGCTCAAAGCCTCTTTGGTGGATAGCTGGTATGATCCCTATCTCGGCGTTGTCATCCTTGTGCGGGTGATCGAAGGCGTGCTGACCAAGGGGCAGAACATTAAATTCATGCAGGGCGGAACCGAGCATCTGGTTGACCGCGTGGGCTGTATGCGCCCAAAAATCGAACATCTGCCCGAACTTGGCCCGGGCGAGATTGGCTTTATCACCGCGCAAATCAAAGAGGTTGAGCAGGCCCGCGTAGGTGACACGATCACGCTTGCGAAGGGCGGGGCGACCGAGGCGCTGGCTGGCTATAAGGAAGTGCAACCGGTGGTGTTCTGTGGATTGTTCCCTGTCGATGCCGCTGATTTTGAAAAACTGCGCGAAAGCATCGCAAAGCTTCGCCTCAATGATGCGAGCTTCAGTTTCGAAATGGAAAGCTCAGCCGCATTGGGATTTGGTTTCCGCGCGGGGTTCTTGGGGCTTTTGCATCTTGAGATCATTCAAGAACGCCTTAGCCGAGAGTATGACCTAGACCTCATCACAACCGCGCCGTCGGTCGTCTACCGCTTGCAATTGGGTAAGACCAAGAACGAGGACGCGACCGAGATTATGCTCCACAATCCGGCCGATTGGCCCGATGTGAACCGGATCGAGATGATCGAGGAGCCGTGGATCAAGGCGGTGATTTACACGCCGGATGAATATCTCGGCGCAATCCTTAAGTTGTGCCAAGACCGCCGCGGTATCCAGACCGATCTCACCTATGTCGGTGGCCGTGCGCAGGTCACTTACGAACTGCCATTGAACGAAGTGGTGTTCGATTTTTACGACCGTCTCAAAAGCATCTCACGCGGCTATGCCAGCTTTGATTATGAGCAGATTGGCCTGCGTGAAGGCGACCTCGTCAAAATGAACATTCTGGTCAATAATGAGCCGGTCGATGCGCTCTCGCTGATTGTGCATTCGGGCGTTGCGGCAGAGCGCGGGCGCGGCATGTGCGAGCGGCTCAAAGACCTAATCCCGCGCCACCTCTTCAAGATTCCAGTGCAAGCTGCAATCGGCGGCAAGATCATTGCGCGCGAAACCATCAGCGCGATGCGCAAGGATGTGACCGCGAAATGCTATGGCGGTGACATCAGCCGCAAGAAGAAGCTTTTGGAGAAACAGAAGAAGGGTAAGGCGAAGATGCGCGAATATGGCAATGTCAGCATTCCGCAAGAAGCCTTTATTGCGGCGCTTAGGATGGGTGAGGAGTAGGGCGGGCTTAAGCTGGCAAGCGCTGCAAACAGCTCGCAAAACTTGCAAAGACCGCGCTAGCAGCATCGATTGCGCTCTTCGCCTCTGCCGCCTCACATGGCACAGCCAACTCGTCACGGATTGAGCGGAAGAATTCAGCCATGTCAGGATTGGAGAGGAAATGCGGCGGTGTATCAAGGCCCGCATCGCGGCGCTTCTTCAAGATCATCTGATTGCCCAGCGACGATCCTGCCAAGGCCCAGATCGCGCCCGTCGGATCAGCGCTTTGCGGAACGTGAAATGGCGCTGCAGGCATGGCTTCTGAGCCAAGCTCTGCCAGATCCCTTGCCAACATCGGTGTTTGCGCAGGCGGTCTGTGAAAGCGGGTAGGGTGGTGCGCTAACCATTCTTCTGCGCCAATGCGAGCGGCATGTTGCACTTGCAAGAAGCGCGTGAATTGCGCTGTATTTCCCATGCCTAGCGGCCCAAATTCGCTATCTAGCATGTCATGTGCTGGACGGGTCGCGCGGCGCAAGTGATCGCGCAAAGTTGTCGGCTTGGAGCAATTGGCCACAGGCAAACTTAGTTCAGCCCGTGAGCGATAGCATCGGCTAGATCGCTACTATCAAAAGGCTTCTTTAGCCGCTTTGGCATCAACTTGCTTGATATCTGCGCGAACACGTCAATCGGGAAGTATTCCGACTTTTCAGACGCGGTGACGCCGACAATATACGGTAGCTCGAGATCGTTTTTCTGCGCGTAAATCTCCAGCTTTGTGCAAAACAAAACACCGCCCGAGCCAGTGGGTTTGCCCTCGCTATCGCGGAAGAATGCGTCAATAATGATAGCATCGGGCCAACGGCGCAGGCTGGCGTCAAGCCCATTGTCGATATTGGTGCAAATGTCGACTTCATAGCCGCGGCTGATCAGTTCAACGCTCCATTGCCGGGCAAGTACGATGTCATCGTCGACAATCAGGACATAGTTGGGTTCGGGCATCGCCTCTTATCCGAATTTTACCAGGTCAACGCGCTAGGGTCAGCGCCACCGCAGCCGGTTCAAGCGGTTTGTTCAGGACAGCAATCTGGTGAAATTTTTGCGGCATGTCCACCGAACTGCCATATCCAGACACAAATACGAAGGGTATATCCGCATCAACCAAGGCGTCGGCAACGGCAAAGCTCATCTCGTCACGCAGGTTAATGTCGAGCAGAGCAAATTGATATTCATGCTGTTCCAGACAAGCGATCGCAGAGCGCACATTCGCTGTGATATCCACATCAGCAAAACCTATGCGTTTGAGAATTTGCGAATGCTCGGATGCGAGCAAATAGCTGTCTTCCACCACCAGGCCACGTTTGAGTTGTTTCACGGAACGTTTTTCTGCGCTCTTGCGCCCTCCGGTCTCGACCAAGGCTGACGCTTCTCCTAACTTCAAAATCTCGCGTAATGGCAGAAGGAATTTGGCATTTAGCCCTTCTTTGGCGAATTCGATATCGGCCGCTCCGCTAAACTCGAATGGTATCGCCTCACACAGCAATTCCATCCCGAAACCCTTGCGCGTTGGAGGCTTGACCTGAGGCCCACCACGCTCGCGCCAAGAGATCTCAAGTTTGTCTTCGGCAATGGCCCAATCGACCGTGATTTTTCCCCCTGCATCCGACAACGCGCCATGTTTGGCAGCATTTGATGCAAGCTCATGGAACAGCAATGTCGTCATAGGGATCGCATCGGGCGTTAGAACAATCGCTGGGCCGTTTAATGCCTTTTCGAGCTCGTCTGCTGACAAATAGGGCTCAAGCTCCATTGTCACCACGTCGCTAAAGGCTACCCCTTCCATGTCGGCGCGGGTCAGCATGTCGTGCGAAGCGGCAAGCGAGAACAACCGGCTTTCAAGGCTGGCTGCATAATCTTCAGGAGAAGCGGAGCTCTCGCGCGCATGGCTGGAGAGTGATTTTACCAGCGCCAGTATATTCTTGACCCTGTGGTTAAGCTCATCAGCGAGAATGCGCAGGCTGTCCTTTTGCTGCATAATCGTTCCCGCAGCGCTCTGGCTCGCCGCGCATTCGCGTTGCAGATTGCTCGCAAAGGCAAGGTTCTGGTTGCTCCATTCCTCGCTCCGTCCACCGCTTTGTTCGACATATTTGGCGAAGGATTTGCGCGGAGAAAGGCGCGGGTTTGTTTCTGCCTCTTCGATATCTTTATCTGGAAACCCTCCCCAATTGACCTTTTTCCTAACGGGCGGACGGAAGAAGACCAACCGCGTCAATGGCCTTGCAGTGATCGGAATCGAGAGAAATCCAGCGAACGTCTCCTCGCCTCTAACCGGCTCAGCTCCAGCATCATCGCTAAAGAGGATATCCCCGAGGGGAGAGCCGGATACCATGGCGTTATGCGCCGCCGGATCAAAGCTTGAAGGGGCAGTGCCCCAGCTGCGCCATTGGTCGCCCACTTGCACGCCTACGCCTTCAAATTCGAGATGCTCGCCAGCAAATTTGGCAAGGCTTTCAGCGAAATCTTGCGGGGTATCGAGCCGCGTTTGCAATGCGATAAAACTGTCGCGGATGTGGGCGGCGCTCCGGCTGAAGCTGACCGTGTTTTTTTGCCGCAATTGCGAGACACTAAACGAGACGATATGCCCTATGACTTCGGCGGCATCGAGCACACTCATCTTGGGTGTATGCGGCTTATCATTGTGGCACGCGATCAGGCCCCAAAGCTTACGTTCAACCACCACCGGGATAGTCATGGTGGAGGCGACACCCATGTTGCGCAGATATTCACAATGAATGGGCGAGGTGGCTCTGAGCACGGCGGTTGAGAGGTCAAAATTCTTTGCCGACAGACCATCGGCAAAACAAAGGTCTACTGCCTCTTCATTGGAATTCTCGATCGCGCGTATCGGCGTCGTCGCATAAAGCTTTCGGGCTTGTTTGGGTATATCCCAAGCGGGATAGCGCAGCCCCAAAAACGGCTCCATATGGCCCGAACGCACTTCAGCAACCACTTCGCCGCTATCGTCGGGCAAAAAGCGGTAGAACATGACCCGATCATAGCCACAAATTGCCTGCACATTGCTGATCGCCAGATCATACAAGTCTTCAAGCTTGCCCAGCTTTTGCATTCCGTTGGTGATCGCGGCAATCCGGTCTTGCACTGCGCGGTCGATGCTTGAGGTGGGAACAAGCTCCAAATAGTCATATTTCGGGCCAGAGTGGACGAAGATATCGAGGGACGTGTCGTTTGCACCGGTGATGGTGGCAACAAATTCCCGGTGGTTCTCTATCGTCGAATAGGCAAGCTTATTGCCCAGCGAGTGCAAGGTGCTGGCATCAAGAAACGTGGCAAGCGACTGGCCAATGCTGGCTTTCGCATCGACACCCAAAAACTCACCGCTATTCGCCGAGATTGCAGCGATATCGGTGGAGTTTTTTGCACAAGCAATCAGACAACCAAAGGCTTGGATCGCGCCTGGAATATGGATCGGTTCGCTGTCGCACGCGTCCAGCGCTTGCTGTTCTACCGTTTCCATATGTCCTCCTCAATTACGCTGGCCAGCGCGGCTCCGAGCGGTTCAGCAACGGTCAGCCCCAGCGACCTTGCTAAAATCCAGACCCGTTGAAGTTGGCGCATGAGGCCTCTTGTCAAGCCGATGTCAAGATAGACAAGCCGTATTTCCAGCCATTCTGGATGCTTTTATGCACTTCCATCCTCTGGGCACTGCAAGCGGCAAATGGACAGGCCTGTCAAGTAACGGCTCGCAAATTCGCGCTATGCAGATTTCCAACGGATATCGCTTCATGCTGACCGGTACTCGTCTCTTAAAGCGGTGTGCGCAGCGCTTTCGAGAGCCAAGCCTGTTGGTAAAGCGCAATTTGAGGGGCGAACTTCACTTGGCGTTCAGCGAGCCTGCGATTATAGGCTTTGAGCTATGGACCGTATTGTTTCTCGTCTCCGACCAAAGGCAGCGCTTGGCGCAGGCCTTGCCGCTGCAACTCTCGTTCTTTCCGCCTGCTCTAGCGGCGGGGGAACCAATGAAGACGTTGCCTATGTCGCACGCGATGTTGAATCGCTCTATGGAGAAGCGAAACGCAGGCTCGATCGCGGCAATACGATTTTGGCAGCCGCCCTGTTTGACGAGGTGGAGCGCCAGCATCCCTATTCACCATGGGCGCGCCGCGCGCAGCTGATGAGCTCGTTCAGCTATTATGTCGCGCGCGATTATAACAAATCGATCCAAAGCGCACAGCGCTTCCTCTCGATCCATCCAGGTAATAAGGACGCGCCCTATGCCTATTACCTGATCGCTTTGTCCTATTACGAGCAGATCAGCGATGTGCATCGCGACCAGAAGATCACAGAGCAGGCGCGCACTGCCTTGCGCGAGGTGAACCGCCGCTTCCCGAACAGCGAATATGCTGCCGATGCGCGGTTGAAGCTGGACCTTGTTGCTGACCATTTGGCAGGCAAGGAAATGGAAATCGGGCGTTTCTATCAGAAGTCAGGGCGTTGGCTGGCGGCGCAATTGCGCTTTCAAAACGTGATTGATGACTATCAAACGACCAGCCACGCGCCCGAAGCCCTGTTTCGCCTGACCGAAAGCTCGTTGGCGCTAGGCGTGCCGCAAGAAGCGGTCAAATATTCAGCGGTTCTTGGTGCGAATTACCCCGGTTCGAAATGGTATAACCGAGCGTATAGACTGGTGCAGAACAATGCAGCAGGCGTAACCGCGCGGTAAATTGGCCCTCGTGATCGCTGCGTTAACGCGATCTTTGGGATGTTTTGCGAGGTTCCTGTAATGAGCAGGAACCCGATTTTTACCCTTTTGACAACCCTGGGCATATCCCTTTGCTTGTCATCCCCGCTGTCTGCGCAAACCGCTGGCTCACAAGGTTCTGTCGAAATTGTCGGCTCGCTGGATGGCTCGCGAGACGGTCTGGCCCCCTCTCAGCTCGAGGTCACGGTAAACGGTGCACCCATATCGCTCTCGCGCGAGGGGCGCTTTATCCAAGAGATCAGCCGCGCAGACTATTACCGTGTTGAAGTCCGCGGTGAGACAATTTTTCCCGTCATCCAGACGTTTGCCAATGCGGAGCTGGCGGATTCGGCGTGCCAGTGTCTTTCGGTTCCATCGATCGAGCTGGTTGCTAAAAAGCCTGGTCGTATCGAGTTGCTATTTGGCGGCGACACGATGGCTGGCCGCCGCTTTTTCGAGCGCGGTGGCGGACGTGAACCGGTTCTGCGCGAAGAGAATGTAGCAGCAGATCTTGATCAGCTGCTTGCTCCGGTAAAGCCGTATATCGAGGCGGCCGATTATGCCTCGATCAACCTCGAAACAGTCTTGGCCAGCGAAGATCCTGATACTCCAGCGCCTCGTCAGATCATCCTGCGCTCAACACCCCAACTTGCCGGAGCGCTTGCACGGGCAGGCGTTGATCATGTCTCGCTTGGCAACAACCACCTTGCCGACTTTCGAGATGCTGGTGTTTTCTCGACCATCAATGCGCTCAACGAAGCCGGCGTTGCATGGTCGGGCGCTGGTCGCAATTCAGCTGAGGCAGAACGGCCCGCACAAGTGAAAGTCGGCGATACAGAGCTAAGCTTGCTGGGCTTTGTTGGTTGGCGGGGTAAGGGTCAGCCCAATCAGATTGCGACTTTGACAAAAGCTGGTGCGGCATTGGGCAGCGGCAACACGATTAGCCGCACAACCCGCACGGCTGCGCTGACGGGCCGAGTGCCGGTCATCCAAATTCACGGAAGCCCCGTCTACAGCGATCGCCCATCCGACTTGAGAATGTATCGCTTGGAGCAATCGGTGAGACGCGGTGCTCCGATTGCACTCGGGCATAACCCCAATGTAGTGCATGGCCTGCGCAGCTTTAATGGCGGGCTGATCGCTCCTTCGTTAGGCAATTTTCTGTCCGATCAGGACCGTCCGCAAACCCATTTCAGCTATCTTTTGAAGGTCTGGCTAGAAAATGGACGTTTCTTGCGTGCTGAGGCTGTGCCGATCCAGATGCTCGACTACCAGCCAATCCCTGCAACCGGCGAAATGCGCCGCAGAATAATGAGCAGACTGGCGTGGCTTTCAGCAGAAATGGACACGCATCTGCATCAAAGCGGTGGACATTTGGCCATCTGGGCAAATGAAGCAGCTGCGCCTGTAAAGCCCTGCACGGTTGAGCCGCGCAAGGGCCTCAACAATTTCAATCCGGTTTGCCAGAACGCTGCGCGCGATCTGGGCCGTGATCTGATCGTTCGCGGCGATTTTGAAAGCTCGAACTGGGGGGCAAATCAGGAGACTTTCTGGCGTGCGCGTCATGCTGAGCTGCAATACAATCGCTCTGCCGAAGGTGAAGGCACCTTGCGGCTCGACCCGGTCTCCAGCTCGCGGCCCGTATATCTCTTCTCGCGGACATATCTGCGCGATATTCGCAGCACCCGCTTCACGATGAAAGCGCGCGTCAAAACTGCGCAGCCAGTGACCGTGCAATTGTTTGCCAAACCGCGACCGGCAAAAGATGATCCAAACACGCCCTTGATCAGCGGCACTTTGCTGGGCGAGACAACCCTTAGCCAAAGCGGCTGGCAAGACGTCACCTTCAACTTCATCCTCTCTCCCGAGCAGCGTTTTGGTCATAAGGCCGGGGCGTTCCGGCCTATCCTCAAATTCAGCGCGAGCGGCGAAGATGCAGCCGTCCCCGCTCCGATAGAGCTGGATGACGTTGCCCTGGTCGAGTGGGCGCGGGGCAAGGATAAGCGCGATCCGGAGCAAGGCTGGCGCTGGACCCATATCCGCTTGCCGCAGCAATTTGCCGGCTCCCAGCGATAATTCCACACCTAAGCCCGCCAAGAGGCGGTGACGTGGCTGTCAGCCTGCGCTAGGGTAAACCCAGCCATGCTGACCCGCCTATCCATCCGCAATATCGTCCTGATCGAAGCACTCGATCTCGAATTCGGGCGCGGGCTGGGTGTGCTCACCGGAGAGACTGGTGCGGGCAAGTCGATCTTGCTCGACGCGGTGGGGCTGGTTTTGGGTAATCGCGCCGATACCGCCTTAGTGCGCAGCGGCGCGGACAAGGCCTCTGCTACCGCCAGTTTTGAATTCGCGCGCCTGCCTGATGCTCTGGCTGAGACTTTGGACGATGCGGATATCGCGGTTGAAATTGGCGAGGCTTTGATCATTCGCCGCCAACTCAAGTCTGATGGCGGCTCCAAAGCCTTCGTCAATGATCAGCCCGTTAGCGTGGGTCTGCTGCGCGAGTTGGCCGGACATCTCGTCGAATTGCACGGCCAGCATGATGATCGCGGCCTAGTGAACCCGCGCGGCCACCGAGAGCTGCTTGACCGTTTTGCCGGAAGCGATCTTGCAGGGCTAGGGCGGGTCTGGAGCGAATGGCAAGTTGCACAAGGGCAGCTCACCAAAGCGCGCGAAGAGGTTGAGCAAGCGAAGGCCGATCAAGATTTGCTGATTGCGCATCTGGCAGAGCTCACTTCGATAGAGCCGCAATCTGGCGAGGAAGCGCGGCTCGCTGAAACCCGCATCACGATGCAGAAAGGCGAGAAGCTCTCAGGTGATCTCGATGAATTGCGCAGCCTGTGGGAAGGTTCGGATTCGCCGCTTGCTCATCTGCGGGTTGCTGCGCGCAGGCTTGACCGGATTGCTGAAGAGCATCCCTTGCTCACCGAAGCTTTGGGCGCGCTCGACCGAGCTGTGATCGAGGCTGGCGAGGCAGAGGACAAGCTGGGCGAAGCAGCTGATGCATTGGTGCATGATCCCGAAGCGCTCGATGCGGCTGAAACGCGACTGTTTGAGCTTCGCGCGCTGGCTCGCAAGCACCGCTGCGAGGTCGACGAATTGCCGCGGCGGATGCGCGAAATGCGCAAGGATCTCGATGCGATTGAGGGCGGCGAGGCGGAACTCGACGCGCTCGAACAGGCTGCCCGCAAGGCGCGCGATGCTTACGCAAAGAAGGCGAAGTCAGTGCATGAAGCTCGCGTAAAAGCGGCTAAGAAACTCGATAAGGCGGTGGCGGGGGAGCTGGCTCCTCTCAAACTGGATGCGGCGCGCTTCCTCACCTCGATTGGCAGTCTGCCAGAGGAGAAATGGGGCCCTGGCGGGATGGACAGCGTGGAATTTCTGATCGCGACCAACCCCGGGGCAGACTTCGCGCCCTTGGGCAAAATTGCTTCTGGCGGGGAGCTGTCGCGCTTTATCCTCGCGCTCAAAGTCGCTTTGGCGGAGCAGGGAGGGGCGGCGACCGTGATCTTTGACGAGATTGACCGTGGCGTAGGCGGCGCCGTGGCAAGCGCGATTGGCGATAGGCTCGCGCGTTTGGCAGCCAATGGACAATTGCTGGCGGTTACACACTCGCCACAAGTCGCAGCGCGCGGCGGAACGCATTATCTGATCGCCAAATCATCGGCAGGAACCGTCACTAAGACCAGCGTGCAGCGGCTTGATGATGAGGGGCGGAAAGAAGAAATTGCGCGGATGCTGTCTGGCGCAGAGATTACGTCTGAAGCGCGCGCTCAAGCTGATCGATTGCTGGAGGGGGTGTGAGCGCGCGCTCCTCTGAAGCGGATGCCGCCAATGAGTTGATGCGGCTAGCGAAGCAAATCGCGCGGCATGACGAACTCTATCACGCCAAAGACGAGCCCGAGATTACTGATCAGGAATATGATGCACTTGTCCGCCGCAATCGCGAGTTGGAAGAGGCGTTCCCACATCTGATCCGTGCCGATAGTCCGTCCAAGAAGGTTGGCCACCAGATCGCAGCCTCCCCGCTTTCCAAAGTCACTCACGAAGTTCGCATGATGAGCCTCGATAATGGCTTCAATGACGAGGAGATTGGCGAATGGGTCGCGCGTGTCCGGCGGTTTCTCTCGCTTGAGGCGGATACACCGCTGGCCTTTACAGCAGAGGACAAGATTGATGGCCTTTCCTGTTCGCTTCGTTACGAGAAAGGCAAGCTGGTGCGTGCCGCGACGCGCGGGGACGGGCAAGTGGGCGAGGATGTTACTGCCAATGTCGCGCATATTCCCGACATTCCGCAGCAGGTGTCGGGCGATTTTCCCGATATCTTCGAAGTGCGCGGCGAGGTCTATATGGAGCGCGGAGCCTTTGCAGCGCTCAATACCGCTCAGGAAGAGAAGGGGGCGAAGCTCTTCGCCAATCCGCGCAATGCGGCCGCCGGATCGCTTCGGCAGAAAGATGCAAGCGTAACCGCAGCGCGGCCTTTGCGGTTCTGGGCGCATGGTTGGGGTGCGCATTCGGCGGTTCCGGGGGACACGCAGGAGCAAGTGGTCGAAGCTTTGCGAGCATTTGGGTTTCCCATTTCGCCGCTCTTTACCCGCGTTGACAGCTTGGAAGGCCTTCTGGCGCATTATGCCAAGATTGCGAGCGCGCGGCCTGACCTTGATTACGAGATTGACGGGGTGGTCTACAAGGTTGACCGGCTCGATTATCAGCAGCGGCTCGGCTTTGTAGCGAAAGCTCCGCGCTGGGCGCTGGCGCATAAATTTCCTGCCGAACGGGCGGAAACCACGCTTGAGGCGATTGACATTCAGGTGGGCCGTACGGGCAAGCTGACGCCGGTGGGCAGGCTTGCTCCTGTGCTGGTGGGCGGGGTGACTGTGACCAATGTCACGCTCCACAATCGCGACGAGATCGAGCGTCTGGGCGTTAGGCCCGGCGACCGTGTGATTGTGCAAAGAGCAGGCGATGTTATCCCGCAGCTTGTGGACAACCTCACGCGCGCAGAGGTGCGAGAGCCATTCGAGTTTCCAAGAACTTGCCCTGTGTGCCAAAGCGAAGTTTCGAATGAGAACAGCATTGACCCTGCAGGCGAGACAAGCGTTGACACCCGTTGCACTGGTGGCCTCATATGTCCGGCTCAACGTATTGAAAGATTGAAGCATTTCGTTTCTCGCAAGGCCCTGGATATCGAGGGATTGGGCGAGAAAACACTCATCCAGTTCTTTGAAAAAGGCTGGCTGGAAAGCCCTGCTGACATCTTCCGGCTGAGCGCTCGCAAAGACGAAATCCTGGCCCTCGAAGGTTGGCAGGACAAGTCTGTGGATAAGCTGTTGAAGTCTGTGGATAGCAAAAAACAGCCCGATGCAGCGCGCCTGCTGTTCGGGCTGGGCATACGTCACATTGGCGAAGTCACTGCGCGTGATCTGATGAAGCATTTTCACGAATTGTCAGCGCTCAGAACGCTTGCGGAAGATGCGCTGAGCGGCAGCGAGGAGGCGGCTGAAGAGATTACTGCGATTGACGGTGTCGGTGAAACGGTCGTCGTCGCGTTAAGCAATTTCTTTCACGAACCCCACAATGTCGCAGTGTGGGACGACCTTCTTAGCGAGGTTGCGCCGCCGCGGTATGAGGTGGAAACGCTCGATAGCCCGGTTGCGGGCAAGACGGTCGTCTTTACGGGGAAATTGGAAACCATGAGCCGAGATGAAGCCAAAGCGCAGGCAGAACGCTTGGGGGCCAAAGCGTCCGGCTCGGTCAGCGCAAAGACGGATCTGTTGGTGGCAGGTCCTGGTGCAGGCAGCAAATTGAAGAAGGCTCAGGAATTGGGCATTGAAGTGATGGACGAGGCGGGATGGGCCAAAATCGTTGCTGATGCGGGATGAGCGACCTTCTAATTGACCTTCATCCGCAAGCTGTGCGGATCGCAGAACTGCTTCGCGCTCGGGATGAGAAGCTTGCGATAGCTGACGGGGCAACAGGCGGCTTGCTCGCTGCAAGTATTTTGACAGTACCAGGCGCGTTGGATTTTTTCGTCGGCGGGGGCGTTGTCTATTCTTTGAGAGCCCGCGACGTGCTCTTCGCCCAACCCAAAGAGGCCTACAGCGGCATGCGCGGGGCGGGCGAGGATTACGCTTTATTGCAAGCCCGCTCAATCCGCGACAATTTTGAAGCGGACTGGGGCCTTGCCGAAAGTGGCTCTGTCGGCGGCAGCACACACCCCTCTGGCGCGCCAGCTGGCAAGAGTTGCGCGGCGCTAGTGGGACCGGATGGTGAATTTACGCAAATCCTTGAAACCGGCAGCGATGACCGGATCAGCAATATGAACGCCTTCACCCGCAACGCGTTTGATCTGTTGGAGGCAAGCCTTGGAAAACAATAGTCGTTACGAACCGCTCAAACTGCTGGCAGCGGTGGTTGTGGGGCTGCTGATTGCAGTGCTGTTTATGGCATTGTTCTATGTCTATTCGGTGCGCTTTGGCGGGCCGCAAAATTGGCCTGGCGAAGGAGCAGATGCAGAGCAAGCAGCGAGCCTTGAGCCTGATACCCGGCCTGAGGCTGTGCAGACGCTTGACGCTGATCTTACTCGTATCGGGGAAGGGCTGAAGGCTAAGCTTGGGATTGCGGTGGTCGATCTCCAGACAGGGGATCAGGCCGACTTCAATGGCGAGGCTTTGATGCCCCAACAAAGCGTTAGCAAATTGTGGGTGGCGCTCACTGCTCTCGACCAATCGGACAAGGGCGAGCTAAATCTGGGAACAACCGCTACGGCAAAGCGCGAAGATCTCACGCTTTTTCATCAGCCAATCCGCAAGCAGGTGCTGGCGAATGGCAGCTTCACAACAAGCTATTCCGACTTCATGCGGCGCGCTTTGGTAGGGAGTGACAATACCGCGAATGATATGTTGCTCAAGCGCATTGGCGGGCCGGAGGCTGTGCGGGCGATGCTGACCGACAAGGGGCTTGAGAATATCCGCTTTGGCCCGGGCGAAACGATCATGCAGTCGCAATTGGCGGGTCTTGAGTGGGATCCCAGCTTTGCGCTTGGCAAGACATTTTTCGAAGTCCGCAAAACCGTGCCGCACGAGAAACGCAGACAGGTTTTCGATGCTTATGTCGCAGATCCGGTAGACGGTGCGACCACCATCGCGATTGCTGATGCGCTGGCAAAGCTTGCCAAAGGGCAATTGTTGCTGGAGCGCTCAACCAGGATTTTTCTCGAAATGTTGCGCGATGCCAAAAGCGGGCCGAACAGGTTGAAGGGCGGCCTGCCCGAAGGATGGCAAATCGCGCATAAGACAGGGACAGGGCAGGTGCTCGATATCGTTCCACCCGGTGTGATTGGTGAGCAGACCGGATATAATGATGTTGGTATTCTGACCGCTCCGGATGGATCGCGTTATGCGGTTGCTGTCATGATTGGCCACACCAAAACACCCGTTGGCCAACGCATGGAAATGATGCATTCGGTTGTGCGCGCGATTGTAGATTATCATTCCCGTAAGAAGGGCTTGGAAGTGCCGCAAGGCGAAGCTGAAAATGCAAGCTCCGGTGAAGTCGAGCAAGGCTCAGGCTTGGATGGCGGAAGTTTGGAAGATGCTGGCTTAGACGAAGCGGCACCGGGTGCTGAAGCGATGAGCGAGAGTATGGGCGAGGGAGAGTTGATGCAAAGCGATGGGCGAGCTGTCACCGATCCTTCTGCAACGGGAAGTGACTATCGCCCGACCCAAACTCCTGCCGAGCAAGGCGCTGCTACGATTGGCGGAACGGGCGCAATGGGCGACGCTACCCGCGGCAGCGATGACAGTTCAATAAGCGAGCGATATAGGGTTAGGGATCGTTCGGGAGCTGATTTTACGGCACCCACTTCATCACCCCTCCCGACAGCGGCGTCCACAGGCCCGTCTTAACCCCTGCTGCGGCCAGCATATCAGCGCTCCACTGATTGCAAGTGTGGCCCAGATGATAGGACAGATCGCTGTCATAAAACGCGTCATAATCGGCATAGCTGCCGGGCACTTGGCGGCTTTGCGAGGCGTGCATCTGCTTTGCTATCGCTTGCACAAGAAGTGCATATTGCTCGGTAGTGAGCGTCAATTCGCGGACATTATCATCGGGGGCGGGGCGCACATAATGCGAGGCGTGGAGCAGGCCGTCTCCGCCCAAAATCGCCCTGATCGCTGTCGCCGGCTTGATATCGCTAAGGCGGGGCGTCTCGAGGAAAACCTCGCGTTCACCAAAGCTGACCGAGACATGGGTATAGTCCCGTTTCGGATTGCCAAGATGATGGAGTGCAAAGTGTTCGCGCCAGTCCTTTTGCTCGGTCACCAGCGGCATCACAATTCCTGTGTGAATGCCATTGGTCTCGATCATGATAGTGATGCCATCCTTTGGCTCGACCCAATCGCTGTTGCGGGGGATCGATGACCCGATCCAAGCTGACAGCAGGAAAGCGGTGAGAATGCAGGCAAATCCAGCCAGCCCGCGCACAGTCCAGCGCACCAGGCGCCGCTTCACGCGCGTCGCCTGCGCAACCACAGGATTGACCAATCCCCGCGCTCCAAACGCGCTACGAGCCGGAAGCGATTGCGGCGATAGGCACGGCGCACTTCCTCTTCTTGCGTCGTCAGCAATCCAGCGAGAATGAGGTTTCCACCTTGCTCAACCGCCCTGGCAAAATCGGGAGCGAGCTCAACCAGCGGTCCGGCGAGGATATTGGCAAGCAAGAGATCGTACGGCCCGCGCATTTCGAGCAAGTCGTGATCCATCCCGTCCGCAATCACCATCACAGGCTCGCCGCGTCCCAAGCCGATGGTCATATCGTTGAGTTGCGCGTTCTCGGGGACAACGCTTGCGCATATGGGATCGATATCCGATGCGGTCGCCTTGGCAGCAGGCCACAATTTGAGCGCAGCAAAGGCAAGCAGCCCCGTACCTGTTCCTATGTCAGCAATGTTGCGCACCACTATGCCTTGCCGCCGCATTGTGCTGATCACTTCAAGGCAACCTGCAGTTGTTTCGTGTTGACCGGTTCCGAAGGCTTGGCTTGCAGGGATAAGCAAGTTTATGCGGTTTTCCTTCGGCCTATGCCCAGGCGTACGAACGCAAAACTGACCCGCCAAGATCGGCTCAGTCCCTTGCTGTGAAAGTGTCGTCCAATCTTCATCGGGCAGCTGTTCAATCTCGATATGGGGCGCTTTGCCCCCGAAAAGTCCCGAAATCGCCTCGATCTGCTCTGCCGCCGGCTTATCGGGATACCATGCTTCAAGCACCCATTCATCGGGCGTATCCTCAGCCACTTCGCGACCGGAGATGACAAGGTCGGGGTCCCATTCCTCCAGCGCATCATGAGCAAGAAGCGCCGCTTCAATGTCGGGTTTGTTGCCAAAAACAATGAATTTCCAGCTGCCGCTCATAGAGGAGGATATAGCGCAAAAAAGCTACCGAACATAGCTTGCTCCATTGGCGTCAATCACTGCGCCGGTCATGCTTTCAGGCGCGTCTATGGCGCAGAATTTGATGATTTGGGCGATTTCCTCAGGCTCTGCGACCCTTCCAAGCGGAATGTCGCGCAAAAGGTCAGGCCCGCCCCGGCTTTCAAGATAGTCCTCGGCCATGGCGGTATCCACAAACCCCGGAGCGATAGCAAAGCTGGAGATTCCCTTGTCAGCATAAGCGCGCGCAATCGTTTTGTGCATTGCAATCATCCCGCCTTTTGCAGCAGCATAGTGCCAATGGGCAGGGCTGTCTCCGCGATAGCCCGCGCGGCTTGCCACATGGACAATCCGTCCACCCGATCCGCGTTCGAGCCAGTGTTTGACTGCGAACCGGCTGAGCTGCGCACTGGCGGTAAGATTGACCCGCAAGGTCTCTTCCCATTTGTCGAGCCAGACAATGTCTGAGTCCTCCACCGGATTGGCATCGAAAATACCGGCATTGTTGACAAGCACATCAATTTCGCCGCCGCAGCGATCGAGTGCTTCTTCCCACAAAAGTTGGGGCGCGGCAGGTTCGCCAAAATCGGCTGCAATGGTGTTACCATCGCGCATTCTGGTCGAATGGCCGACGACACGAGCGCCGGTTGCGCCCAGCAATTCCAGCGCAGCTGCGCCTATTCCGCGACTCGATCCGGTGACAAGAATGCGTGTCATGCAACCCCATATCACGAACTTTGCAAGCCAAGTCGAGCCGATTGGCACTATCAACGGGTTGTCAGGCGCGCTGGGCGCGTTAAGTGGGAGCGCACACAGGGGTAATTCTTCAGGATAGAATGGATGGCTAACAGACCGCTTTCACCGCATTTGGGTATCTGGAAATGGGGCCCGCATATGCTGGTCTCGATTTTGCACCGCGCAACGGGCGACGGACTGGCTCTGGTTGGGCTTGCTGTGCTGGTTTGGTGGCTCGGCGCATTGGCGAGCGGACCAGAGGCGTATGACACTTTTACCAGCGTCGTAACGTCGCCGGTTGGCTTCGTAGTGCTGATCGGCCTGACCTGGGCATTCTTCACACATATGATGAGCGGGTTGCGGCATTTCGTGCTCGACATCGGCGCAGGGTACGAGCTTGACGCGAACCGCGTGTGGTCGGTTGCCTCACCGCTGATTGCGATTCTTCTGACCGTGGGCTTCTGGGCCCTCATCTGGCTTCGTTAAAGGACATACCTGACCATGGGTAACGGAACTTCTATCGGAAAAGTGCGCGGGTTGGGATCAGCCCACGCAGGCGCGCATCACTGGCTGATCCAGCGCTTCACTGCGGTGGGCAATGTCGTGCTGATGATCTTCTTGCTAACGAGCTTTCTGCTGCTTCCCGATTTCGCTTACGAAACGGTTGCGAGCTGGCTTTCCAGCCCTGTGCCCGCCACCGCGATGATATTGTTGGTGGTCACAACCTTTTGGCATGCGCGGCTGGGCCTGCAGGTGCTGATCGAGGACTATGTCCAGAATTCAGGCACCAAGTTCGGCCTCTTCGCCCTTTTGAACATCGCAGCCTTCGGCGGCGGCGCATTCGCGATTATTAGCGTTGCCCGTCTGGCCCTTGGTGGAGGAGCATTCTGATGGTGGATACATCTGCCTACACAATCATTGATCATACCTATGATGTTGTCGTCGTGGGTGCGGGCGGCTCTGGCCTTCGCGCAACCATGGGCGCAGCCGAGGCCGGGTTGAAGACAGCTAACATCTCGAAAGTCTTCCCGACGCGTTCGCACACTGTCGCAGCGCAAGGCGGGATTGCAGCATCGCTGGGCAACAATTCTCCCGATCACTGGACTTGGCATATGTATGACACGGTGAAGGGTGCAGACTGGTTGGGCGATCAGGACGCGATTGAATATCTCGCGCGTGAGGCTCCTCAAGCCGTGTATGAGCTTGAGCATGCTGGCGTACCGTTTTCGCGCAATGACGATGGCACAATCTACCAGCGCCCGTTTGGTGGCCATATGCAGAATATGGGCGAGGGCCCTCCGGTTCAGCGTACCTGCGCCGCAGCTGATCGCACAGGGCATGCGATGCTCCACGCTCTTTATCAGCAGAGCCTCAAATATGATGCAGATTTCTTCATCGAATATTTCGCGCTCGATCTGATCATGAAGGACAGCAATTGCGTGGGCGTGATCGCGCAATGCCTCGATGATGGCAAAATCCACCGCTTCCGCGCTCAAGCCGTGGTGCTGGCAACGGGTGGTTATGGCCGCTGCTATTTCACAGCTACATCGGCGCACACTTGCACAGGCGATGGCGGCGGCATGGTGCTGCGCGCTGGGCTTCCCTTGCAGGATATGGAGTTCGTCCAATTCCACCCAACCGGTATTTACGGCGCAGGCGTGCTGATTACCGAAGGCGCGCGGGGCGAGGGCGGATATTTGACGAACAGCGAGGGCGAGCGATTTATGGAGCGCTATGCTCCATCGGCCAAAGACCTCGCCAGCCGCGATGTGGTTTCACGCTCGATGGCGCTCGAAATGCGCGAAGGGCGAGGGGTTGGCGCAGATGGCGACCACATCTTCCTTCATCTCGACCACATTGATCCCAATGTTCTGGCCGAGAGGCTCCCGGGCATTACCGAAAGCGGCAAGATTTTCGCAGGTGTTGACCTGACGCGGCAACCTTTGCCTGTCACACCCACCGTGCATTACAATATGGGCGGCATTCCGTGTAACTATCATGGGCAAGTCGTGCGTCCAAAGGGCAAGAACCCCGATGATGTCGTCGGCGGACTCTATGCTGTGGGCGAGGCGGCCTGTGTGAGCGTGCATGGAGCGAACCGTTTGGGTTCAAACTCGCTCATCGACCTTGTGGTGTTTGGCCGCGCGACCGGATTGCATTTGAAAGAGAATGTGGTTTCTGGCGCGAAGCAGGATGAGCTGCCCGCTGATAGCGCGGATATGGCGCTGGGCCGCTTGGATCACTTCCGTCATGCCGATGGCGAGAAACCCACTGCGGTAATTCGCGCTGAAATGCAGAAGACGATGCAGCAGCATGCCGCCGTGTTCCGCGATAGCGAGCTGATGGCGGAGGGCGTGAAGAAGCTCACCGAAATCAACAAGAGCATGCAGGATGTGAAGGTCACCGATCGCTCGCTGATCTGGAACTCAGACCTTATCGAAACGCTCGAGCTTGATAATCTGATGAGCCAGTCTTGCGTCACCATGGCCTCGGCTGAAAACCGCAAGGAAAGCCGCGGCGCTCACGCGCATGAGGATTTCCCTGACCGCGATGACAAGAAGTGGATGAAGCACACCTGCGCCACTTTTGAAGGCTGGGGCGGAAACGGCGATAAGATCAAGATCAACTACCGTCCTGTGCATGAATATACGCTCACTGACGATGCGGAATATATCAAGCCTAAGGCAAGGGTGTATTGAGGGATCGTTTTGAGCTTTGGGATGGAATTTCGGTTTCCGATTCCATTGATGACGTGAAAAGCAAATTTCCGGAAACTATCGGTGATAAATTTCTCAAATTTGGACAGTACGAGATCTCTGGCATCTTGTTTTGTGCGTACTGGTATTGTTGGAGGAATTCAGATCCAAAGGTCAAGCTAATCCACAAAGGGACTACTAAAAATCCAGGCAGCGATGTTCAGAACCTTAGGCAAGAGCTTGCCAGAATGTTGGGGTTTGGCCGGGGAAAAGCAATCGTTAGATACGATGGAGTCGAGAGAAAAATCTGGGATGGGAAATATATTCGTGCCCAACTTTCAGCTTTCGCCGAAGGGCGTGAATGTTTGGTTATGGTCGAATTCTTTCGGCCTCTTTTTTTGGCTGACAATTACTGGGCTGAAGACGGATTTCGGGGTTTTTAGTCTCGGGTCCTTGCGCGATTGGGTCTATGATCTGATTGCCTCTCATCGCTACAAATGGTTTGG
>CAZJAG010000019.1:0-29668 GCA_964543735.1 uncultured Porphyrobacter sp. | reverse complement strand
TCTCGGGCGTGTTCTTCATCCTTGCATTGCGCGGGCTAAGCTCACCTGAATCGAGCCGGACGGGCAACCGCTTTGGCATGGTCGGGATGGTGATCGCGGTTGTGACAACGCTTGTCACGCACAATATCGCCAGCATTGCCGAGATCGGAATTGCGATGTTCCTTGGCGGCATCATCGGTGTGACTGTCGCGCGCAAAATCGCGATGACAGCCATGCCGGAACTGGTCGCGGGCTTTCACTCGCTGGTTGGTCTTGCCGCCGTGCTGGTGGGCTGGGCGGCCTATTTGGAGCCAGAAGCCTTTGGTCTGCTCACCGATGATTTGACGATTTCACCCGTCAGCAAGATCGAGATGGGGCTGGGGATTGCGATTGGTGCGATCACTTTCTCAGGCTCGGTCATCGCCTTCCTGAAGCTGTCGGGCCGGATGAGCGGTTCGCCGATCCTTTTGCCGATGCGCCATGTCATCAACCTAGGGACTTTGCTTGCGATCCTTGTGCTGACGGCGATGTTTGCGATGGCGAGCGGGCCTGCTGAGACTATGCCGCTTATCATCGCCATGACATTAGCGGCCTTCATTATCGGCTTTCTGCTGATCATCCCCATTGGCGGGGCAGATATGCCCGTGGTCGTTTCCATGCTGAATTCCTATTCGGGCTGGGCGGCGGCAGCGATGGGCTTCACCCTCGGCAATAGCGCGATGATCATCACTGGCGCGCTGGTTGGCTCCTCGGGTGCGATCCTCTCCTACATCATGTGCAAGGCGATGAACCGCAGCTTCATCTCTGTCATCGCGGGCGGCTTTGGCGCGGATGACAGCGCAGCAGGCGGCGGTGAAGCGCGCGAGGCTCGCCCTTATAAGCAAGGCAGCGCAGACGATGCAGCCTTCATGCTCAAGCAGGCGGAGAAAGTCATCATCATCCCTGGATACGGCATGGCAGTGGCGCAGGCCCAGCATGCTTTGCGTGAGATGGCAGATGCCTTGAAAGAGGAAGGCGTGGACGTGAAATATGCGATCCACCCTGTTGCAGGCCGGATGCCGGGCCATATGAATGTGCTGCTGGCCGAAGCCAATGTGCCTTATGACGAAGTGTTCGAGCTGGAAGATATCAATTCCGATTTCGCGCAGGCGGATGTTGCTTTCATCATTGGCGCGAATGATGTTGTGAACCCTGCGGCGAAGACTGACAAAACATCGCCCATTTACGGAATGCCCGTGTTCGATGTCGACAAGGCGAAGCAGGTGTTCTTCATCAAGCGGAGCATGGGCGGGGTCGGCTATGCCGGGGTCGACAATGATGTGTTCTATATGGACCAGACGATGATGCTCTTGTCGGACGCGAAAAAGATGGTCGAGGAAATCGTGAAAGCGCTCGACTAAGCCGATGCGAATGTTCTTGCTTCTCGTGCTGTTGCTGGGCGCTGCTGCCTATTGGTTTCTCAATTCGGACAGCTACACCGATTTGAAAGAGGATCGCGTGCGCAGCGCGCTCACTTCCAATGGCGTGCCCGATGACATGGCTGACTGCATGACGCCGAAACTGGTTGAAGGGCTGTCGGTTTTTCAGCTCTTGAAGCTGGAAGAATTGGGCGCGGGTAAAGGCGAAGGCGCTGTGCCCAAGTCCGTCACAGAAGCGATTGACCGGCTCCAGCGCATTGATGATCCCGAAGCCGTTCGTGTCGCGGTTGGCGCGGCCACAACCTGCGCGATCAGCTCAATCTTTTGATGCCAGCGCAGGCGGAAGCTTGCATTTGTCTCCCACCACGGCACAATGTGTGTCCAAGAGGGAGAATTCGATGAAAAAGCTGATGATCGCTGCATTGATGAGCGCTGCATCTGTGACCGCCACGCCTGTGATGGCGGAAACGCACACGATCACTGCTGGCGAGGGCGCGCAAGAGCGTTTGCAAGAAGCGTTGATCTTGGCCGAGCCGGGCGATGAGATTGTGCTGGCCGCAGGGCGCTACACGCTCACAGACGGGCTCAGCTTGGACGTTGACAATGTCACCGTGCGCGGCGCTGGGATGAACGCCAGCGTGCTCGATTTCACCGGCCAGCAAGGATCGGGCGAGGGGCTGCTCGTCACCTCCGACAATGTGACCTTGCGCGATTTCGCGGTCGAGAATGCGAAGGGAGACGGGATCAAGTCCAAGGGCGCTGACGGGATCATCTATCACGCTGTGCGCGTCGAGTGGACTAACGGGCCGGATGCGAAGAATGGCGCATACGGGATTTATCCGGTCGAGGCTTCCAACATCCTCGTACAAGACAGCTATGTGCGCGGCGCAAGCGATGCGGGCATTTATGTTGGCCAGTCGGAAAACATCATCGTGCGGCGCAACCGTGTGGTCGAGAATGTCGCAGGGATCGAGATTGAGAACTCGAACCGCGCTGAAGTGACAGAGAACCTCGCGACCAAAAACACAGGCGGCATTTTGGTGTTTGATCTTCCCGGGCTGCCCAAGGTTGGCGGCGGACAAGTGATGGTCGAGAACAATGCAGTGATCGACAACAATACGGACAATTTCGCGCCAGAGGGCAATATTGTCGCCACCGTTCCAGCGGGAACAGGGGTGATGGTGATGGCGAATGACGCGGTGCAAGTGCGCGGCAATGCGCTCATTAACAATGACACAGCGCATGTAATGCTGATCGCTTACAGCCAGAAATTTGACGATGCGCGCTATCGTCCTCGCCCCTCTAATGTGACGGTGAGCGGCAATCTTTATGGCTCAGGCGGGGCGAAGCCTGATTTTCCGGGCGGTGAAGCGCTTGTGGGAATGCTTGGCATGCCGATCCCGCCTGTGCTGACAGATGGTCTGCATCAAAAGCTCGCGGTGATGGATCCGGTCAATGTGCTGTCCCTGGGGCTAGAGCGGGTCGGGCAGCCACCTTTGCAGGGCAAGCCTGAGGTTTTGACGCCAGCGGGTTCAGGCGACTTGCCGCGCCTGCCAGCAGTGCAATTGCCCGCTGAAATGGAAGCGCGTTTGAAGTGATCCGACCGCTTGCGATTTTGGGTGCGGCAGCGCTTGCCTTGGCGGGCGCATTGGGCGCGCGTGCGACCGTGCTGGAAATGCCGCCTGTCAATGATGGCGCGGTGATGGAGGGGATGGCGCGCAGCCTATCAGAATATCGCTTCTTCAATCCCGAAGCAGCGCAAATTCCCAATGGCAATGTCATTCCCTATTCGCTCAACACCCCGCTCTATTCGGACGGGGCGGATAAGCTGCGCTTCATCTATCTTCCCGAGGGGAAACAGCTCACCGCCGATGGCGAGGGGTTGCTGCAATTTCCGGTCGGCTCTGCGATTATCAAGACCTTTGCCTTTGGTGAGGGGAAGGATCGCAAGCTGATCGAAACCCGTGTGCTGTTGCACCGCGCGGATGGCTGGGCCGCGCTGCCCTATCGCTGGAGCGAAGACCAGAGCGATGCCAAGCTCGCACTGGCGGGCGGGCGCGTTCCGATTACACGCCCTGACGGTTCGCAAATCAGCTACCGCATTCCCAACAAGAACCAGTGCAAGCAATGCCATTCAAAGGATGGCGAAGTGATCCCGATTGGCCCGAAAGTACGCAATCTTTCAACATCTTGGCTCAATAAGAAGATGGCGCAGCGCAGCCTTGCCAGCGCGCCCGCATTAGAGCGTGTGTTGCCCGTGTGGAGCAAGCGCGGGACTTGGCCGGTGGAAGACGTCGCCCGCGCTTATCTCGATGTGAATTGCGCGCATTGCCATCAGCCCGGCGGCAGCGCGTCGAACAGCGGCCTTGATTTGCGCTGGGAACAGGATGATCCGCACGCGCTCGGCATCGGCAAGCCTCCGGTTGCAGCGGGGCGCGGAGCGGGGGGCTATCTTGTCTCGATCGCGCCGGGTTCGCCCGATAGTTCTATCCTGACGCACCGCATGGGCTCGACCGATCCCGGCGTCGCCATGCCAGAGCTTGGCAAGTCCACAATTGATGAAGAAGGGCTGGCAGTTATCACGCGCTGGATCGCCCAAATGGAGCAATAATGCGCCGTTTTGCGAAAATTTTGGCCGTTTTTGCGGTTTTTTTGGGCGTTTTGTTCCTTATTTTGCGCACACCGGACACTAATCGGGAAGAAATGCGCGCAAAATATGGTGCGCCTCCTTCGCAATTTGTCGCAATCCAAGATGGCGTCAAAGTGCATCTGCGCGATGAGGGGCCGCGCGATGGCGAGCCGATCATTTTGCTCCACGGCTCCAATGCCGATCTGCATACATGGCAGCCATGGGCAGAGGCGCTCAAAAGCGAATATCGCGTGATCCGTTTCGATCAGGTCGGGCATGGGCTGACCGGAGCAGACCCATCGCATGATTATTCCAAAGCCAATTTCGCCTCGGACATTAACGAGGTCGCCGATGCCTTGGGGCTGGAGCAATTTGTGCTGGGCGGCAATTCGATGGGCGGGACGCATACGATTGCCTATGCGCTGGAGCACCCCGAGCGGCTGAAAGGCATCATCCTGGTCGATGCAGGCGGGTTGAAGGTGGAGCAGGAGGCTGAGGGCAATACGGGTTTCGCGATTGCGCGACTGCCCGTCATCAACCAGCTGATGACGCAGATCACCCCGCGCTCGATCATCGAGCGCTCGCTCTCGCAAAGCGTCTCCAACCAAGAGATTGTGACCGAAGAGGCGGTTGATCGTTATTGGGAGCTGCTGCGTTATCCCGGCAATCGCGAAGCGACGATTGAGCGTTTCTCAATGGGCTGGAAAGCTTATGAGCCAGAGCAGGTTGCCACCATCACCATTCCCGCGCTCATCATCTGGGGCGTGGAAGACGCGCTGATCCCGGTCGAGGCAGGGCGGCTTTATGACAAGACATTGCCCAATTCTACGCTCATCGAATATCCCGGCATCGGCCATCTGCCGCAGGAAGAAGCCCCTCAGCAAACGGTTTCAGACCTCAAGGAATGGCTGGTAAATGCAGTGTTCAAGCAGGACACGCCTTAGAAGTTTTGAAACAATCGGGCCGCATTCTTGATCGTAGTGAGCAGCGCTGTATACGGCGCGCCAAGGCGACCGAAGCCGTGTGCCAGAAGAAGGATTTTCGATGCGAAAAGTGGGACTTATTGGCGGAATGAGCTGGGTTTCAACCCGGATGTATTACGAAGAATTGAACCGGATGGTGCGGCGGCGCACCACGCCGATGACATCTGCCCCGCTGCTGATCGAGAGTTTGAATTTTGAGGAGCTGCACGGCCTCACCAGTGATGAGGATTGGGAGCGCGCAGGGGATATCCTGATCAAGAGCGCGCGGCGTCTAGAACGCGCAGGTGCAACCACCTTGCTGATCGGCGCAAACTCGATGCACAAGGTCTATGAGCAGGTCGCAGATGCAGTCAAAGTGCCGGTGCTCCACATCGCTGAATGCGTGGGGGCCGCGATGCAGGCGGAAGGCGTTACCAATGCCAGCCTGATCGGCACGCGCAATGTCATGCTGGAAAGCTTTTACCGCAAACGGCTGGTCGCAAGCGGTGTGGATCTGAGCGCGCCTGATATGAAGAATGTCGAGATCGTTGACCGGATTATCTATGAAGAGCTGATGCGCGGCAAAGTCACCCGCGATGCAGAGCGCCAATTGCGCACGATCATCACCAAGAAGCAGCAGGATGGCAGCAAGGCGATTGTGCTTGCCTGCACCGAACTGGCGCTGATTGTCGATATTGACGCCAATGTCCTGCCGATTTTCGATTCGACCCGTATCCATTGCAAGGCGGCGGTCGATTGGATGTTTGACGAGGCGTAATCCGCACAAATGTGCGCCAGAACCGCGATAAATCCATGCGGGTTCGCGCTGTGTTCCCGTTGTCGCCCCGCATAGTTGCGCGTAATCCTGCGCGGCGATGACCCGCGCTCCCTTTGCCGCCGATCCTGCCGCCCCGCGTGGCCGAGAATTTGACCCGCAGCGCAAAGGCGCGCCCGATACGCTCAGGCGCGGGCCACGGAGCGAATTCCAGCGCGATCGTGACCGCATCATCCATTCGATGAGCTTTCGCCGCCTACGCTCCAAGACGCAGGTGTTTATCTCGCCCGATGGCGATCATTACCGCACCCGGATGACGCATTCGCTCGAGGTTGCGCAGATCGGCCGGGTGATTGCCCGCGCGCTGGGTCTGGACGAGGACCTGACCGAGGCGCTGTGCCTCGCGCATGATCTGGGCCATCCGCCTTTCGGTCATGCAGGCGAAGAGGCGCTGTCAGCCGCGCTCGAGCCCCACGGCGGCTTTTGCCACAATGCCCATGCCCTGCGCACGGTGATGCGGATAGAAAGCCCTTACCCTTTTCATGACGGGCTGAACCTCACATGGGATCTGCTCGAGGGATTGGCCAAGCATAACGGCCCGGTTGCTCAGCCCGAATGGGCATTGGCCGAGCTTGATAGCGAATTCCCGCTCGATCTTGAGCGCTGGCCCTCGCTGGAGGCACAAGTCGCCGCAATCGCCGATGACATTGCTTACGACAATCACGATATTGATGATGGATTGCGCGCCGGATTTTTGGGGCTGGATGATCTTCTGCAACTTGACTTGCTGGCCGATCAATGGCGACAGGTGGAGCGTGAATTTCCCGGAGCTGCGCGAGAGCGGCTCTTGCGCGAATTGGTGAGGGCGCAAATCGGACTGATGGTCAATGATGTGATCACGCATACGAGGGACAATGTTTCCGGCTTGGGCTCGGTAGAGGATGTGCGCTCGGCTGGCGAAATGCTGGCTGGCTTCTCGCCCGATTTTTCGGAACAGGAGCGGCGGCTCAAATCCTTTATGTATGAGCGGCTCTATTACCATCCCGAACAGGTCGCGGCGGCTGACAAGGCGCGCGAGGTGGTGGCGCGGCTTTACGAGGCCTATGCGAGCGATGCTGCACTTGTGCCGGAAGAATGGCGCGAGCGCTTGCCCGAAGAGCAACCTTTCCGTGCACGAATGATCGGCGACTTTCTGGCCGGTATGAGCGACCGCTTCGCCGCGCGCCAGTTCACAGCAATTTTTGGCGAGCAGCCCGAGGGGCTAACCAATGTCTAAGGCGCTGCGCATCGGTCTGGTCGGCTCAACCGGCCTTGTCGGGCGGCGAGTGATCGAGGCTAGCGTTGGCCATGAAGACGTGCGGCTTGCCGCGCTTGCCCGGCGCGAGATGGCGCTGCCCAAAGGGGCGCGGATGGAGCTCTTCGTCGCAGATACGGATCAATGGGGCGCAATCATCGCTGATGCCGCACCCACAGTGATGATTTGCGCGCTCGGCACGACATGGAAGCGCTCCGGCAAGGATGAGGATGCGTTTCGCAGCGTCGATTATGATCTGGTGATGCAAGTCGCCAAGGATGCGAAGGATGCAGGCGTAGACCGCTTTATCGTCGTCACCTCTGTAGGCGCGCAATTGCTTTCAAAGTCGCTCTATTTGCGGGTCAAGGCAGAGGTCGAGCGTGACCTTGCCAAGCTGCGCTTCAAGCGGCTCGATATTTTGCGGCCCGGCCTGCTTATCGGCCCGCGCGAGAATGATCTGCGTCCGCTGGAATTTGTCTCGCAAAAGATCGCGCCATTGTTCAATCCCCTGCTGCCCAAGGGGATGCGCGATGCCCGCTCGATTGATGCGCTGGAGGTGGCGAAGGGAGCGCTGACGCTGAGCAAGCGGCGCGCAGGCGGACGCTATGCGCATAATAATGATGCTATTCACCGCGCCGCGAGCGAGTGGGTGGACGAAGAATAGATACAGCATGACGGGGGAAGCGCGATGAGTTGGGATGCGGTATTTGGAGCGGCCAATCTGGTGGCGCTGATTTCCTGGATCGCGCTGGTGTTTCTGCCGCGCTGGCCAGCATTGCTTTCTGCGCTTTTGTTTCTGATCGTGGGCGGGCTGTGCCTGCTCTATTCGGTGGGCCTAATTGGTCTCACCACTGGCTGGCTTGACCGCGCTGGTCCTGATGCGCCGCTTGATTTTGGCAGCATCGAGAGCATTCAGGCGCTGTTCGCCAGCAAGGGCGGAATGGTTGTGGGCTGGGTGCATTATCTCGCTTTTGACCTGTTTGTCGGCATCTGGATTGCGCGTGATGCGGATGCGAAGGGCTTCTCGCGTTTCCTGCAAGCACCGATCCTCTTTTTCACGCTGATGGCAGGCCCGCTAGGCTTGCTTTTGTGGCTGATCATCCGCGAAGGGCGTGCCCGCGCACAAGGACGTTGGACGTAGCCGCTGGGAGTATGCGCAAGGCGTACCGATTTAACTGGAAGCGTTGCGCCTGATGGGCTTAAATGTGCTCGATACGAAGCGGCTTAAGCTTGCTCGGGGAGAGACCATGAACGCCTATCACCAATATTCCACCTTTGACGAAATCCTCAACTTCTGGGCGGGCGAGCGGCCCGATGGCCCCGCGCTCGATCAGGAGGGGCGCATCACCAGCTATGGCGAGCTGGATCAAGGAACGCGGCGGCTGATCGGCTTTTTTGGGTCGCATGGCATCGCAAAGGGTGACCGGATTGCGTGGCTGGGCAAGAATTCAGACCTCTATTGCCAACTCTATATGGCGGCTGCGCGCATGGGCGTGGTGATGGTGCCGGTTGGCTGGCGGCTGGCCCCGCCCGAGATTGCCTATATCGTGGGTGACACGGACGCAAAGCTGTTCTTCGCAGGCGCAGAATTTGAAGAGGCAGCAAGCAAGGTCGCCGCCGATCTTTCCGCCAAACCCACGGTGATAGGCGAGGCAGAAGCACGCGCGGCTTTCGCTGGGCATGAGCCAAGCGAGTATGAGCCAGCAGGCGCGGACGATCCGGTGCTCCAGCTCTACACATCGGGAACCACTGGCAATCCGAAAGGCGCGACGCTTTCCAATGCCAATCTGCTTGGCCTGCGCAATGCTGCTTGTGAGGCAAAACTCGAGTGGAATTTCTACGGGCCGGATGATTGCATGCTCGTCGCCATGCCATGTGCGCATATTGGCGGGACGGGGCTGATTAACATTGCGATCTCCAACGGCATTCGCAGCCTTGTGCAGGCCGAGTTTACTCCCGTTGGCGTGCTTGAGGCGATTGAGAGCGGGGCTACGCATATGTTTATCGTGCCTGCCGCGCTGCAAATGGTGGTACAGCATCCGCAAGCTGCTGCGACCGATTTCTCCAACCTCAAATATCTCATGTATGGCGCGGCACCCATGCCATTGGAGCTGCTCAAAGAAGCGGTCAAAACAATGCCCAATGCAGGCTTTTTGCAAGCCTATGGGATGACAGAGACTTCGGGGACGATCTCGCTTTTGCCGCCTGACGATCATGTGCTTGAAGGCAATGAGCGGATGCGTTCGGCGGGCAAGGCTGTTCCCGGCGTTAAGATAGAAGTGCGCTCATCCGACAATAAGGAACTGCCGCTGGGCGAGATTGGGGAGGTGTGCATCCATTCGCCTTCGAACACTGCGGGTTATTGGAAATTGCCAGAGGCAACCGCCAGCACGATTGATGCAGATGGCTGGCTGCACACGGGCGATGCAGCGGTGATGGATGCAGATGGCTACATCTACATTCAGGACCGGATCAAGGACATGATTATCTCGGGCGGCGAGAACGTCTATCCGGCCGAGGTGGAAAGCGCGATTTACGGACACCCCGATATCGCGGAGGTGGCGGTGATCGGCATCCCGTCTGAACGCTGGGGCGAGGAGGTCAAGGCCTGCGTCGTCGCCAAGCCGGATTGCACCATCGATGAGGGCGATGTGATTGCCTATGCGCGCGAACGGGTGGCGGCGTTCAAGGCACCCAAGAGCGTGGATGTGATCCCCGAAATGCCGCGCAACCCATCGGGCAAAATCCTGCGCCGGCAATTGCGCGCGCCTTATTGGGAAGGACAGGAGCGCGGCGTTAGTTAGGCTGCGCTGGCTCACATGAAACGGCACGCTCCGGCGACTTTGCGCAACCGCGATGCAATCGTGGAGGTTCTGGCAAAAGAACTGCCTGAGCGCGGCACTGTGCTGGAAGTGGCGAGCGGGTCAGGAGAGCACGCGGTATATTTTGCGAATAGGTTCCCAAATCTGCAATGGCAGCCCAGCGATCCCGATCCGGAAGCTTTAGCGTCGATTGCCGCCTATCGCGAGGAAGCGCAGCTTGGCAATCTGCTTGCGCCGATAGCCTTGGATGCGATGGAGAAGGATTGGCCCGCGATAGAGCCGAGCGCGATTGTGTGCATCAACATGACGCACATCAGCCCTTGGGAGGCGAGCGTGGGCTTGTTTGAAGGTGCGGCAAGGCAGCTTGAGGCGGGCGCGCCATTGCTTCTCTATGGCCCCTATTTCGAAGAGGGCGTGGAACCCGCGCCGTCCAATCTCGCCTTCGACCAGAGCCTCAAAGCGCGCAATCCAAACTGGGGTATTCGCCAGCTGGCCGAGGTCGACACATTGGCTCAAGATTGCGGTTTTGCCCGAAGCGCGCGGTATGAAATGCCTGCGAACAACCTCACTCTGGTCTATCGGAGGATTTGAGTTTCGTTGCGAGAACATGCTCGCGAAAAGCGATCAACAGGCCTGCGCCAATGATGAGCGGCGCGCCGATCCACACGGTGCTGGAGGGCAGCTGGCCGAAAACCTGCCAGCCATACAAGGTTGCCCACAAGAGCGCAGTGTAGTCGATCAGCAAGATCACGGCCGCAGAGCCGAAGCGCAAGCTGGCCGTAAGCAGCAATTGCGCCAGCGCTCCTGCCAGAGCCATCGCGATCAGAATGGCCCAAGTCTCTCCATCATGCGACCGGGCAACAAACGGCATGGCGAGCGCTGCCACAGGGGTCGACAATGCCATAAACCAGAACACAATGCTCCACGGGCTCTCGGTCGTGTTGAGGTCTTGTATCTGGAACGAGATCAGCGCCACCATGAAGGCGGCAATCAGGCCAACCCCAATGCCAATCGGATCGAGCGAGAGGCCGCTTGCGCTCCACGGCTGCATGATGATCAGGACCCCCGCAAAGCCCATGATGACCGCCGACCAGCGGTAGATGCCTACCTTCTCCTTAAACAGGATCACCGCCAGCATGACCGCGAAGAAGGGAGCAGTGAAGCTGATCGTGGTCGCCTCGGCCAAGGGTAGAAGGATCACCGCGCCATAGACAAAGCACATTCCGGTCAGGCCATAGAGCGCGCGTTTGCCATGCGCGCCCATGCGTTTGGACTTGATTGCGGCGAGCTTGCCTAATGCAGCCATTGCCATGGTGATTGCCACAAGAGTGATCGCTTGGCGCCAAAAGATCATCTCGAACAGATGGACACCGCGCTCTCCGCCCAGTTTCAAGAGCATCGCCATTGTCGCCAGCGTAAACGCAGTGAGCAGCCTCAGCCCCAAAGCGAGGAACGGGCGGGGGCGGGCGATGGAACCATCCATAGTGCACCCGCTTTAGGCTGATTGCAGAACAGGGCAAGCGTGCTTACATCGCAGCGCGTTATGGAATGGCTATCCCATCTTACCTTTGCGACCGAGGCAGAGATCATCTCCCTTTGGGGAGCAGGATTTATCCTGCTTGGAGTGTTTGCATTGCTGATGGACAAGCGCCGCGCCACCAAGCGCACGGTTGAGCGGCTGGAAAAGGTCGGCTTTATGCCGTGGACCGCGATCTTTTTAGGGTCGCTGGTGATTGGGGGAGGCTTGTTGGCACTCGCACTGCCCAAGGTGATCGGGACTCTTTGATTTCCGCACGGCGTCCGCCGTGCGATCTCCTCGCGCGTAGCGATCATAGATCACGTCGCTGCGGACGGCCCTTGGCCTTGCGGTGCTCCGCACCGAATTAGCGCTGATCCGGCGAGCGATTAGCGACCCGCATGGGCGGCTGCGCAGCCGATTAGTTTCAGGTCACGGCAGTCAGAGCCAGACTTGGCGACGGCCGGTTAGGCCGAATTAGCATGTCAGAGACATGCTTCTAGGTACGCCTGATCAAAGCCGTATTGACGCGCTTTTTCCAGCGTATAGGGGCGCAGGCCTTGCGAACGGAATTCGCCGAGGATCTTGCCGTCTTCGCTCTCGTCGAGATATTCAAATTTGAACAATTCTTGCGTCACGATCACATCGCCTTCCATCCCGATTACCTCGGTGATGTTGGTGGTGCGGCGCGAACCATCGCGCAAACGCTTCACCTGAACGATGATGTCTACCGATTCAGCGATTTGCGTCGAAATGGCTTGTTTCGGGATCTTGATGTCGCCCATCAGGATCATGTTTTCCATCCGGCCCAAACACTCGCGCGGTGAGTTGGCGTGAAGCGTACACATCGAGCCATCGTGGCCCGTGTTCATAGCGGCGAGAAGGTCAAAGCATTCCGCGCCGCGAATCTCACCCAGAATAATCCGGTCAGGACGCATACGCAGGGCGTTCTTCACCAAGTCACCAATAGTAATCGCGCCTTGGCCTTCCAAGTTTGGCGGACGTGTTTCCAGCGGCAACCAGTGCGGCTGCTGCAAGCGAAGCTCGGCCGCGTCCTCAATCGTGAGAACGCGCTCACCCGGGTCGATCATTTTCGACAGGGCATTGAGCATGGTCGTTTTACCCGAGCCCGTACCGCCTGAAATCACGATGTTCATACGTGATGCGCCAGCGATTTTGAGCGCGGTGCACATCTTCTCGCTCATCGAACCAAAGTCCTTGAGCATGTCCAAGGTGATCGGCTTTTCCGAGAATTTACGAATGGAGATCGCCGTGCCTTTGAGCGAGAGCGGCGGCACAATCACGTTCACACGTGAGCCGTCTTTCAAGCGGGCGTCAGCAAGCGGGGTGGTCTGGTCAACGCGGCGGCCAACCTGGTTCACAATCCGCTGCGCAATCTGGAAGAGATGCGGCTCGTCGCGGAAACGGATCGGGGCAAGCACCAGCTTGCCGCCTTTCTCGATGTAAGTCTGGTCAGGGCCGTTGACCATGATATCGGACACGTCCGGATCGGTCAGCAATTCTTCAAGCGGGCCAAAGCCCAGCAGCTCGTCAATCAGCACTTTTTCAAGCGCAAATTGCTCGCGGCGGTTCAAAGTGACTTTAAGTTCGGCGAGCACTTCCATGATGATGGGGCGGAATTCTTCCGACAGTTCATCCTTGCTCAGCGTAGCAGCGGCTTCGGGATCGACACGTTCAAGCAGGCGCGGCAGCACCTGTTCCTTGATCTTGTGAACGCTCGCCTCGAACCCGCCTTGCTCATGCTCGGTCTGGTGGGTGGCGTTCATCCGCTCCGCCAGACGATCCATTGCATCGTCGGTCGCAGCAGAGCCGCTTGAAGCAGGTGCAGCCTTGGGGTTCTGCGCTCCATTTCCTTCGGGAAGAGGGGGGAATTGCTTTCCGCCTTCGGCAGGCTTGTCTTTTGTGACGGCGCGCTCGCCGCCTTTCATGGGTTTGGCCACGCCAAAAGACGGGCGCGAACCCGATTGGCCTCCGCTGGCCCCTGGCTTTCTACCGAATGCACTCATCTATAAGTCCCCCAAGGACCAGAAATTTCTAAACGGCTCTCCACCACTGGTGGCGAAGGATGCCTCACTGGAAATGGTGAATAGATTGGAAACCTTATTTTTTTCCTAAGCGTTTGCGAGAATTGCGTCGTTCTTGTGCGTCATAGGCAATCGCGGCATAGGCACAGCATGAGCAAACTGGTCGCGTTCGGCGGATATGATGCAAGCAAGCCGCGCGTGCGGCTGCTGCTGGATGCGCTGCGTCGCCGCGATGCCTTAGCGGGTGAGATCAGCATTGCCGTTTGGGATGGGGTCGAGGACAAATCGGTCGCGGGCAAATCCAGCGCTTTGTGTGCTGCGCTGAAGCTCTTGCTGGGCATGCCGCGCGCCCTGATCGATCTGATCCGTTCGGGCGATAGCAGTGACGTGCTGCTGCCATATCCCGGCACGCCCGATATTTTCGCCGCCGCGCTGGTCGCGAAATTGCAGGGCCGCAAGGTTGTTCTCGACGCTTTCCTGCCGATCCACGATACGATTGTAGGCGATAGAGCTATGGTCAAAGCTGGCGGTATAGTCTCCGGCGCGATCAGGCTGTATGAGCGGCTGGGTTTCAAGCTTGCCGATATCATCCTCACCGATACCGATGCGCATGCAGATTATTTCGCCAGCGAGTTCGGCATTGACCGCAAGACTTTTGAAACGGTGCTGGTCGGAGCGGAAGATTTGTTCGCGCCGCTTTCCTCACCTGCGCCCATCGATGATCTGCTTGCGATTGAGCCGCCGATTGCGCCTGATGCCAAGACCGTATTGTTCTACGGCCAGCTAATCCCCTTGCACGGCATGCCGACGATCCTAGCGGCCTCACAGATTGAGCCTGACGATGATGTTCAGTGGATTATCGTGGGCAAGGGGCAATTGCAGAGCGAGCTTGAGCAGTTCTTGCAATCCAACACAGCTGACAATGTCAATTGGATACCGTGGGTGGATTATGAGCGGCTGCCCGATCTGATTGCGCGGGCGGACATTTGCCTCGGCGTTTTCGGCGGGTCTGACAAGGCCGGGCGGGTCATCCCGAACAAATTGTTCCAGCAATTGGCGATGGGCAAGCCGGTTATCACGCGCAGCTCGCCTGCCGTTGACCAGCTGGCGCAGCGATACCCTGCCGCTATTCGCACGGTTCCGCCAGACAATGCGCAAGCGCTCGCAGCAGCGGTTGAGTCCGCTCTTAGTGATGGCGACGGGTTAAGCGGCCTGCCTGCCGAAACCCTTGGCCAGCTCACTCCCGATGCGGGTGTTGAGCGGCTTTTGAAGCGGCTGGCCCGGCCTTGACGCCGGTTCTTGTCGCGGCAGACGCTGCGGCGACCAAAATGTCGGCCAATGTGAAAAGCACGCGCGAGATCAAGGCTATGATGGTCGCTTCGGCAAGCGGCATGGACGTGCTCAGCAAAGCGATCAGCGTCCCCTCGCGCACACCAACGCCTGCAGGCGCTATCATGAACAAAAAGCCTGCAATCCACGCCAAGGCGTAGCAGCCTGCATATGTGGCAATCTGCACCAGCGTGACGTCTTGCCCCAATGCGCTCGACAAAGCCGCGATTTGCACGCCGCCCATCAGCCACGTCATTGCGCCAGCACCAAAGGCGATGGCGAGCGACCCTGCGCTTAGCGAAAAATCAAACTGAAGCTTTTGAGCTATCCAGCGATTGACTGCCGGATGCTTGAGTGCTGCAAAACCTGCCGCAATCAGGAGCGCGGCAAGGGCGAGTGTCATTGCTTGCCCACCCAATAACTCGCTGAAGAGATGGCTTGGCAGCACCGCCAGAGCGATGGCCACGCCCGCACTGCAATTGACCAGCAGGGAGATCGAAAGGCTACCCATCAATGTGCGCTGATTGATCCCGCTATCTGCGCCAATATGCGCGGTAGCGAGGAAGGGCCAGATGCCGCCGGGCAAATATTTGCCCAATTGTCCTTGCAAGAATGCGTGGAGCAATACGGCTTTATCGCGCCCCGCTTCCAGCTTGGGCAAGAGCGCGCGCCAACCTGTATAAGAGCATAGGATAAAGCCAAGACTGGCGGCGAAACCTGCTGCGATCCCGCCTGCTGAAGCGCCTTCAAGCGCCTGCGCAATATCGTTCCAGTGTTGATGCAAGAACAGCCCCGCACCAATGCTTGCAGCGATCAGGAATATCGCTTGCCAGCGCCGCCGTGACGCCGCTTTAATAGAAAGCGAGGATCGCTCTTCGCTCATCAGGGTTTGCGCGCCCGCGCAACAAGGCCGACACCGCGTCCACGAAACAACCGCTGGACCCACACCATCGGGCGGGCGGCGAGTGCGGCGAGGTCTCCGCTGAGCCCGCGGCTGGGTTGCAGCAAACGGCCTGAACCTGCTGTCCGCTCGGCAATGTCCATGTTCTTCGCCTCGCCGTTCAACAGGCGCTTTGCGGCAAAGTTGCGGAACGCTTCGAGCAGATGCCCGGCCGGAAAACCATAGGGTTCGACGTGGATGTCGACAAAGCCTGCTTCCTCCAGCTTTGCGCGCATATGTTCAGGATCATAGCGGCGGAAGTGGCCTGCGATTGTGTCTGCTGAGGCGAACCGGTCAGCCCATGCCGGCACGCTCAGGATGATTGTGCCACCTGTCGCCAGCTTGCTTTTCCATTCCTGAAGAGCGGCTGCGTCATCTTCGATATGTTCGAGCACTTCGAACGCGCAAAGCGTGTCAAAACGGTCATCGCCCGGCAATTCGAAGCTCATACAATTATGCAGTTCGACGACATTGCCGATATTCTCGCGGGCGACTTCGAAGCTTTGCGTGTCCGGTTCGACCGCTACCATGCGAGTGGCGCGGCGCATGATCCGCGCAGCAGCAGCGCCTCGTCCGCAGCCAACTTCGAAGACTGCACCTGCATTGTGCGGAAGCAGGCGTGAGACCACATCCCAGCGCAGCGATGCATTGGGAGTGAGCGGGGGCAAAGCGCGCGCTTTATTGTCGGCATGGAGAGATGTTGAGTGCATATTCATAAGAGAAAATCCGTTTAGAAATCTGTCCAATAGGGGCGCTCGGGCACGGACAGGTCAGGAACGCGTTTCATCTCGCTCCATAGCAGTCCGGTGGGCACATCGCCCTCTGCTTCAAGAGTAATCGTTCCGCGCTTGAGATTGACGGTTTCTCCGCCAACATAGCCTTGGCCATCCACACTGATCGGTGCTTCCACCCTGTAAGTGCCAGGAACATGCACGCGCCATTCGCGTGTCTCGCCGCCTGCCAGTTCAACACCAGCAACATAGAGCGGGCCCCACACTTGCCGGTAAGTTTCCAGCAGTGTGATCTGGTCTTCTTCAAAGAAGGGATATTGGCGCTCAATCCCTGTCATCACACTCAATAGCGAGGGATTTTTCTCAGGATCGACCGCAGCGAGCAGCGGAACGGTTTCTTCGCTCAAGATTTGCGTGAAGCTGCTTTCTCTGCCCTCAATATAGTCCTTAATTCCCCAAGCCGTCATAAAGTGGTTCGCTTTGCGATGCTCGGGAAGGAAGCCAGGAAAATCGAAATAGTTGACCGGCGCATCGAACATTTGATTGGCCGCAATCTGGATCGTGCGCTGTTTATCAAGCTCGCTGGGTTCCTCATTCATCCATAGCATCACCGCCCATCCAGCAAGCACGGCTGCCACCAAAGCGGCGCTGTATCGCTGGGCGATGGCGGCCAGCGGGACGGCCATTGCGGCAGCAACCGGCGCGAGCATAAAGGCGTAGAAATAGGGGAAGGCGTTGAGGTAGTAAAACGGGGTCAGCACCATCGCGACAAGTCCAACAATCGCGAGCTTCTGCGTTGAGGTGAGCGCTGGATCGCGGCTCATCGCGAAAGGCAGCAAAAGCAGCGCCAAGACAAAGGGCACTGATTGCATCGCTGCGATAGCGTAGAAGCGCAAGTAAGGCGAATTGCCGGCAACAAAGACGGTCGAGCCTGATCGCTCGACCACGCCTGCTGTCGCCTCCGACGGAGCCAAGCCGGAGCTGTGCCAGAGATAGAGAAGAGCAGCGACACCTATCGCCAGTGCTGGCCCTGCTGCGATTGCGAACAGACTTTTGAATGTGCGCCCTGCCTCTGTCCAGCGCAGCCAAGCGAACCCGGCGAATGCAGGGGCATACAATACGATCTTGATTGTGATCATAAAGGCCGTGCCCAGCATCAATGCGATTGCGATTATGCTTGGAAAGCTGAGCCGTGAACGCGCGAGCACTGCCAGAGCGCTCATCGACAGGGCAGTCGCCATGGGATCGGTGCGGAATGACCAGCCGTGCTGGAAGACATAGGACACCGATAAAAAGGCGAGTGCAGCCAATGCAGCATTGGGCAGGCTCACAAAACGGCGGGCAATCGCAACAATCGCTGCGCAGCTTACGATCTCGCAGCCAAGCATAAATATTCGCGCCATGCGGATCTGGTCGACACCGGCCATATCGAGCGCAGGCAACCATGCGAACAGCTGCACATGGAATGTTTGCAGCGGTGATGTCAGCTCGCCGCGAGCGAAACTGTGCACTTGTTTGAGAAAATGAAACTCGTCCCAGTTGATCGAGCGGGTCAGCACCAGATGGCATTGCAAAGCCAGCACGAGCGCAATGGCAAGCAATGGCCATATCAAACTCGCTCGCTCGCTTGTCCGGCTAGCATAGGCGCGCGGAGGCAAGCCGGTTTGCGGCCCGCTATTGGGCCTGCCGTTTCGCCTCATGTTTGAAAGCGGCGTGGTTGAAGATGTGATGGCCATCGCGACGTTCATTGGTGGTCAGCCTGCCTTGCGTGGCGGATCGGCCTGTTCGCTGGTTCTCTCAAGTTGGGATGCAAGCGAGCTATCCTTGCCAGCAACCAGATCGCGCAATTGGCGTGTCTCGAGCAAGTTCGCCTCGATCAGCTTGCGGTTGGAAGCGACGAGATCGGCGAGCACACCCAATATGCAGAAAAGCACGCCGACAATGAGCAGCGCGCCACCAAGCACGAGCGACTGGATATGCCCTTCGCCATTGCCATTGGCAAAGAACCACAAGAAGCGCAGGATCGGAAGGCTACCAATTGCCGCGATTACCGCGCCAACGCCGACGAATGCGCGCAGCGGCTTATAGGTCGTATAAGCGCGCGCCATTGTGACGCCCTGGTTCATGATGAAGTTGGGGATCGAGCTGAACAGGCGCGATGGGCGCACAGCGGCATGGGTGCGCACTGGAACGCTGGTAATCGCCAACCGCTTGCGGCCTGCCTGGATCAGCATATCGGTGGTGTAGCTGAACTCGGTCGTGATCGTCAGGCGTTGGGCTGCATCGCGGCTGAACGCGCGAAAGCCGCTAACGGCATCGGTAATGTCGGTATTGGAGAGGCGGCGCACGATGAGGCTGCCCAGACGTTGCAGGCGGCGCTTGAACGGCCCGAAATGGGCATTGTTGGCAACGCCTCTGTCGCCCACGACAATGTCAGCGCGTCCGGCCAGCACGGGCGCAACCAGTTTGGCGATATCCTCGCCTTCATATTGCCCGTCGGCATCGGTATTGACGATAATGTCAGCGCCTTCTGCCAACGCACGGCGCACCCCGTTCTGGAATGCGGCGGCCAAGCCTTGGTTCTGGCTATGCGAGACGATGTGCTGCACGCCCCAGCGCGAGGCAACGCCCGCGGTATCATCGCTTGAACCATCGTCGATCACGAGATATTCAATCACATCGACACCCTCGATCGCGCGCGGAAGTTTCGCGATTGTGGCTGGCAGACTGTCCGCCTCGTTGAGGCAGGGGATCTGGATGATCAGTTTGGTCATAGATTTATAGGCCTATTGGCATTGCATGCATCAGGCCTTGTGGCGTGAGGGAATTAAGGAACGGTAAACCATAACCGCTTGGCGCTTGCTTTTGTGCAGGTGAGCGGCCAAGGCGCGGTTCTCCTCAAGCAGCAGACAACATATGGCCGCAGCATCGCAAGAATCAGCCCGGGCGGGGTTTCTCTTTGCCGTTATCGGCTTTGCGACGCTGTCTGTTGGCGATGCTGTGATCAAGTCGATGGCGGGCGCTTGGCCTGCGCTTGGCGTAGCGGTGCTGCGCTTTAGTTTTGGCGCGATTGCCTTGTCGGCAATTTTGTGGCGAAGGGAAGGGCGCGCTGCCTTCCGCCCTGCCAATCCCGGATTGCAGATTGCCCGCGGTTGTTGTCTTGCCTTCGCCTCTTTGTGCTTTTTCAGCGCAATTTATCTGATGCCTTTGGCCGAAGCGATGGCGATTGCCTTTCTCGCGCCGATCCTGACAGTGATTTTGAGCGGCATTATGCTGGGCGAGCGGGTGCGCATATCGGCATGGATTGCCTCACTGGTCGCTTTGGGCGGGGTGGCGATGATCTTGCGTCCTAATCTGGCATTGCTGGGCTGGCCTGCAATACTGCCAGTTATCTCGGCCTTCTTCTTTGCGATGATGGTGGTGCTCAACCGCAAGTCAGCCGGGCAGGGCAGTGCGCTCTCCATGCAGGTGTTTGTTGCGATTGGCGCGAGTATCATTTTGATCACAGTGGCAATCCTCGCGCGAATTGCAGGGATCGAGCCGTTCATATTCGACTGGCCAAGTTGGGATGTGGTCGCACGCTGCGCTGTAGTGGCTGTCACCGCCAGCACCGCGCATTGGCTTGCATATCTCGGCACAATGCGTGCAGGCGCTGCGCAAATCGCGCCTGCCACTTATGTACAAATGCTGGTGGCGGTTAGTCTTGGGTGGTGGTGGTTTGGTGATACACCCGATGCAATCACTTTGGCAGGGGCCGCGATTATCATAGCGGCGGGTCTCTATTTGTGGCGCTCGTCTCTTCGCGATTGAAGCGGCGGAAAATTCCGCTAAAGGCAACGCGTTATTCACACTGATTGCGCTAGGGGGCTCCCCTTGAGACGATAGCGCGAATTTGCGGGGCAAGATCTATGTGCGGAATTATCGGAATTGTCGGCAAGGAGCCGGTGGCAGACCGGTTGGTCGATGGCCTCAAGCGGATGGAATATCGCGGCTATGACAGCGCAGGCATTTGCACGATCAGCGATGGTGAGCTTGTACGCCGGCGCGCGGAAGGCAAGCTGAAGAACCTCGTCGAAGTGCTGGCAAAAGACCCGGCTGATGGCACGATCGGTATCGCCCACACGCGCTGGGCCACCCATGGCGCACCAACATCTGCCAATGCGCACCCTCATGCGACAGACGAAGTTGCGCTGGTACACAATGGCATTATCGAGAATTTCAAGCCGCTGCGCGAGGAAATGGCCGCTGCTGGCCGCACCTTTGAAAGCGAAACCGATACCGAAGTGGTTGCCCATCTCGTCTCTTCAAAAGTCGAGGGCGGGGCCAGCCCTGAAGACGCAGTGCGCGCGGTTTTGCCCCAATTGCGCGGCGCATTCGCGCTTGCGATTGCGTTTAAGTCGCATCCCGACATGCTGATCGGTGCGCGGCTCGGCTCACCTCTCGTCGTGGGATATGGCGAGGGCGAGATGTTCCTAGGCTCTGATGCGCTTGCGCTTGCGCCTTTGACGCAGAAAATCGCTTATCTGGAAGAAGGCGATTGGGTCGTTATCACTGGCGACAGCGCGACCATCTATGATGCGGACAACAATGAAGTCACCCGCGAGGTGCAATCCTCCGGCGCGTCTGCTGCGGCGGTTGAGAAGGGCAATTATCGCCACTTCATGCAGAAAGAGATTTTCGAGCAGCCAACGGTGGTGGCGCAAACGCTCTCCTCATATTTGCGGCGCGAGGACAATTCGGTTGCCCTGCCGCAGCTCGATTTTGATATTAGCGAGGTCAAGCGGATAACCTTTGTTGCTTGCGGAACCTCCTATTACGCCGCGATGGTGGCGAAGTACTGGTTCGAGCAATTCGCCCGTGTTCCGGTCGATTTGGACTTCGCATCTGAGTTTCGTTACCGCGAGCCTGTGCTGGAAGAGGGCGGCCTCGCGCTGTTTATCTCACAAAGCGGGGAGACGGCGGATACGCTCGCCGCATTACGTCATTGCAAGGAAGAGGGGCAGGTCATCGGCGTGGTCGTAAATGTGCCGACCAGCTCGATGGCGCGCGAGGCGGATTTGCTTTTGCCGACACATGCAGGGCCCGAAATCGGCGTTGCCTCGACCAAGGCGTTCACTTGCCAATTGGCCGTGCTTGCGGCTTTGGCGGCGCATATGGCGGTCAAGAAGGGCCTGATGAGCCGCGATGAAGAGCAAGAGGTGGTCAAGCACCTGCTCGAAGCGCCTGCTGCGCTCAATGCTGCGCTCGACCATGATGACGATATCGCCAACATGGCGCATCTGATCGCTCCGGCACGCGATGTGCTCTATCTGGGGCGTGGACAGGATTTTCCTCTGGCGATGGAGGGCGCTCTAAAGCTAAAAGAAATCAGTTACATACACGCAGAAGGCTATGCTTCTGGTGAGATGAAGCACGGCCCGATAGCACTGATCGACGAGGATGTTCCGGTGATCGTTCTTGCACCTTCGGGGCCGCTGTTTGAGAAGACCGTCTCCAATATGGAAGAAGTGCGCGCGCGCGGCGGTCAGGTTGTGCTGATATCCGATGCGGAAGGCATAAAGCTTGCCGGTGAAGGGTGCATTGCGACTATCGAAATGCCTGAAGTGCATTCGCTGATCGCGCCTCTGGTCTATTCGGTTCCGGTGCAATTGCTCGCCTATCACACGGCTTGCGTGAAGGGCACTGATGTCGATCAGCCGCGCAATCTGGCGAAGTCTGTGACGGTTGAGTAACGCGCGCATCACAATTTCGGGCGGTTGCCATTGCGGCGCGGTGCGGTTTGGTGCGCAATCACCGCCACGGCCCGAGGTGCTTGACTGCAATTGCTCGATCTGTGCAGCAACGGGCCACCTCCACCTGTTCGTTCCACATGCCGATTTTGTGCTGGAAAACGGAGCTGATACGCTCAGCGTTTACCGCTTCGGCAGCGAGCAGGCCGAGCATTTTTTCTGTTCCACTTGCGGTATCAAAAGCTTCTATCAGCCGCGCTCGCATCCAGGCTCCTGGAGCGTTAATCTGCGCTGCCTTGATGAAGGTCACGGGTTAGAACCTGTGATCCGCTTTTTTGACGGCAAAAACTGGGAAACGGCAAAAAACGCGCTTTGAAAGAGAATATTAACCTCAAAACCGTGCTTTTCTGCGGGTTTCGGGCATAAGCTTAACTGGCTTCTAACCTTTTCGACCTAACTGCTAAGGGGTGAAAGAGACGGTCGAATCTTCAGCGCAGGAAGCGCAAAAGCTGCCAATCGCGGTGATCCTTGGCTTGGAAGAGCAAGCCGATGGTGAGTGGGCGCACTTGCGCAGTATGCAGATCGCGGCTCTCGAAAAATTCACCAACCTGCGTATCGCGAGCCAGTTGCTCGCCGGATTGACAATTGTAGCGCTCTATCTCCCGACGATTGCAGTGCATTGGCTCTTCATCTGGTTTGTTGCGCTATGCATTGCCAATATCCGTGGCTTTTTCCAGACCCGCGAATTGACCGCGGCCGAGGTTGGTAGAGGCAAAGCGCCTGCGCTTACGAAGAGCCTCCATGCGCCTATCCTCAACGGGATTGTCTGGGGTGGGGCTCTGATCGGATTTGGGACAAGCGGTTCTGAGGCGGCCCATATGACGGTCTGGGCCTTGCTCATGCTGTTGATCCTTGGAAGCATGATGTTCTTCGCTCTGTCGCCGCTGGCTACGTTGGTATTCGGCGCGATTATCGGAGTTGCTGCCGCGATCAGCTTTGCCATGGTGGGCAATTATACGCTTATGGCTATCTCTGTGCTTTACATTGGAATGGCCTATCGCGTGGTCGTTGATTCCGCGCGCACCAATCTCGCCGCCCGACTGGTCGAGCACGGCGTGCAGGAAAAAGACGAGGTGGTGTCGCTTCTGCTTCGGGAATTTGAGGAAAACGAGGCCGACTGGCTTTGGCAGATTGATACCGCGCGGCGCGTTCGCTCGATTTCGCCGCGCTTTGCCTATGCGCTCGGCTGCGATCAGTCCGAGGCTGAAGGCAAGCCTCTGCTTGAGCTAATCGCTGGCGAGAGCTGGGAAACGGGCAAATTTGCGACCTCGCTTCATGACTTGGCCGAACTTCTCAAACATCGCGAAAGCTTCTCGAACCAGATCGTGCAAGTTTCGGTTCGCGGCGAGAATAAGTGGTGGGAGCTATCGGGCACGCCCATGCGTGATGAGCGTGACAATTTCCTCGGCTTTCGCGGTGTTGGGTCAGATGTGACCGAACAACGCGAGTCGTCAGAAAAGATCGCCTATCTTGCGCGCTATGATACGTTAACCGCCCTTCCAAACCGGATGCAAATCCACGAGGCACTGGGCGAAGCACTTCGCTATGCAGACCAATGGCGCACACGTTGCGCGTTTCTGATGATCGACCTTGATCGGTTTAAGGCAGTGAACGACTCGCTCGGGCATCTGGTCGGCGATAAACTGCTGGCGCAAGTTTCCAGCCGTCTGCAAGAAATCGTAGGTCAAGAGCATTTGTGCGGACGATTGGGCGGTGACGAGTTTGCCATTGTGATCCGCGATGCAACTGATCGAGACGTAGTGGAACGGGTTGCAAGGCAGATCATCGATGATCTGACCCAACCTTATCGCGTCGATCAGCACACCCTTTATGTCGGAGCCAGCGTTGGTTCCGCTATCGGCCCGCGCGATGGCAATACGGTCGAGGAAATCATGCGCAATGCTGATCTTGCGCTTTACCGTTCCAAGGATGAAGGCGGCGGAGAGCATTTCCGTTTCGAACCCTATCTTCACCAATCAGCCGATGAGCGCCGCCAACTCGAATCCTCCTTGCGTGAAGCGATGGAGCGTGACGAATTGCTGCTCAATTTCCAGCCAGTTGTTGGCGCGCATGACGAACAGGTTGTCAGTTTTGAGGCGCTGCTGCGCTGGAACAGTAAGGAACACGGTTTTGTCAGCCCGGGCAAATTCGTCCCGCTTGCAGAGGAAACCCGCTTGATCGTTCCCATCGGGCAATGGGTTTTGCGACAGTCTTGTATGGAAGCGCGCAATTGGCCCGAACACATCAAGGTGAATGTCAACGTATCGCCCGAACAGCTGCTGGAACCGGGCTTTTCAGATGAGGTTGTCTCGGCTCTGTCAGACAGCGGATTGCGCCCCGAACGGCTCGAGGTTGAAGTGACCGAGAGCATCTTCCTGCGCGATGCCAGCGTTGCGCGTGAAGCGCTTGAACAGGTGATGGCGCTGGGTTGCAGCGTGGCGCTGGATGACTTTGGAACCGGCTATTCCTCGCTCGGCTACTTACGCAAGCTGCGCTTCTCGACAATCAAAGTCGACCGCACTTTTGTCCAAGGCGCGGCACAAGGCAGTGCGGAAAGCATCGCGATTATCCGCGCAGTTGTGGCCATGGCGCAAAGCCTTGACCTCACCACAACGGCTGAAGGTGTTGAAAATGCAGACGAGGCAGAGCTACTGCGCAGCCTTGGGTGCGACAAGATCCAAGGTTTCTATTTCGGTCGCCCAATGTCAGCACCAGACGCGCGCAAAATCTTCCTGCCAAAGGACGATCTGAAGAAGCGCGCCTAAGTTGCGCTCAAGCGTCCACTAGCGCGCCAATTGCACTTTCGAACAATCCGCGCCCGTCGCTTGAACCAAGCGCGTCTTCAATCGCGCGTTCAGGGTGCGGCATCATGCCCAGCACATTGCCTGCCGCGTTAACGATCCCAGCGATATCGCGCTGTGATCCATTGATGGCTTGGGTATACCGAAATGCGATGCGGCCATCGCCTTCAAGCCTGTCGAGCGTTGCCTCGTCAGCAAAGTAATTGCCGTCATGATGCGCCACCGGAATGCGGATTGGCGTGTCGGAGCTGTAAGCGCTGGTGAACAGCGTCTGCGTGTTCTCCACCTTCAGCTCGACCGTGCGGCAGATGAAATTTTGCGCGGCATTGCGCATCAGCGCTCCGGGCAAAAGTCCGCTTTCGGTGAGAACTTGAAAGCCATTGCACACGCCCAGCACAGGGACGCCTTTGCCAGCGGCTGCGACAATAGATTGCATGATCGGGCTGTTCGCTGCCATCGCGCCTGAACGCAGATAATCGCCGTAAGAAAACCCGCCGGGCAAAGCGATAAAATCGAGGTTCTCGGGCAAGTGGGCATCGCCGTGCCAGACGCGGATGGGCGCGCTGCCCGAAATTTTCTCCAGTGCCACTGCCATGTCGCGGTCGCAATTGGAGCCGGGAAAAGTGATGACGGCTGACCGGAATGCCATCAGGCGTGTTCCTTCGCGGGCATCTTCTCGATCGCGTAATCCTCGATCACCATATTGGCGAGCAGCTTTTGACACATGCTATCCAGATCAGCATCGCTTGTGCCGTCCGCCACATCCAGCTCGATCATCCGGCCAATGCGGACATTGTCAACGCTGTCAAAACCCAGCCCCTCAAGCGAGTGGTGCACAGCGCGCCCCTGCGGATCAAGAACTCCGGGTTTCAGCTTCACAAGAACACGGACTTTCATGGGCGGATCACCTGCTGGTTGGATTGGATGGTGTAAGCCTATAGCGATGGCGCCATTGTGCGCAATCGCTCGCCCTCGGCTATTCCCCAAGATTGGCCCCTATTGAGCGCGCACCCGCATTGCCCCTTTGGCGGCATCGGAGCCTTGGGGCACGACCACAAACTCGACTGCTTCGTCAGGATAGAGGAAGCCAATGGCCGCCTGCTGCATGTCCTCACCAGTAAAGCTCTTGATGATATCGGGCGCGTCAAAGAAACGCTGCAAACGCGCTTTCTCGCTTTGCGCGCGGTCGGCCAGCCCCATCCAGCCGCCCAAGGATTTGAGCGCATTGTCATAGCTTTCAAGCAAGGGCTTGCGCGCACGGCTGAGCGTGTCCTCATCCAGCGGTTCATCGCGCAGACCCGCCAGCATGGCCGCAATTGCCGCGCGGGTAGGCTCGACCTGTTCAAGATCGACCGATGCAGCAATGTTGAACGTGCCATAATCCTTGTAAATCCGCGAGGTCGACGAGCTGGCGCTCGGGGAATAGGCCTGCCCCAAATCCTCGCGCAATTGATCGGTCAGTTTGAGCCGCACCACGCGGGCGAGAAGGCCCAGCTGCAAAGCCTCTTTCAAATCGCTGTCATCGCGGGTGGGCCACGTCATCCTGATGAGCGCCTGATCGGCTTCGCCAGTATGTGCGAGCACGCGTTGGCCGCGCAGGGCAGTAAAGCTGCGGATGCGGGCGGCTTCACGCTGGCGGAATTCGGCCTCGCGCTGGGGCAAAGCGCCTAGAGTTGAGGCGACAGCTGCAATCGCTGCGTCCTCGTCAATATCGCCAACCACTGCGATCTCTATCGCGCCCTTGGCCAGCCGGTCGCCGATGTCGCTGCGCAATTTGGCAAAGCTGCGCTCGCGATAGGCCTGTTTGCTTTGCAGGCTGAAACGCGGATCATTGCTTGACAATATACCGCCCAGCGCATTGCCGAGCGCGCGGCCCGGTGTCGCATCGAGATTGGCGAAGAAATTGTCGATCGAGCGGCCATAGCGTTCCTCGCCTTCCGAGCGATAACCCGGATCGGTCAAGCTGGCGGCGAGCAATTGCATTTGCAGATCAAGGTCTTTGGGTGCGGTCGAGCCGTTCATCACAAACACGTCAGCGCCCGAACCGATGGAATAGCCCACCCGCTTGCCCGCCAGAATGGTTGTCAGCTCGTCTTGCGAATGCTCGCCAAGTCCGCCTGCGGGCATCGAGCCTACCAGTGCAGTCTTGAGCGGGTCCTCGCGCGTGTTGAGCAATTGCCCGCCATCCAATTGCAGGCGGTAGCGCACCTGATCTTCGCGAATATCGGTCTGCTTGAGATTGAGCCGCACGCCATTGGCAAAGCGGATGAGGCGCAGGCCCAGCCGCTCGTCTATAGTGTCGGACACGATCTCGCCAGCAGGCCCGAAATCACTATAGGCAAATTCGGCCGTCTCGCTGAAATCGGGTGCCGAGATGGGGGCAGCCATTGCGGCTCTCCAAGCGCTGCGCAAACCGTTCGCGCCGCCCGTGGGAGCCGTTCGCCCTTCAAAGCGGATCAATGGTTCGACGAGCGCGGTCGAATCGCGTTTGACTGCCGCCAGTGCGCTTTCAGGAGTGATCTCGTTTGCATAGGCTTCGAACCGCTCAAGCGCGGATTGCGGGGTGGAGGGCACGCGGTCATTTGCGACCAGACCCAGCGCACCACCGATCAATGCGCCATGGGTTCGGGTATCCGCACCGCGCGCGCTCGCCTCGATTGAGGAGCGCAGACGCGCGATTTGCTCGTTCACTTCTGATTGCGAGAAGCCAAATTCCAATGCCGTGCGCAATTCCAGCGCAGCCGCTTCCAGCCCCTTGCGCCATTCGCCATCGGCGCTGCTGATTACGAGGCTGGTCTGGCGGCCATCTTCGAATACATCGCCCACGCCAAACCCGGCACTTCGGAACGGAGCATCGGCTCCTCTGGCAAGGGCGGCGAGACGGCGATTGATGATGTTGTAGCCAACCTGTCTTTCAAGGCCCTGCTGACGCTCGGCAATTGTATCCTTGCGATCTTGCCACGGGTGATAACGCCACACCCGCACGCGTTCGGACAAGGCAGGGTCGGTGTAGATGTCAGTCTCGCCCTTGCGGGTGATATCAAGCGGGCCTGTGACCGGCTCTGGCGGAGCTTCGGGCCCGCTCCAGCTGGCAAAATGCTTCTTCACTGCCGCCTCCAGCACTTCGACCGGATAATCGCCGACAATCGCCAGCACTGTGTTTTCGGGCACATAAGTGCGCTCATAAAGCGCGCGCATATCGGCAGCGGTCGCATTCTCAAGCACGGGCAAAGTGCCAATGGGCAGGCGCGTGATATAGCGCGCACCGGGCGAGGAGAACTCCAGATTGTCCTCCAGCGATTTGTAAGCGAAATTGCGCCTGTCGCGCCGCTCGGCCAGAATAACGCCGCGTTCACGGTCAACCGCGTCTTCGGCAATGGTGATCTCGCTCGCCGTCTCGCGCATCAGCATCAAGGAAGTGTCGAGCAGATCGGCATCATTGCGCGGCAGGTTGAGCATATAGGTGATCGCTTCAAAGCCGGTCGAGGCATTGGTGTCCGCACCAAAGGCAAGCCCCTTGCGCTCGAGCAATTTGACCATTTCGCCTTCGGGAATATTGGTCGAGCCGTTGAACGCCATATGCTCAAGGAAATGCGATAGACCCAGTTCGCTTTCTGTCTCTTCCAATGAACCAGAGCCAATCCGCATCCGCACCAGCGCTTGGCCCTCGGGCGTTTTGTTTTCGCGCAGGATATAGCGCATCCCGTTTTCCAGCACACCGAATGTGTATTCGGGATCGACCGGGATATCGCTCTCTTCAAATGCCCATTGAGGCTCTGCGTCAGCGCTTTCATCTTGCGCATGTAGCGGCGCGGCGGCGAGGCCGATCAGTCCAAGCGAGAAAAGGGGGAGGGCGAGTGCGCGGCGCGCGAAACGTGGTGCATGCATAATCAGCTTGCTGCCCTATGCGCGCGCAAGTGACAAGGGGATGAATAGCCGCAGGTAGCGGTTACTTTTTCGGCGGGGTTCCGCGCAAACGGCTGCGATGGCTGGACAAATCGAGCACTTCGCCCGGTTCATTGTCCTCATCCTGCAACAGGCCGAGCCGGCGGGCGACCTCGCGATAGGCTTCTTCCTCACCGCCCAGATCGCGGCGGAAGCGGTCTTTGTCGAGCTTTTCGCCCGATTTCATATCCCACAAGCGGCAGCCATCGGGGCTGATCTCGTCAGCCAGAATGACGCGGCTGAAATCGCCATCATAGAGCCGTCCGAACTCGAGCTTGAAATCGACGAGGCGGATATCGATGCCTGCAAACATGCCGGACATAAAATCATTCACGCGGATCGCCATAGAGGCAATGTCCTGCATCTCTTCTTGGCTCGCCCAATTGAAGCAGGCGATATGCTCTTCAGCGACCAACGGATCGCCCAGCGCATCATCCTTGTAACAATATTCGATCAATGTGTGCGGCAACGGATCGCCTTCGGTCAGGCCCAGCCGTTTGCAGATCGATCCTGCTGCGACATTTCGCACAATCACTTCGATCGGAACAATCTCGACCTGACGCACCAATTGCTCGCGCATATTGAGCCGGCGGATGAAGTGGGTGGGGATGCCGATATGCGAAAGGCGGGTGAAAACATGCTCGCTAATGCGATTGTTGATCACGCCCTTGCCGTTGATCGTGCCCTTCTTCT
>CAZJAG010000018.1:27735-31464 GCA_964543735.1 uncultured Porphyrobacter sp. | reverse complement strand
GACATTATCGCGCTTGTCTCGCTCTATCGACCCGGTCCGATGGACAACATTCCGCTCTTCGGCAAGCGCAAGAATGGTGAGGCGGAAATCGAATATCCGCATCCCAAGCTGGAAGGCATTCTGGCCGAAACTTACGGGATCTTCGTCTATCAAGAACAGGTGATGCAGGCGGCGCAGATCCTAGCCGGATACTCGCTGGGCGATGCGGACCTTTTGCGCCGCGCGATGGGAAAAAAGGTTCAGGCGGAAATGGATATGCAACGCGACCGCTTTGTCGCCGGTTGCGCCAAGGTCTCAGATATTCCTACGGATAAGGCAAACGAGCTGTTCGACTTGATTGATAAATTTGCCGGTTACGGCTTTAACAAATCGCACGCCGCCGCCTATGCCTTGCTCGCCTATCAGACTGCATGGATGAAAGCGCACTATCCTGAAGAGTTCTTCGCCGCATCGATGTGCTTCGACATGCACCAGTCGGAAAAGTTGACGGTCTTTGTCGATGACGCGCGGCGCTATCCCAATGACGCTGGAGGAGTGGAGGTTCTCGCGCCCGATATTAACGCATCCGAAGCGCGCTTCACGGTCGAACAAACCGATGATGGCTACGCTGTGCGATATGCGCTCGCTGGTATCCGCAATGTCGGTGAGAAAGCGATGGATGCGATTGTCGCTGAACGCGAAGGAAGCGGGCCGTTTGAAAGTCTGGAAGAATTGTTCGAACGCTTACCTCAAGGGTCTATGAACCGCCGCCAGCTTGAAGGGCTGGCAGGTGCCGGGGCTCTTGATGGACTTGAGCCCAATCGCGCCGCAATCATTTCCAATGCCGATTTGCTGCTAGGGATTGCAGATGCAGCAGAGAGGGAGCGTTCGAGCGGTCAGGCCGGGCTGTTCGGCGGCGAAGATGCCCCTTCGCAAGAATTGCGGTTGAAGACGACCGAGGAATGGCCTCGCGCTGAACGAATGGCAAAAGAGCGAGAGAACTTCGGCTTTTATTTCTCGGCCCATCCGGTGCAGCAACACCGCGCTGTCGCTTCGGCCAATGGCGCACGGACCTATCAAAGCTTGATGGAAGCGGGCGCTCCGTCAGGCGGGCGCGCTAACGCGGTAATGGCAGCGATGGTTGAGGGCGTTGACAAGGGGCGCACCAAGCGCGGTGCGGAGTTTATTCGCGCGGAGTTTTCCGATCAGTCCGGGCAGTTTCGAGCTGCATGTTTTGAAGAAACGCTGGTCAACGAGTTCCAGAAATGGGCAGACGAGGGGGCTTGCGTCCTGCTCAATGTCGAGCTTGATTCGCCCAATCCCGATGAGCCTCCGCGTGTGACTGTGCGCGGTGCGAGGCCGCTTGATGAAGTGCAGGGGGCAAGCCGCATGATCCTTACGCTGGATGTTGCGAGCGAAGAGGCGCTCCAAGCGCTCAGGCTGGAACTTCAGGAGGATGAGGACGCCAAGGGAGAGGTGCTGATCCGTTTGCTGATCGCCGAGCATAGCGATCCAGCGATACATCTGGGAGAGAATTTCAAGCTGGATGGCGAACTGGCTGAGAGGTTGCAGGCGATTGCCGGGCTGCAAAAGGTCGAACTGAAGCCGCTGATCGGCAGGGCTAGCCTGAAGCTGGTCGCGTAAAACAAAAGGTCACAAAGCTTGCGATTGCCAAGGCGGCGATCACTCGGCATGTAGGTTCTCAAACAAAACCAAATGAGAGGACATTAGCATGCTGGGAGCAATGCAAGACTGGACCATGCGGATCACTCACGTGATTGACGCAGCTGCCCGCGAACATGGAACACGCGAGATCGTGACCCGCTGGGCAGACGGCCATGAAAGCCGGACCAATTGGGGCGAAATTCGCACAGATGCATTAAAAATGGCGCAAGCGCTCGAAGGGCTTGGCGTCAAGAAGGGCGACCGCGTGGCTTCGCTCGCGATGAACCATTCGCGACACCTCGTCAGCTGGTACGGAGTTGCTGGCATGGGCGGGGTGCTCCACACGGTCAATCCGCGCCTGTTTGATGATCAGCTTGAATACATTGTAAATCACGCTGAGGACAAAGTGCTGCTGTACGATGCCGCCTTCCAGCCGATTGTCGACAAAATGCGCGAACGCTGGACGACGATTGAGCATTATGTCTGCTACGATCCAGCAGATGGTTTCGATGGTCTGGCTTTCGAAAGCTGGATTGGCGAGCAGGATGGCAATTACGAGTGGGTCGAGGGTTCAGAGCGCGATCCGTGCATGCTGTGCTATACCTCGGGCACTACGGGCAATCCCAAGGGCGTTCAGTACGAGCACCGCTCAACCGTAATGCATGCGATGGCCGGATTGCAGCCAGCCGCGTTCAATTTCAGCTCATCTTCCGTGATGCTGCCGGTTGTCCCGATGTTTCACGCGGCCAGCTGGGGTCTGCCCTATGCAGGCGCGATGGCGGGGATCAAATTCGTCTTTTCAGCCGTCAATGACCCGGCGGTCCTGCACGAGCTAATGATCCGTGAGAAAGTGACCGAGAGTGCGGGCGTGCCGACCGTATGGCTCGCCCATTTCCAATATTGCGATGCGGAGGGGCTCGACCTTCCGCCTCTTAAAGCAGCCACAATCGGCGGCTCGGCCTGTCCACGCTTTATGATCGAGCGACTGATGAAAAACGGCACCCGCGTCCAGCACGCTTGGGGCATGACCGAGACTTCGCCCATCGGCACCGTTGGCGGGCCTACATGGGATTGGGATGAGCTTTCGTTTGAGGAGAAGGTTGACAAGACCGCGATGCAAGGCCGCCCAATCTTCGGGGTGGAACTGCGCATTGTTGATCTCGATGATATGGTCACCGAACTGCCTCGCGATGGCAAGGTTTCCGGTGCGCTGCAAATTCGCGGGCCGTGGATCATTCGGCGCTATTTCAAGGCTGAGCAAGACGCGACCAGCAATGACGGTTGGTTCGACACGGGCGATGTTGGGATCATCCACCCTGATGGAACGCTTCAACTGACTGACCGCACGAAAGACGTAATCAAATCGGGCGGAGAGTGGATCAGCTCGGTTGAGCTGGAGAATGCGGCCGTTGGCTGTCCCGGTGTGGCCGAGGCTGCGTGTGTTGGCATGCCTCATCCCAAATGGGACGAGCGGCCTGTGCTGTTCGTCGTCAAGAAGGCTGGAGAAGATGTGACGGCTGATGGTGTGCTCGATCATTTGCGTCCACAGATTGCCAAATGGTGGATGCCTGATGCTGTCGAGTTTGTGGACGATATTCCGCATACCGCGACAGGCAAGATCAGCAAGAAGGACCTTCGCGATAGGTTTGCTGACTACAAATTGGAGGCTTGAGAGATGAGTGAAACTTACATCGATCCTTCGCCGGCTAACTTTGCGAAATTCAAGGATTTGCCGCGCGATGAGCCGATCCATATGCTCAACCTGCTGCTTTACCGCGATCTGGCTGAGTACCCGCAAGGCCATGAGCATCATGGCAATGGCTGGTCTGGCAGGCGGGCTTATGAGGAATATGGCAAGACTTCTGGCCCGATCTTTAGCCGTGTTGGCGGCACAATCGTTTGGCGCGGTGCGTTCCAGACCATGGTGACAGGGCCGGACGAGCGCGCATGGCATGACGGCTTTGTGGCCGAGTATCCCAATTCGGGCGCGTTCTTCGAAATGATCAAGGATGCGGATTATCAAAAGGCGGTGGTGAACCGCACAGCTGCGCTAAAAGATAGCCGCCTGATCCGTTTTATGCCGGG
>CAZJAG010000018.1:15023-27635 GCA_964543735.1 uncultured Porphyrobacter sp. | reverse complement strand
TGGTGAACCGCACAGCTGCGCTAAAAGATAGCCGCCTGATCCGTTTTATGCCGGGTGAAAGCGGCAGGGGCTTTGGTTAGCTAAATCGAAGATATACCGGCAAAAGCGGCCAGGGCGCCAAGAAATGCTCTAAATTGCCAAGGAGTTTTCAGTTCTGGATCAATGTCAGCGGCGACTACTGCAGTTACAGTCCCAAAATCATGAGCGGGTTAGTCAATTTGGGATCGAAAAAGATTAAAACGATGCTGGCCAAAATCGAAAATGCCGCGATCCATCCGAGGGTAGCGCATGTAAATCGCCTAAGGAAAAGTGAAGGTTCCCCTCCACATTCCTCCGATACGTCAGGTGGATTGCCCACTTCCTAAACCTCTTTCAGCCTCGGCATCAGCTCAACGAAATTGCACGGACGATTGCGGCTGTCCAATTGCTCAGCCAGAATCCCGTCCCATCCGTCTTTCACCGCTCCGTTCGAGCCGGGCAGAGCGAACAGATACGTCCCGCGCGACACCACCGCCAAAGCACGGCTTTGAACTGTGCTCGTCCCGATGGTTTGATAGCTCAAGTAACGGAACAATTCGCCAAAGCCGGGAATGTCTTTTTCTTTCACGCGATCCAGCGCTTCTGGCGTCACATCGCGGCCCGTCAGGCCCGTGCCGCCAGTTGAGACAATCGCATCTACTGAAGGATCATCGATCCAAGCGTTGAAGCGTGTCTCCAGCACATCGGCGTCATCCTTTTCGATCACTCGCGCGATCAGCGTATGACCAGCGCTCTGGATGCGTTCGGCCAGAATGTGGCCGGAAGTATCGTCTTTCTCGGTGCGGGTGTCCGAAACGGTCACCAACGCGATGTTGATCGGAGTAAAGGTGCGCTCCGGATCAACCGCCACTGCCGGTCTCTTCTTCGCTATCGGCCTCAACAATCTGCGCTTCGGCAGGTGCTGGTTCGACCGTTTCAGGCGTATCAATCACCGGCTGAACAACTTCATTTGAGACCATTACAGGCAAAGGCTGCTCGGCAATCGGAGCCTCTTGAACAACAGGGTTCGAGACCATGACAGGCGCGGCAACCGGAGCTTGGTTCGTGGCACTGGCGAGCTGCTCTTCAATGCTTGGCGGAACGCCAGTTTCTTGCGCGCTATTCTCGCGACGTTCGATTACCCGCGAAGCTGTGCGGACACGCGTTGCCCGGGGAAATTCGGGCCACTGACCTTGCGCCAGCGCCGTGCGAGAAGGAGAGGTTTCTGCGCCATCCTGACGTTGGTACATCCAGAAATTGCGCATCACGATGGCGACATAGCCGCGCGTCTCCCAATAAGGGATCGACTCCATCCAGAGCAGCGGATCGTCGCGGTCATCAATCTCGTTATTCCAGCGCTTGATCGGGCTAAGACCTGCATTGTAGGCCGCCATGATCTTGGGTAGCCGTCCTTGCGTGCCCGCACTATCGCGCAGCATTTCAAGGTGACGCTGACCATAGGCCAGATTGACCTCTGGCTTATTGAGGTCTTGCGAGCTTGCGCCGAGGTTCAAGCTGCGATTGTGATCGCGCGCTGTGCCCGGCATGATCTGCATCAGGCCGCGCGCTTTGGCAGGGCTGACGACCGACGGGCGGAAATTCGACTCTTGTAAAGCATGAGCGAATGCGAGCGACGGATCGACGCTCCAGCCATTAGCTGGCTGCCAATTGGCAATTGGATACCGCATCGCGCGCTCTGATTTCGCCCCGCGCGGCGCGTTATGCGCCATCCACAGCTGCGTACGCGGCATGCCCAAAGCGCGGGCAAAACGGGAGAGCGCATCGAAATCGCGCGGGCTACCGATACGGGCTTGGTGGCGTAGAACCTCGTCGGCCAGCTCACTGCGACCAATTTCTGCCAGTGCCGCTGCAATCTCGACATTGGGTGCAGCTCTTAGGCGCTGCCAGTCATTGCGGCTGAATGTGGCCGATGTATAGGAATCGGGCAGGCGAGCGCCCAACTGCTCGCTTGCCAGCATTCCATAGAGCGTTTCATCATAGGCAGCTGCCTTGCGCAAATGCTCGTCAGAATCGCCCGGGCGGCGGCAGCGCATATAGGCACGGCCTGCCCAGTAATTTGCAGCCGAGGCTAATTCGATATTGCGCGACAGACGCGCGCCATTGGCAAATGCTTGCGCTGCGCTGGCGCAATCATTGAGACGCCATGCAGCAAGGCCTGCAACCCATTCTCCTTCTGCAACCCATGGGCCAGAGCCTTCAGAAACCGTGCGCGCCAGAGCCAATGCCTGACGGTCTTGGTTCTCGATATAATAGCTCCAGGCCACGCGTTGACGCCATTCGGCGCGCGCAGCTGAGCTTAGCGATGGATCGACCTGACGCAGCAGAGCCTCAGCGCCATAAGGATCATCATTCTTGATGCGATCGAGAATGGCTGACTTTACGCTTGAAGGCATTGTGCCATCGTCCACTCGGCGTGGGCGGATACGCTTGGGAGCGGAAGGTTGACGGGTGAAGGATTGTGACTGCGGCAGGGCAGGCAGATAAGCCACCCCGCGTTTTTCACCGAGACGCTGCAATTGCTCTGATTGGGGCAAATGCGCTCCCGCGTTGAACCAGCGTGCAATTTGGTCGGCTGAAACCTTGGGTGAATTTGCGTGAGTGTAATATTCGGCCAAAGCCATCTGATGCAACACGCCATTGCTGCGCGAGGCGAGCAAGCTGTCAACACGCGCCCAATCCTGCCGGTCAATCGCACGAAAGACTTCGCGATAATACTGGCGATCCGACCGGTTGAGCACCGATGGAACCGATGCTCCAGATTGTGCAGCGGCATAATTTGCCGATTGCGCGTTCGCAGGTGTAGTTGCTGCCACACCAATCGATGCAGCGAAAAGCGCGGAGAAAAGAAGCGAGCCCTTAAGGCGTGTCATAAAGAAGTTCCATCAAGCCATTGCATCCAACGTTGCCAGAAACGGCGTTTAAGAGCGGGCGAACCCATCATACTCTCAAGCCCGTCGGCAACGAACAACGCAGTAGTGCGATGACTATGGTTAATTTCTTGTAAAGTTTCCGGCTTCTGCGCCATTCCGTGGCCCAAAAGCGGTAAAATGCTTTTGCCGAAAGCGCATAGTCTCTTGGGCTCCGCAAGAGTGATGTGATGGAGGAGGACTTCCGATAAGCCTCGTTCGGCAAGTGCGGCAGCGTCAGCCATTGGTGTGTGGCGGGGAAGGGCTGAGGCGAAATAGACCTCATCAAGTGAAATCCTACTGGCATTCAAGATTTTGGACAGCAACGCCCCTTGTGGCCCGGACAAGAGTCGTTCCTTGTCACTGGCCTCAGGATCCATGACAAGAACCATCAATTGCGCTTGCTTTGGCCCATGAGCGCCAATGCGCCCACGCACGTCTACCGGATCGAGCGCTGGATCCTCCATCCACCATTTTGCGAAGGCTTCTAGCGTCTCAGGTTTTTCGCCGCCCGAAAACAGTGATTGGGGGGGAGGCGGGGGAGCAGGCTGCTCGGCTTGTTTGGCCTTAGCCCGCTTCGCCTTCGTGCCTTTCTTCTCTGGTCCTTGGGAAAACCAGTCAAGCGGGGCGTCTCTGTAGCTCGCATCAACCCCGGCATCGCTCCACCAAGCCATTGCTGCGTCAAGTGCAGGGGCGATTTGATCGGAGGAAAGAGGGATAGGACTGCTCATGCTTGTTAAAAGCAGGTCTTGACCTTCAAACCCGCAGCAATCAAGGCTTTCGCTTAGATATGTCCCGATATTCGACTGCTAAAAAGACCTAAGGAAGACAAAAACGATGAGCGAACGCGAATCTATGCCGTGCGATGTGGTGATTGTTGGCGGAGGCCCTGCAGGGCTCTCGGCGGCAATCCGCCTGAAGCAGATCAATGAAGAGCTTGAAGTGGTGGTGCTCGAAAAGGGTTCTGAGATCGGCGCGCATATCCTTTCAGGCGCTGTGGTCGACCCAAGGGCTCTTGATGAGCTTCTGCCTGACTGGCGCGATATGGACTGCCCGATGGCTGAAACGCCTGTGACTGACAATTGGCATTGGGCGCTCACCAAGAACATGAAGTTCGATATGCCGCATCTGATGATGCCGCCGCTGATGAGCAATAAGGGCTGCTACACTGGCTCGCTTGGTAATCTCACTCGCTGGTTGGGCGAGCAGGCAGAGGCCGCTGGCGTGATGGTCTTCCCCGGCTTTCCTGCCTCCGAAGTCATGTTTGACGACAAAGGCGCAGTGCGCGGTGTCATCACGCAGGATATGGGCATCGCCGAGGATGGCTCGCAAAAGGGCGACTATCAGCCGGGTATGGAAATCGAGGCGAAATATACACTCTTTGCCGAGGGTGCGCGCGGGTCTTTGACCAAACAGATGAAAGCGAAATACGATCTTGAGGCCAATTGCCAGCCGCAGGTCTATGGGCTGGGCATCAAGGAGCTGTGGGACATTGACCCAAACAAGCATGTTCCCGGACGGGTGATCCACACCCAAGGTTGGCCGCTATCAGAAAGCGACAGCTGGGGCGGAGGTTTCCTTTATCATCAGGCCAACGGGCAGGTTGCGCTCGGCTTTGTGACCGCGCTTGATTACCAGAACCCCTACGTCTCGCCGTTTGAAGAATTCCAGCGCTGGAAAACCCATCCAGCGATCCGCGAATATCTCGAAGGGGGAACGCGGGTTGCCTATGGCGCGCGCGCGATTAACGAGGGCGGCTGGCAGTCGGTGCCCAAACTTGCCTTCCCGGGCGGCGCGTTGATTGGATGCGCGGCAGGCTTCGTCAACGTCCCGCGGATCAAGGGTTCGCATACTGCGATAAAGAGCGCAATGCTGGCGGCAGAAGCTTTGGCGAAAGCGATTTCTGATGGCAAGGAGCATTCGGAAGTCTCTGAATATGAAGCGACTTTGCGCGAAAGCTGGATTGCCGATGAGCTGAAAAAGGTTCAGAATGCGCAGCCCGCTGTTGCCAAATTTGGCGGAGATCTGGGTACGGTCATTGCTGGGGCTGATATGTGGATGCGCACGCTGAAAATCGGTCTGCCTGTTTCGATGAAGCATGAGCCCGATTACGAACTTACGGGGCGCGCTGATCTTTATCGACCGATTGACTATCCCAAGCCTGATGGCGTGATCAGCTTCGACAGGCTGACCTCGGTTTCTTTCAGCTTCACCAATCATGCAGAAGATCAGCCTGTGCATTTGCAAGTGGGGGATCTGGACTTGCAGAAGTCAAGCGAGCTGGATGTGTTTGGAGGGCCTTCGAACCGCTATTGTCCGGCGGGCGTTTACGAGTGGATCGAAGAGGATGGTGCAGAGCCGCGCTTCCAGATCAATTCGCAAAACTGTGTCCATTGTAAGACGTGCGATATCAAAGACCCGAACCAGAACATCAATTGGGTGACGCCGGAGGGCGGCGGCGGGCCTAACTATCCGAATATGTGATGGGGCATTGTCTTTGTGGTCCAAACTATTGGAGACAACTCGCCGAGCAGTTGAAGTGACCGCAACAGCAACGGCTGTCGCTATGTCTGGAGGAAGCGCTGTCTGGATGCCAAGAACCCAAACAGCTTACGCCAAGATCAATCTCGCGCTGCATGTCCGCGCGCGGCGCGATGATGGCTATCACGAGCTTGAAACGCTCTTCGCCTTTGTCGATTGCGGCGACACGCTGAGCGCACAGCCTGCCGATGAGGACAGCGTCACAACCATTGGCGAATGCGCAGGTGGGATCGACAATCCGATGGACAATCTCGTGGCGCGCGCCCTGTCTGTGCTCCCACGCTCTGATGGCTTGGCGATCACCCTCGAGAAGAACCTGCCCGTTGCCGCTGGTCTTGGCGGAGGATCAGCCGATGCGGGCGCAGTTTTCCGTCTGATCGAACAATCTCACGGCCTACCCGATGATTGGGAGGCGCGCGCGGCTAAACTTGGTGCAGATGTGCCCGCTTGCGTGCGCAGCGAAATGGCTATCGGGCGGGGAACAGGAACCGAGCTGGAGCTGGCCCAGAACGACCTCAAGGGCATGGCCTGCCTACTCGTCAATCCGCGCATCCCATGTGCCACAGGGCCTGTATTCAAGGCGTGGGCCAATGACGGGAAGGGCCAAGATCGCGGCGCGCTCCCAAGCGGCAAAGCTTCTCACATCGCGCGGGAAGGGCGCAACGATCTGGAAGCGCCAGCCATCGCGCTGATCCCAGAAATTGCAGATGTTCTGGCTGCCTTGCAAGCGACCAACCCGTGGCTCGCTCGCATGTCCGGCTCGGGCGCCACATGCTTCGCGCTATATAAAAGCACAGCTGAACGCGATGTGGCGGCCAAGCAAATCGCGGCAAAGCATTATGAATGGTGGCAAATGCCGGGCGCTCTGCGCTAAGACCACTGGATATGATGCGAGATGATCTTCCTTACCGCCAGCTTGGTACACCGCAGCGGGGCGGTATCGTCTGCGTGGCTGACCATGCTTCCAATTTTGTGCCCGAGGGGATTGAGCTTGGGATCGCCCCTGAGCTGCTCGACAATCACATTGCTCTCGACATTGGTGTTGGCGGAATTGCCGGGCGCCTCGCACGCCGTCATGGCATCGCTGCGCATTTGGCGACCGTCAGCCGACTGGTGGTTGATCTGCACCGCGAGGAGGAGCACGCGAATGTTGTCCCTACGACCAGCGATGGGCATCTCGTGCCCGGCAATATTGGGGCCAATGTAGAAGGGCGGCTTGAGCGGTATTACCGCCCGTATCATGCAGCGCTTGAGCAATGGCTCGATACGGCGCAGCCCAAGCTGATTGTCTCGCTCCATTCTTTCACGCCCAAGCTCGATACAAGCGATGAGGAGCGCCCATGGGAATGCGCTCTGCTTTACAATCAGGATGACCGGGCCGCGCGCCATGCGATCCGGCTGTTTTCAGAGCAAAGGCTGACAGTTGGCGACAACCAGCCCTATTCAGGCCGCGAGCTCAATGCGACGATGAACCGCCATGCTGAGGCAAAGGGGCGCTATTATTGCGCGCTCGAGGTGCGGCAGGACCTGATTGCAACCCGCGCGGATCAAGCGCGTTGGGCTGCGTTGATCGCCGATGTCATGGGCAGGGTTGCGCTCGCTCTCGACTAGAGGCAGTAGAATTGCGCTAATTATCTTATTGCGGGAATTTTATGTCTGATCGCTTCGACAAGAGGAAACTGCCCAGTCGTCACGTCTCTATGGGGCCGGAACGCGCGCCGCATCGCAGTTATTATTACGCGATGGGAATGACCAGCGAGGAGATCGAACGACCATTTGTTGCAGTCGCCAGCGCTGGCAATGATTCAGCGCCTTGCAACACCGCGCTCGACCCGCAGGCCAATATCTGCCGTGAGGGCGTGATTGAAGGAGGCGGAACCCCGCGCCGGTTTAACACCATCACGGTGACTGATGGCATCGCTATGGGCCATCAAGGGATGAAAAGCTCGCTGGTCAGCCGCGAAGTGATTGCCGATTCTGTCGAGCTGTCGGTGCGCGGGCACTGCTATGATGCACTGGTCGGCTTTGCTGGATGCGATAAGAGCTTACCCGGCATGATGATGGCGATGCTGCGGCTCAACGTGCCCTCGATCTTTGTCTATGGTGGATCCATTCTTCCCGGCACACACAAGGACAAAGACGTTACTGTGGTCGACGTGTTCGAGGCGGTGGGTCAGCACGCAGCGGGCAATTGCCCTTTGCAAGAATTGATCGCGCTTGAGAAAGTCGCTTGCCCGGGTCACGGAGCGTGCGGGGGCCAATTTACGGCGAATACCATGGCTTGTGTTGGAGAAGCGATTGGTTTGTCTTTGCCCAATAGCAATATGACGCCAGCACCCTTTAAATCCCGCGAAGAGATTGCCCGCGCTGCCGGCGTGCAAATTATGAACCTGCTGGAGCGCAACCTTCGCCCGCGCGATATCTGCACCAAGGCAGCGTTTGAAAACGCAGCTCGGGTTGTCGCGGCGACCGGCGGCTCGACCAATGCGGCGCTCCATCTGCCCGCAATGGCCAGCGAAGCAGGGATCGAGTTTGATCTGTTCGATGTCGCCGAGATATTCAAAACCACGCCATATATCGCTGACTTGAAACCGGGCGGACAATATGTTGCCAAGGACATGCACGAGGCAGGTGGTGTTTATATGGGGATGAAGACGCTGCTTGATGGCGGCTTCCTCGATCCTGAACCGATGACGGTTACCGGCAAGACGCTGGGCGAGAACATCGAGGAAGTCACCTGGAACCCCGATCAGAAGGTCTTTTATGACGTCAAGACGCCGATCACGCCCACCGGCGGCGTGGTGGGTCTGAAAGGGTCACTCGCTCCTGAAGGCGCAATCGTGAAAGTTGCTGGAATGGAGCGCTTGCAATTCACAGGTCCTGCGCGCGTGTTTGAATGTGAGGAAGAAACCTTTGCTGCTGTTGAAGCGCGCGATATTGCCGAGGGCAGCGTGATCGTCATCCGTTATGAAGGGCCGAAGGGTGGGCCGGGCATGCGCGAAATGCTGTCCACCACTGCGGCGCTCTATGGACAGGGTATGGGCGAAAAAGTTGCGCTGATTACGGACGGGCGTTTCTCTGGTGCAACGCGCGGTTTTTGCATCGGCCATGTTGGCCCCGAAGCGGCGGATTGCGGGCCAATCGCTTTGGTAGAGGATGGTGACGAGATTGCTATTGATGCCGAAGCGGGGTCTATTGAACTCAATGTTGCCGAAGATGTGCTGGCTGAGCGGCGCGAAGCATGGCAGCCGCGCACCAATGATTACCAATCAGGCACATTGTGGCGCTATGCCCAAAATGTCGGCCCCGCAGTGAAAGGCGCACTGACCCATCCTGGCGCCAAAATGGAAAGGCATGTCTATGCGGATATCTAAACTTGCACTGGTCTCATGCGTGCTGCTTGCGGCATGTTCGCGAGGTGAAGAATCTGCAGAACCCGTGGGTACGACGGTGGATTGCGCCATCGGAGCAGGTGCCGAAATGCAGGCGGTGTGTGTCGCTGAACAGACATTCTCGGGCAATGAAGTGGGCCTCGTCATTCATCATCCAGACGGCGGCTTTCGCAGGTTCAAAATCCTCCCGAGCGGCGAAGGCGTTGAGCTGGCTGACGGCGCCGAGGCCATGGAGCAACGCATTGTCGAAGGTCAGCTTGAGATCACTTTTGAAGGCGCAAGATATCTCGTTCCGATAGATCAGGGATCTGACGCTCCGAATGAGTGATGGGCAAGTCCTCACAGTGGCGCAAATGCAAGCGGCAGAGCGCGCGCTTGTTGAGGGCGGGATTTCAGAACAGGAATTGATGGAGCGCGCAGGCGCGGGCTGTGCGGATTGGGTCTGGCGCATTGCTGCGGGGCGGCCTGTTACAGTGCTTTGCGGGCCGGGTAATAATGGCGGCGATGGCTATGTAATTGCAAGAATTTTGAGTGAGCGCGGTCTGGCCGTAAAAGTGATTGCACCTACCGAGCCAAAGACCGACACGGCTAGAGCCGCGCGCTCGCTCTACAAAGGCTCTGTCGTAATCCAACCAAGCCAAGATGAGCGCGGACTATTCATCGATTGCCTGTTTGGTTCGGGCCTCTCTCGCGAGCTGGCTCCTCAGCATTGCGAGCTTGTGAAAGGCCTTGTCCAAAGCCACGAATATTCCATCGCTATTGATGTGCCTTCAGGGGTTGAAAGTGATAGCGGCGCATTGCTGGGGGATGATCTGCCGCAATATGATCTGACATTAGCCTTGGGCGCTTGGAAACGAGCGCATTTCCGCCTTCCAGCGCGTCTCCATATGGGCGAGCAGCGGCTTGTCTCAATTGGTGTTGGGAATGTGAAAGGCGCTGCGCGATTGATCGGAAAACCGAGCCTTACGTCCCCAGCGCCGGATTCGCACAAGTATACGCGCGGGCTCGCATGCATTGTTGCAGGAGCCATGCCGGGGGCTGCTCTGCTCGCTGCAAGCGCGTGCCAGAACAGCGGGGCGGGCTATGTCAAATTGCTTGGCAAGGTCGGCAATCGACCCGTCCCGGCCGATCTGGTTGTGGAAGGCGGATTGCTTGAAGATGGTTTGCACGATGACCGCATTCGCGCTGTGCTGATCGGGCCGGGTCTGGGGCGCGGTGATGAAGCATTGGAGCGGCTCAGGACAACGCTTTCGAACACCAAATCTGTTGTCTTGGATGCGGACGCGCTGCATCTGCTAAAGCCCGAGATGCTGAGACAAGAGGGCGCCTACTGCGCCACCCCGCATGATGGTGAATTGATGGCATTGTGCGAGAGCTTTGATGTTTCAGCTGCCGATCGCGGCTCGCGTGCACTTGCGTTAGCACAGGCGAGCGGAATGATTATAATCGCAAAAGGGCCTGACACTTACGTGGCAAGCCCTGATGGAAGGCTCGCTATCGCTCCACCTGCGCCCAGCTGGCTGTCAGTCGCGGGAAGCGGCGATGTACTCGCAGGTATTGTGGCGGCGCGTATGGCAAATGCTCGTCCTGCATTTGAGGCTGCTTGTGAAGCGATATGGCTGCACGGCGAAGCCGCACGGCGCGCAGGACCGGCCTTCTCTGCTAGCCAATTGGCGGGCCACGTGCGTGGCGCAATGATGTCCGCGCTATGACAGGCAAGTGCGAAATCGTCCGCATCGCTGCCAAAGGCGATGGCGTCGCTGCAACCGGCGAGCATTTCCGCGGCGCAGTCACAGGCGATCACATATTGCCCGATGGCTCGATCGAGCGAGGCCCCCACTATCAATCGCCGCCATGCAAGCATTTTTCGACATGCGGTGGCTGTGCATTGCAGCATGCAGATGATGCAGCCCTTAGGCAATTTGTAACAGAGCGGGTCGTGCTGGCGGCGAAGGGTCAAGAGCTTGCACCCAAGACGCTCCTTGAAACGCATGTTTCGCCAAGCCATACGCGCAGACGAGCAACCATGCATGCCATGCGCACGCAAAAAGGCGCTGTGCTGGGCTTTCGCGAAGGAAAAGCGCACCGCATTGTCGATCTGGCAGAGTGTCATATTTTGCGACCGGAGCTGGTTGCCCTTGCCAAACCCTTGCGTGAGCTAATCGCGCGGTTCGGCGCCCCCAAACGCGGGGTTGAGATTGATCTCACGCTGGTTGACCAAGGCGTTGACTGCGCGATCAAGCATCTCGAATTGGAAGGATTGGAAGCAAGCGAAGCGGCGGTTGAATTTGCCCAGTCTAACGGGTTGGCGAGGCTGTCGTTCGATTGGGGGTATGGAGCAGAACCGCTATGGGAACCTGATCCGATAACAATTTCGCTGAGCGGCGTGCGGGTTGCTTTTCCGAGCGGAGCCTTTCTCCAAGCGGCACAGGATGCTGAAACTTTGATGATCGGTGATGCAGAAGCTTGCCTTGATGGGGCCTTAGTCGTGGCTGACCTTTTCGCTGGTCTTGGTACATTTGCATTCGGACTGGCCAAGGGGCGACAGATTGTGGCTGTCGAAGCTTCGCAGCAGACGCATTTGGCCTGCAAACAGGCGGCCGCAAGAAGCGGGGGTGCAGTCACAGCGCTTCATCGCGATTTGTTCCGCAATCCAATCCAGCCCGATGAGCTAAAGAAATTCGATGCAGCGGTGCTCGACCCTCCGCGCGCAGGTGCACGCGAACAGATTACAGCGATTGCCGAAAGCGGCTTGGAACGCGTCGTCTATATCAGTTGCAATCCCGCAAGCTGGGCGCGCGATGCAAAAAGGTTGGCGGACGCAGGGTTCACATTGGAAACGCTTAGGCCAGTCGGTCAATTTCGTTGGTCAACCCATGTTGAACTGATGAGCTATTTCACCCGTTAGGACTTGCGTAAGCCCGCAAGAATTTGCTCATCGAGCCATTGGCTTGCATGTGGTTCGACATAGGCATGGCTTGCGCCCTTGCAGCGGGCAATCCGTTCATCACTTGCATCCCAATGGCGATCGAATTCCTGCGCTGTGCGATCAGAGCTAGCGAGCAGGATCGAGATCGGCCCGGAGAAGTCAGCAATACCTTCGTGCATTTCCTGCGCCAATCCTGTTGCAGGCGCGGCAGGGTGCATGCTGGCGAGCACTCCCTTGGCAAGTTTGCGCAAGTCGACGCCGCCGCGCAGCAATCGCATTAGCTCGCGCGGGTTTTTCAGCTTTTGCGCATAACGGGCTCTGATCGCGTCGGATGAGGGGGTAGGGGAGCTATCTTCGGTTTCTTCGGCGGCGGCATTGTCTTCAATCGTCCAAGGATTGGAGAGGATCAGGCCGTCGCAGCCAGCACCTTGTGCCAGCATTAGGGCGGATGCCGCGTCGCAATTGCCAAAGCCGATCACGCGTGCAAGCTGGGGCTCCAGCGCTCGGAATGCATCGAGCGCAGCAGCAATATCTTTTGCAGATTTGCGAAACCCCCGATTGTCCCCTTCGCTATCGCCAATCCCGCGCCGGTCAAACCGGAAGACGGGAAAGCCAGTTTTGGCGATCCGCGCGGCGAGCTGAGATTGCCCTGAAAACGCTCCTGAGCGCAGCTCGTTACCGCCTGTGACTATCAGCAATCCGGTGCAGCCGGGCGCAGTATCCAGCGTTCCAGCAAGTGTGCATTTGCCACATGCGAAAGGGACGTGAAGGCGGCTCATGATGCCTGAAGCTTCGCTGCAATGTG
>CAZJAG010000018.1:0-14923 GCA_964543735.1 uncultured Porphyrobacter sp. | reverse complement strand
CATGCGAAAGGGACGTGAAGGCGGCTCATGATGCCTGAAGCTTCGCTGCAATGTGCCGTGCCAGCTGAGCGGATTGCTCTGGCGCTTCGTCCGGCTCCGCGCGCAGCCAAAGACCCGCTCCGCCGAGCTGTTTCTGCTCGATGATCTCGCTCCTCTGTGAAGCAACGGGCTCAGCTTCTTGAAGCTGTGCAATCATATCTGCTGAAAGGGGCCATCCAGCCAGTTCCAGACCGTGCTCCATGCCCTGAGCAAGCAGCGTATCGGTGCTCTCCTCCAGCCCCGCTTCGCGCGATGTGAGCACTCTCGCTCGCAGCATATTGCGTAGTATGCGCGCGCCTTTGACAGGAGAGTAATGCCAAGTCGGCAATGTTTCGGGGGCAATCAGCGCGCTGCCTCTGATTGCAAGCACATGAGTTGGCGACAGCTCTTTTGCGGCATGCGCGGCAGCCGCTCGCCAACTTTCAAGCGACTGTGCGGGAAGCGAAGCCAAACTTTCGTTCATGGCTGGAAGATCGGGGAGCGTGCTTGCAATTCCGGCTTCACCCAGCGCTCGCATCGTTTGTAGTGTGAAGCGGCGCAATTTGTTCGCTTCATCGAACAGTGCGGGCAAGATCAGGATCTTGTGAGGGCCATCGCTCTCCATCGCGACGACCAGTTCGGTGCTGGATTGCCCATCGGGCAAAGGACAAGTCCACTCACCAAACATGGACGCAGCCTATCAGCCTTCAGCCACTTTGGCCTGCGCAAACCCAAGCAAACCGCCATATGTCTCGAGCATCTCGCCGTCGACATCTTCATCATCAATCATGATGTCGAGCCGGTCTTCCATTTCAGTGAGAAGCCCTGCAACGGCCATGGAATCAAGCTCTGGCAAATGGCCGAACAGGCCGGTTTCCGCGTCAAACTCCGCAACATCATCGCTATCAAGACCCAGCACATCGCACATGATCTGACGCAATTCTGCGTCAATGGCGTTTGCTGCCTTGTCGCTCGCTGCCTTGTCGCACGTTGCCTTTTCACTTTCGGATGACCGATCGCCCGATGTGTCGCTTTTGGTTGTATCTACACTCATGAATGCTCAGCTTTCCCCAGCGGAAAATCGGCGCTCGCCTTAGCTTTGGCTGGCCTATGGTGCAAGCTTGCGTATTGCGCGCTTGGCCAAGGCTGGCCAAGAACGGGACTGTGCCGGATCAAGGCAGTCTAGCTCATAGCGCGGGCGGATATCCTCCATCCAGTCAGCCTTGTAGGCATCATTGCCCGTACCAAAGTCGACCAAATGAACGCGATCCTTGTCGATAACATGTTCGAATAGAGCCGCGCTCACAGTGGTTCCGGCAGAAAGCTTCTTGTGGCTTTCAAGATGCGCCAGCTTGTGGATGTAGGCTATGCCTTCTTCCACCGTCCAAAATTGAGCGGCAACCGCTTGATCTCCATGCTGAGCGATGGCCAAACGAATGCGGCCAGCATCACCTTCTTGCTCGGCAAAGCGTCGAAGCAGATCGGGTTGATCTTCAGCCGTTTTCCAGCTTTCAGCATAAACAGCCTCGTACTGCGCCCATGCATCGGAATCAAAATGGGTGAGAATTTCGACGCGAACTTTCTTCGCTTTGCGCTTGAGCGTGGTGCGCATTCTGCCTGGGCGCTGGGCCCAATATTCGGCGAAACTGCGGCCGTTTACCGGCAGGACGTGGTTTTCATCGCATTGTCGGCGAGAGACTTTCCAGCCCACTTGAGCGAATGCGCGCTCGAGACGGCTTGCTGAGCCATCCTCTTCAGGCACGGGCCACAAGGTCACGCGATGCGAGCGTTTGCGCAGCTGCACTGCAATCTCGCCCAGCAGGCGTTCTCCTGCCTCGCCTTGAGGGGCAAGTTGACGCCATGTGAAGCTGTACCAATTGCGCAATGGCTCGATCCGGCCATTGGCCTCGGTCAGAGCCAATGCAGCTGAACTCTCGCCATCGCTTGCAAGCACGACTAGAGGGGTGAGGCCGCTGTCAGCCAATAGCGCAAACCACTCAGACCGTTCAAAAGGCGACGGTGCAGGCTGACAGAGCCCTTGGAGAACGTTAACCGTGTCGTGGTAACTGGCCGCTGTCACTCTTCTCTCTTTCTCATGGACATTGGATGCCCACTTCGCCTGAAATTGCCATCAAGCCGTTAGACCACCTCGCTGAATGCGGGGCGGATGACGACCGGGCGCTGATATTGCGCGAAAGAACCCTTACCCATCAGGAGTTAAGACAGCGTATCTCCTCGCTCGCCGGATGGTTGGCTAAGCAAATCAGCGAGAAGGGAGCGCGCGTTGCGACATGGGCGGCAAAAGGCGAGCTTACATGCCTGATGCCTCTGGCAGCGGCGCGGGCAGGGCTTGTCCATGTGCCGATTAATCCGCTGCTAAAGCGCGCTCAGGTTAAGCATATAATGGGCGATAGCGGCGCGCAGATGCTGATCGGCACGCCTGCCAGGCTGAAAACCCTTGAGGATGGCGATACGGGCCAAGAGTGCGCTGTTCTGGAGGAAGATGCGGCGCTTGAGGCTGCAAACAATGCTCAATTATCATTGGGTCCGTCTCGGGCTGATCCCGATGAGCTCGCGGCTATACTATACACCTCGGGCTCAACCGGCCGACCCAAGGGCGTGATGCTAAGCCATGCGAACTTATGGCTGGGAGCAGTGAGTGTCGCTCAATACCTCAAGCTTGCAGCTGATGATGTGACCTTGGCGGTATTGCCGCTTTCGTTTGACTACGGGCAAAACCAATTGCTTTCGACATGGTATGCAGGAGGCTGCGTTACGCCGCTCGATTATCTTTTTCCGCGCGATGTGATGAAGGCATGCGCTGCGCATGGAGTGACGACATTGGCCGCTGTGCCTCCGCTGTGGGTGCAATTGGCCGAGCTTGATTGGAGCGATGAGGCAACCGCCAAAATGCGCCGGATGACCAATTCGGGCGGTGCGCTCACGACCGATCTGGTGCGCGATTTGCGGCGAATTTTTGCCTCTGCTGACCTATATCCGATGTATGGTCTGACCGAAGCGTTTCGGTCGACCTATCTCAACCCGAGTCTGGTCGATGAACATCCGACATCCATGGGCACTGGGATCCCTTTTGCCGAGATTCTGGTTGTGAATGATGCGGGCAAGCCTGCGCAACCAGATGAGGAAGGCGAGTTGGTGCATTGTGGGCCATTGGTTGCACAGGGGTATTGGCAAGATCCTGATCGCACGGCTGAGCGCTTCAAGCCTGCTCCCGAATGGTCAGAATATGGCGGAACAGCGGTCTGGTCTGGCGATAGGGTGAAGCGCGCTGCCAATGGATTGCTCTATTTCGTCGGGCGCCGCGATGCGATGATCAAGAGCGCAGGCAACCGCATTTCCCCTCAGGAAGTCGAAGAAGCAGCGCTCGCAACAGGGATGGTTGCGGAAGCTATTGCTCTGGGCATTCCGGATGAACGGCTAGGCCATGCGGTGCATTTGGTTGTTCGAGCGGAAAATGGAGCGGAAGCGGACACAAAAGCGCTTGCAAAAGCGCTAAGCAAAGAACTTCCTAACTTCATGCTGCCAAAGGAGGTGCATTGGCGCGAGCAGATGCCGCTCAACCCCAATGGCAAAATCGACCGGACGGCATTGTATAAGGAATTGACCGAATGAAGCCTAAGCCTGTTGGCCCCATTCCAGACGGCTTTGATGTGATTGATGGCGAGCTTGCCATTGGCGGTAAGACGGCCAGCGCCCTTGTTGCTGAGGCTGGTTCAACCCCGCTTTTCGTCTATTCCAAGGCGAAGCTCAGCGCTCGTGTGGCAGAATTGCGGGCCGCCATGCCGCAGCGACTTGGTGTAAATTATGCTGTAAAAGCAAACCCCTATGACCCAGTCCTCAAGCATATGGAAGGTCTGGTTGATGGGTTTGACATTGCTTCGGCAGGCGAGCTGCAAATGGTTTTGGATGCGGGGATCGATGCCAGCCGTGTCAGCTTTGCAGGGCCGGGTAAGCGCGATGACGAATTGGAAGCGGCTGTGCGTGCAGGGGTCATCCTCAATTGCGAGAGCGAAGGTGAAGCTCGGCGTACTCTGAAAATCGCTGAGGCAATCGGCGTCACGCCAAGGATGGCGATCCGTGCCAATCCCGAGTTTGAACTGCGCGGTTCTGGCATGAAAATGGGCGGCGGAGCTAAGCCGTTTGGGCTTGATACCGAACGCGTACCTGATCTTGCGAAAGAGATTATCGGAGCAGGGGCAAGCTTTTGCGGGCTTCATATCTTCACAGGCAGTCAGGCGCTTGACCCTGATGCACTGATTGAAACGCAGGCTAACGTGCTAAATTTGGCAGATAAATTGTCGAATCAGATTGGTGTTCCGTTGCCGAAACTGAATATGGGAGGCGGCTTTGGTATTCCTTATTTCCACGGTGACCAACCGCTCGACATTGGAAGAATCGGTGATGCGCTGGGCAAGCGGTTCGAGCAATTGCCGAATTCTCTTGCCGAAACTGATCTTTGTATCGAGCTTGGCCGCTATCTTGTCGGCGAATCTGGGGTTTACCTCACGAAGGTAGTGGATCGTAAGGTAAGCCATGGTTCGACCTATCTGGTGACCGATGGCGGGCTCCATCACCAGCTCGCGGCATCAGGAAATTTTGGCACGGTTGTGCGCCGCAATTATCCCGTAGCCATCGCCAATAAGGTCACCAAAGAAGCGAGTGACGTGGTTAACGTCGTGGGCTGTCTTTGTACCCCTTTGGACAGATTGGCAGACAAAGCGCTGCTTCCAAAGGCGGCAGAAGGGGATCTGGTCGTTGTCTATTGCGCAGGGGCCTACGGGGCGACAGCCTCGCCCGCGAACTTTCTTGGGCAGGGACCAGCACGCGAGTTGTTGGGTTAACAGTTCCTAAACGAGGCGTCCCACTTTGGGAATGCCTACGAGAAATCCAGTAATACTAACACTTTGTTCACCTTTTTTGGGGATTTGGGTGTCCGTTCCCGCGAGCGTGGGACTGGCAGGTAGCTCCTGCTGTCTTCGCCCATGCTCGCTAGCCAAGGCTAGGATTTTATATGTTGACCCCAATACCGTCCCTTCCAACTCGCAGCGCTCTTTCGCGCTTAGGAGTTGCTGCTGCGCTTGTGTTGTTAAGTGCCTGTGCTGGGGGACCCGGACAAGAGCTGCCATCGGCCAATAGCCCTGCCGCTAGTACTGCTCCAAGCGGCGATTATGTGATCGGCCCGCTTGATGAGCTGACCATTCATGTATGGCGCAATCCAGAACTCAGCGCTGACAAGGTTCAGGTGCGTCCTGACGGCCGTCTGACCATTCCTCTGGTGCGCGATATCGCTGCTGCGGGCAAAACACCGGCACAGCTTGAGGCTCTTATTAAGACCCAGCTGTCGCAATATATTCAAAACCCGATCGTTTCAGTGATTGTGAACCAGTTCAACAGCACGTTCGATCAGCAGGTCAAGATCGTCGGCTCGACTGAACAGCCACTCGCGCTTGCATATCGCGCCAACATGACCGTGCTTGATGCAATGATTGCAGTGGGCGGGCTTGGCGAGTTTGCAGCGGGCAACCGCGCGAAGCTGATCCGCACTGATCAGGTGACGGGCAAACAGCAGGAATACCGTCTGCGTCTCAACGATCTTCTCAAAAAGGGCGACAGCTCAGCGAATGTCCTTCTCAAACCGGGTGACACGATCATCATCCCAGAGAGCACATTTTAAAGGGCGGCTGCGGTAATGAACGAAGTCTTTGAAGAACTGCGCGTAGCGCTCTTCTCGGTTTGGCACCGGCGCTGGCTGGCGCTGGGCGTAGCCTGGGTTGTGTGCCTTGCCGGGTGGTTGGTGGTGGCTCTCATCCCCAACTCCTACGAAGCCAAAGCGCGCATTTATGTCGATTTGGATGACGTGCTCTCCGAACAAATGAAGATTGCAGGCGATGGCCGGCAAGAAATCATGCGTGTGCGCCAAACACTCGCAAGTTCGGTCAATCTGGAGAAGGTCATTCGTTCGACAACTCTGGGCAATGACATCACAGATCGTCCTGACATGGATCAGGCGATCCAAGAGCTGGGCGAGGATGTGGCAATCACCAGTCAGGAAGACAATTTGTTCGAACTCTCGGCGGAGATCGGCGAAAGAGACCTGTCTGATGGTGAAAACGCAGCTCTTGCTCGCGATGTCGTCCAGAAGCTGATCGACATCTTCCGCGAGGAGAACATCGCAGGCAATCGCAGCGAAATTGCTGGCACTATGGTGTTTCTCGACAAGCAATTGGAAGAGCGCAAGCGCGAGCTGGAAGCTGCTGAGCAGCGTCGTCTCGCCTTTGAAGCGCAATATCCCGAGCTGATCGGCGGAACCACTACGCTGGCAACCAAAATCCAGCAGGCTCGCACCGAGCTTCGCGGGGTCCAAGGTGATCTGGCAGCTGCGCAAAGCGCACTGGCAGCGATTGATGGGCAGCTTGCAAGCACGCCGAAATCAATTGCCGGCGCTGCTGCCCCTGCTCAGCTTTCTGGTTCGCAAGCATCTCTGGCGCAGGCTCAAAGCCAGCTCGCGCAATTGCGCGGTCGCGGTCTTACCGAAGAGCATCCCGATGTGGTCTCAACCAAACGTCAGGTCGAATTGCTGAAGCAGCAAGTCGCTGATGAACCGGCTCAGTCTACTGCTCCGACCGGTCAGCCAAACCCGGCCTACACTTCGCTAACGTCGATCAAGGCGGAGCGTCAGGCAGACGTAGAAGCACTGTATGTGCGCCGCGCTGCCTTGCAGTCCGACATCGCTGCGCTGCAAGCCAGCCAAGCGACCGAGCCTGAAGTCGCAGCAGAAGCCAACCGCATCAGCCGCGATTACGAAGTGCTTCGCAAGAAATACGAGGATCTGCTCAAAGATCGCGAGGACATCCGACTGCGTGGTCAGGTCGATAATGAAGTGAGCGCGTTCAAGTTTGACGTGATCGATCCACCAGTGATCCCGCGCAAGCCTGCGGCTCCAAACCGTCCGTTGCTGCTGTTTGGCGTGCTCTTCGCCGGCTGCGCTGCGGGGGCAGGTGTCGCTTTTGCGATGGGTCAGATGCGCTCGACCTTCAGCACGACGGGTAAGCTTGAGCGAGTGATGGACCTGCCGGTGGTCGGTTCAATCTCGCAGACCGTCCAGGAGGCATCGCGTTCGCTGCGCTCCAAACGGCTCAAACAATGGGCAGGAGGTTCAGCCGCCTTGCTCGCTGTCTTTGTAGTCCTGTTGGCGATTGAGTTCGTCCAGGTCGGAATGGTCGCGTGAGGGAAAAGCCATGACGAAACAAACCAAATTTCCCCTCGATGAGGTTTCAATGAAAGAAGCAGGCGACTCGCTGATCGAACGCGCCGGTGGCGCTTTTGGTCTCGACAATTTGAAACCTGTCGCGGTGCCTGAGCATCTGCGGAAGAAGACCACGCGTCCTGCCCGTGCCAAGCAGCGTGAGCAAGCCCGTGCGCCGGCACCTGCACAAGCGCCTCAGGTGCCACAAGGCTATGACGCCGGGCAGCCAGCGGTGCAGCAGCCAGCTGCGGTTCCAAGCCCGGCGCATGACGCTCAAATGGCGCCAGCTCAGCAGCAAGTTGAGCCGGAAGTTCACGCGGACGTTGAGTTCAGCGATATGATCCATCCGATCAGCCGCGATCACTTAAGTGATCAGGGTATGATCGTGCCGGATGGACCGCTGACTGGTCTGCTTGAGGAATTCCGGATTGTGAAGCGTCAATTGCTGAACGATGCACGCAGGGGTGGAACGGCGAAAGCCCGCCGGATATTGGTCTGTTCACCGCATTCGGGCGAAGGCAAGACCTATTGTGCGACCAATCTTGCATTGGCTCTTGCAGCAGAGCGCGACATTGAAGTCCTGTTGGTCGACGCAGATATCGCCAAGCCCTCAGTGCTTGAGGTTCTCGGCCTTGATGCTCCGATGGGCTTTATGGATGCCTTGTCCGACCCTTCAATCATGCCGGAAGAGCTGGTTTTGCGTACTGATGTCGAGGGGCTTTTCGTCCTTCCCTCGGGAAATCGCACCAATTCCGACACAGAATATCTGGCAAGCGAGCGCACTCGCGAAGTACTTTCGCGGCTTACCGAAAGCGCGCCAGACCGGATTGTAATTTTCGACACCCCGCCGACCTTGTCGGCTTCACCCGCGGCCGAATTGGCCAAACACGTAGGTCAGGCGATCCTTGTGGCTCGCGCTGACGTAACCGGGCGCAATGCACTGGAAGATGCCTACCAGCTGCTTTCCGCCTGCCCAGAAATCAAGCTGTTGCTCAACGGAGCACAGTTCAGCCCAAGCGGTAGGAACTTCGGTTCCTACGGCGTTTACGGGGAGTAAGACGATGCGTTTGAGTAAACTTTTGATCACCAGCGTGCCGGTTTCGGCAATGCTCGCAGCAATGCCTGCCAACGCGCAGCAGCAAAGCCAGCAAGGCAGCGATCGGCGGGTCGAAGTCACACCCTATATCGAGGTGTCACAGGTTCTGTTTGCAGAGCTTTCACCCGGGGATGACGTGCTGACCTTTACGCAGGTTGCAGCCGGGGTCGATGCATCGGCGCAAGGCCGTAACGCGGGCGGTTCTGTCTCCCTGCGTTACGAGCGCAATATCGGCTATGGCAATGATGACCTCGACACCGATACGGTGAGCGGTGTTGCACGCGGCTATGTCGCAGTGGTGCCCAATGCAGTGAATTTCGAGGCGGGCGCCTTGGCCAGCCGGACGACGGTTGATGGCTCTGGCGCATCCACGCTCAACCCGCTGGTCGGGCAAGATGCAGAAAGCCGGATCTATTCAGCCTATGCTGGCCCGACCGTCGCTACTAAAGCTGGCGATCTCTACATCAATGGCGGAGCACGCGTGGGCTACACCCGCGTTGAAACGCCCACCAGCGTTGCGACAGATGCTGGAGGCGACCGTCTTGATGTCTTCAACGACAGTGTTTCCTATCAAGCAGACCTGCGCGTCGGCACCAAGGCCGGCGAGGCACTGCCTATCGGTATTGGTGTAGGCGGCAGAGCGTATCAGGAAGATATCTCCAATCTGGACCAGCGTGTTCGCGATCTCAATGTTCGCGCAGACGTGGCTGTCCCGTTGTCCTCTTCGCTCTCGCTTGTCGGCGGTGTTGGCTATGAGGATGTCGAGATCTCGGCGCGCGATGCGCTGACCGATGCGGATGGCAATCCGGTTGTTGACGACAATGGCCGGTTTGTGACCGATCCCAACTCGGCGCGTCAGATTGCTTTCGATGTTGATGGCATTATCTGGGACGCAGGCGTTGTTTGGCGTCCGTCCAGCCGCACGGCTCTCGAAGCGCGTGTCGGTCGTCGTTATGACTCGACCACATATTACGGCTCGTTCGCATACGCGCCTTCCGACCGTTCGGTCTTTGCAGTGAACGTCTATGATGGCGTTCAAGGCTTTGGCGGCGCGCTCAACAATTCGCTGGCAGGCCTGCCAACCGAATTTAGCGCATCCCGCAACCCGCTTACCGGTGATTTCACTGGCGGTGTATCAGGCGGCGACGGTGCTGGCTTTGTTAGCGGTGTCTTGGGTTCGGTTCGTTCCGCAACCTTCCGCAGCCGCGGCGTGAACGCCAGCTTCTCGCGCAAGATCGGCCCACGCTATAACTTTGCGGTTGCCGGTGGCTATGATCGCCGCAAGTTCCTTGCCGCAGAAGGCACGGTTCTGGGCGCAGCAAATGGCCTGGTAGACGAAAGCTATTACGTCAACACTAGCTTCAGCGGTGAGATTGGCCGCAGCTCCAGCTTTGCGCTTAACGCTTACTCGAACTGGTTCGAAAGCGAAGCCAACGCCGGCCAGAGCGTAAATGCGCTGGGTGCATCGGCTTCTTACCAGCGCACCATTGTGCCGCGTCTCTCGGCGCGTGCAGCGGTGGCCTACGACTATCTCGACTCCGATATCTCTGTTGACGATATCTCGGCGGCGAGCGGTCTTGTCGGCTTGCGCTACGACTTCTGATTGCGACGGAAAGGTCCCCAATTCCATGTATGAGCAATTTTACGGCCTCACCGGACGCCCCTTCCAGCTGACGCCTGATCCAGACTTTTATTACGAGAGCAAGAGCCACAAGAAAGCTCTGTCCTATCTCGGCTATGGTCTGGCCCAGGGCGAGGGCTTTATCATCATCACCGGTGAGGTGGGTGCTGGTAAGTCGACCCTCGTCGCGCATCTGATGGAAAAGGTGGATCCTGAACAGCTGACGGTTGGCAAGATTGTCACCAGTGCGCTCGACGGGGAAGAGCTAATCCATGTTGTCGCGCAGTGCTTTGGCCTTGAGGTCGAAGGTCGTGACAAGGCTAGTGCCCTTGGCATGATCGAGATGTTCCTGGCCGATGAAGCGCGCGAAGGGCGGCGGTGTCTGCTTGTCGTCGATGAGAGCCAGAACCTTGATATCGAGGCGATTGAAGAGCTGCGTATGCTCTCCAATTTCCAGCTTGGCTCGCATCCTTTGCTCCAAACTTTGCTGCTGGGTCAGCCCGAGTTCCGCCGTCTCGTTGCCAATCATCCTGAGCTTGAGCAATTGCGCCAGCGCGTCATCGCTTCGCATCATCTTGATGCATTGCAGCCTGGCGAGCTCAAGGCTTATGTCTCCCACCGGCTTGAGCATGTGGGTTGGACCGGCAATCCGGCAATTGGGCCAGATGTCTTCTCAGCGCTGTTTAAGGCCACTGGCGGCATCCCGCGCAAGATCAACCAGATCATGAACCGTATGCTTTTGCTTGGCGCGATTGAAGAGCATGAAACCTTCACCGTCGTTATGATGGACGAGGTTTGCGCTGAAATGGTGGGCGATGCCAACCACGGCGCGGCCAATGCCAATGCTGTCACTGCTCCGGCACGGATCTCTCAGCCCAAGGCAAAGCCAGTGGCAGAGAAACCACCTGTTCGCAAAGCACCCGCAGCGAAGCCCAAAGCGAAAAAGCGCAGTCCCGTCGAAGCAAGCCGCGAAGAGCCGCTCGGCGCACAGGTGGCTGAGCTGAAAGCTGCGGTTGCAAAGGTCAATCCGGCTACGAGTAATGCGTCGGCGCATCAGCTCAACGAGATTTCGGAAACCCTCGCCAAGGTTGAAAAGCGCCTTGATGATCAGGAGCAATCGGTGCGCCATGTGCTCACACTACTGGTCGAGTGGTTCGAAGAAGAGACTGACCGCGAGGCAGCCTGATGAATGCTCCGGCATCCTTTCCCGAAGCGAAGGAAAGCCAGTCTGTCGTCAACGCGATTTCGGTTGATGTAGAGGACTGGTTCCAAGTGGGCGCGTTCGAAACGGTCATTGACCGTGATGATTGGTCGTCGCTCAAATCGCGGGTTGAGCGCAATGTTGGCGCTATCCTTGATCTGTTCGGGGAGGGCGGCATCAAAGCGACCTTCTTCACGCTGGGCTGGGTGGCCGAACGCTATCCCGCTTTAATCCGGCGGATTGTCGAGGAAGGGCACGAGATCGCCAGCCATGGTTATGACCATGCGCGGGTGTTCACTCTCGATCAGGAACGATTTGATGCGGATCTCAAAAAGGCACGCGCCATTATCGAGGATGCTGCAGGCGAGGGCGTGAAGGGCTACCGCGCGCCCAGCTTCTCCATCGACAATCGCACGCCTTGGGCGTTCGAGGTTCTGGCAGAACACGGCTATCTTTATTCATCCAGTGTCGCGCCTGTTGTTCATGATCATTATGGCTGGCCCGAAGCGCCGCGTTTTGCCTTCAAGCCGCTTGCAGATAGCGATCTGATCGAAGTGCCAGTGACCACTGCGATGCTTGGATCACGCAGGCTGGCAGCAGGTGGCGGGGGCTTCTTCCGCGTTCTTCCCTATGCGTTTTCGCGTTGGGCAATCGGTCAGGTCAATCGCGATGAGCAGCGTCCGGCGATCTTCTATTTCCACCCGTGGGAAGTCGATCCCGACCAGCCGCGCGTAGCCGATGCGCCGCTGCGCTCCAAGCTGCGCCACTATACCAATCTGAACCGGATGGAAGGCAAGTTGGCAACGCTGATTGGTGACTTTGACTGGGGCCGGATGGATGAAATTGTCGAGGGTGAGGCTAAACGACTTGTGGAGTTTACCCGATGAACGCGCCCTTTGCTCTTGAGGCGACCAGCATCGCAATTGCTGACCTTTCTGATAGCCAGATCGCCGAGCGTATCGGAGGCTTTGTCAAAGAGGCGGAAGGCTCGCTGTTCCACCGTCCGAAATGGCTGCTCGCGGCTGAAAAAGCATGCGGCCACAAGGCCACCGGATTGCTGGCAGAGCGTATGGGCGCAATTGTCGGGTGGTTGCCGCTTTCGGTTGTCCATTCGCATGTCTTCGGGCGCGCGCTTGTATCCAGCGGCTTTGGCGTTGGCGGAGGCGTGCTGAGCGATGATCCTTTAGTCGCTGAGGCCTTGGCGAACGCATCATGCGAGCTGGCCCAGCGTTCATCCTGCGCCAGCGTCGAATTGCGCGGCGGCTTCATCCCCGAAGCGTGGCAATTGCAAGAGAGCAGCCATGCGAATTTCGTGGCTGATCTGGCCGAGGATGACGAGGCACAATTGCTGGCCATTCCGCGCAAACAGCGCGCGGATGTGCGCAAGAGCCTCAAAGGTGATCTCACGGTCACCACTGGCGCTTCCCAGCGTGATGTGGACGCGCATTATGAGCTCTATGCCGAAAGCGTGCGCAATTTGGGCACGCCGGTCTTTCCCAAGAAATTGTTCGAAGTCATGCTTGAGATGTTCGAAGACGAGGCGGATATTCTCACCGTTTCAAATGGGGCTGAGCCGGTCGCCAGTGTGCTGTCCTTCTATCACCAAGGAACGGTCATGCCGTTCTGGGGTGGGGGCAATTTCGCAGCGCGCGGCCTCAAAGCAAACGAGCGGATGTATTACGAACTGATGCTGCACGCGCGCGCGCGCGGCATGACGCGGTTCGATTTTGGCCGCTCAAAAGTCGATAGCGGACCTTATCGCTACAAGAAGAACTGGGGCTTTGAGCCCGAGCCGATGACCTATGGCTCATGGTCGGCTGACCCCTCGCAGGCGCGCGATGTTGATCCCACCAGCGATGCCTATGCGCGCAAGATCGAGCTTTGGAAAAAGCTGCCCTTGCCGATTGCCAACCGATTGGGGCCGATCATTGCCCGCGGTCTTGCTTGAGTAAAGCCGCAGCTATGGGGGCCATTCTCTTTCTAGCGCATCGCATCCCGTTTCCGCCCAATCGCGGGGACAAGATTCGCGCGCATCATCTGCTGAAGAAATTGGTGCAGCTTGCGCCCGTCCATGTCGGTTGTTTTTCCGAAAGCGCAGAGGATCGCGCTGCGGAAGGGGAGTTGGCTGACACATCTGCATCATACGCGCTGATCGAACGCAGCAAGCCGCTGCCGCTGGCAGGTGTTGAGGCGATGTTGGCTGCAAAGCCTGTTAGCCTCACTGCATTCCACCATGCCGCGTTGGCCCGCTGGGTTGAGGCAACAATTGCTCAGCAGAACATCGAGACCATTTTCATCTTTTCCGGGCAAATGGGGCAATACATCCCCGCAAGCTTCAAAGGGCGCGTGGTGATTGACCTGTGCGATGTCGATTCTGCGAAGTTCGACCAATATGGCGAGACGGGCTCATTCCCGCGCAAGCTGATCGATGCGCGCGAGGGTCGCTTGCTGCGCGCAGAGGAGCAACGCTTGGTCGCGCGCGCGGATGTTACCACGCTGATCACCGACGCGGAGGCTAAATTGCTGGCTTCGCGTTTGGACAATCCCGCAGGCCATGACATCCGCTCGGTCGGCAACGGGATTGATGCGCATTTCTTCGATCCGCAAACGGTCGAGCGTCATCCCGATCTTGAAAGCAGCGACGGGCCGCATCTCGTCTTCACCGGACAGATGGACTATCCCCCCAATATTGCAGCCAGCCTGCGGGTGATGGACACACTCTTGCCTAAGGTCCGCAAATTGCACCCCGAGGCAACCTTTCACGTTGTGGGCCGCGCGCCGGCCCAGGCGCTGACCAGCCGCGATGGTGAGCCAGGTATTCGGGTATGGGGCGAAGTGCCCGACGTGCGCCCGTTCCTTGCCTCTGCCGATTGCGTGATTGCACCGCTCACGCTTGCGCGCGGAGTGCAGAACAAAGTGCTAGAGGCAATGGCGATGGCGCGGCCGGTCGTGCTGTCTCAAGAAGCGGCAACAGGGATCGATGCGCAAGATGGACGAGATTTCGCGATTGGGGCCGATGATGCCGCATTGATCGCGCATGTAGACGCGCTCGTCGGCTCGTCCGATAAGGCAATCGCAATGGGTAAAGCTGCGCGCAATTATGTGCTCGACCATCAAAGCTGGGAAGCGATGCTTGCCCCGCTTGAGAACATTGTCGGTTCTAACACTTCAGGAGGCGCCCGTGACGCAGCCTGATATGCTCTCAGGAGAATGGGTGGAGAAGGGTGTTCTCACTCGCATACCTGCCCACTGGCGTTCGCCATTGGCTTATGTGGCAGTGCTTTGGCTGGCTCTGATCGCCGCGACGGCGCGCGAATGGGGCGAGATGCTGCACCAGTGGTGGAATATTGATACCTATAACCACATCCTGCTCATCCCCGCCGTTGTGATCTGGCTGGTGTGGCTTCGCAAGGACGAGCTTGTGGAGCTGACGCCGCGCGCTTGGCTGCCCGGCCTTGGGGTATTGGTGCTGGCTTTGGCAGTTTGGCTTGGAGGCAGAGTAGCGGGCATCAATCTGTTTGCGCATATCGGCGCGGTCGGCGCGCTTCAGGCAGCATTGCTCACCTTGCTTGGCCCGCGCGCGATTGCCGTCCTGCTTTTGCCAGTAGGCATGATGTGTTTTCTCGTGCCCTTTGGCGACGAGATAATCCCGTTCCTCCAGATGATCACCGCGGACATTTCGATCTACCTCACCCGCCTAAGCGGAGTTCCAGCTGGGAT
>CAZJAG010000017.1:2388-32210 GCA_964543735.1 uncultured Porphyrobacter sp. | reverse complement strand
TCATTCAGCTCCGGTGGTTCACCAGAATGCCGTTCCGGTTCAAACAATCCCGGTTCAGTTTGATCGCCATGCGTGGCTTCATGAATGCTATCGTCGCACAGGCGGCAAGAGCCAGAAAGAGCGCGGCGGCATTATCGGTGGTCTGCTTGGCGCGATCGCTGGCGGCGTAGCCGGCAACCGGCTCTACAGTGCAGAACGACTGGCCGGATCGCTGATCGGCGCAGGCGCTGGCGGCATCATTGGCTCGATCATTGGCGGCGCGATTGCCGGTTCGGGTAGCAAGAAGCGTTTGAACGAGTGCGAAGCTGCTCTCGACAATCACTTCAAGACTTACGGTCAAGGCGGTCACACAGCATCGCGCACTATTCCTGCACAGGGCCATGTTCAGGGTCACGCTTATCCTGCTTACGGTCACGCTCAGCAATATGCCTACACATATGCTCAGCCGGTTCAGTATGTGACATACGTCCAGCAGCGCGTGCCTGTGCAACAGCAAGTTGTGGTTCGCGAATATGTGACTGAGGAATGGGTTGAAGAGGCTGCACCGCCACCTCCCCCACCCGTCTATCGTGAGCGTTACATCAAGGAAGCGCCTCCGGCACCTCGCCCGGTCAAGCGTGTTCCGATCAAATACATCAAGAACTAAAGCTTAGTAGCGCTGGAACCTTTAGGGGTATCGAGTTCCAGCACTGCTTTTTGGCGGAGTATGCTTTTGGAGGGGTCCAGAAGGCTGCTCCGCCAATATCTTTTTGGGCCAATATCTTTTTGGGCCAATTGTTGTGCCGAGCATTCTACAAGGCGCAGCCCTGCACTTCACACTGCACACACTGTTTCGAATAGCGTTTGAGAAAGTTGCGCCGCGCAACTTCACACAATCTGTGAAGTATGGTTTGCGCGGAAAAACAGCGACTTAAGCCACCGAGCTTTCAGAGCTCAGATCAAATATCGCCACCGGTCAGCCGTTGGCACAACAAGTCAAGCTGATCCAAAGTGCCATATCGGATAGAGACATGCCCCTTGGTCGGGCTGTCATCCGATCTGATTTGCACTTTCATTCCCAGAAACTCTTCCAAATGGGCCTGAACAGCCAGAATGTCTGGATCTTCAGTATGTTGCTTGGAAGATTTGGACGATTTCGAAGAGGCTGAACCGCTGGCCCCCTCGCCCTTCGCCAGCTTTTCCATATCGCGCACTGACAAATTGTCATTCACTGCGCGCTTGGCCAGTGCAGCCGCCTCGTCATTGCCAATCAGCGCCCGCGCATGGCCCATGGAAAGCGATCCGCCTTCCACCAGCCCAAGCACATCCTCAGGCAGTTGCAAAAGCCTTTGCAAATTCGCGACATGGCTGCGCGACTTGTCAACCATTCGAGCGATTTCAGCTTGAGTGAGATCTTCCTCATTGGCCAATTGATGATAAGCGCGCGCTTCTTCAATCGGGTTCAAATCCTCGCGCTGGATATTCTCGATCAGCGCCAGCGCCATTACCTCACGCTTATCCAGATCGCGAATTAATGCAGGGATTTCATGCAATTGCGCTTTTTGAGCAGCTCTCCACCGGCGTTCACCTGCAACCAGACGATACCGCCCTTTGGGTGCTTTCGTCACAATCACAGGCTGAATCACACCGCGCGCTGCAATCGAGGCAGCCAGCTCATTCAATGCGCTCTCATCGAAATGCTTGCGAGGCTGGCCGGGAAGCGGATCAATCGATGCAATCGGCAACATGGCCAAACCATCCGACACTTCTGTAGCAAGCGCAGTATCAGAGGTTTCCGCCGCTTTTGCACCTTTGGCAGAGGTTTGCACCAAGGGTTCTTCGCGCTTGGTTTCACTCATCAAAGCGCCCAAGCCCTTGCCCAGCTTCTTCTTCTTGTCCGCTGGCGAACGTTTGGGAACGGAAAATGCAATAGGATCAGATTTCTTGCTCATGCTGCGATCCGTTCTTCAGGCAAGCGACCAATCAATTCACGCGCAAGCGCGATGTATGCGCGGCTGCCGGTGCAGGTCTGGTCATAGACTAGAGCTGGCAAGCCATGGCTGGGCGCTTCGGACAGACGGACATTGCGCGGGATTGGAGTATCAAACACCAGATTGCCCAGGCATTCGCGCACATCCTCGCTCACTTGGTCAGTCAAACGATTGCGGCGATCGAACATAGTCAGCGCTACGCCAATGATCCCCAGATCGGGATTGAACAATTGCTGGACACGCTCGACAGTTTGCAAAAGCTGGCTCAACCCTTCCAATGCAAAGAATTCGCATTGCAAAGGAACCATCAAAGTATCCGAAGCAGACAGTGCATTCAGAGTGAGCAAGCCCAGCGATGGCGGGCAATCGATAAAGCAAATGTCATGCGCCTTGTGCTCGCGCAATGCATTGCGAAGCTTGGCTGTGCGCTCATCCGCTGTGACGAGCTCCACCTCTGCACCACTCAAATCAACCGTTGCCGGGACAATATCCAGCCCCGGGATCGATGTATTGACTATTGCATCATCGAGCGGAGCTTCATTGACCAGAATGTCATAGCTCGACACTTCGCGATCATCCGCTGGCACACCCATTCCTGTTGAAGCATTGCCTTGCGGGTCCATATCAATCAGCAAAGTGCGCCAGCCGGTCGCCGCCATAGCCGTTGCGATATTGATAGCAGTGGTAGTCTTACCCACTCCGCCCTTCTGATTGGCTATAGCAATTGTAATCATTCGAGTGCCTTTCCCGCATTCTGCTTGCACTGCAATCCGGCTTCACCCCTATGCCAAGCCTATGACTGGGCCTTATCCGCTGGATCGCGCGACACGATAATTCCCGCTTCTGCATCTGTTACAGAGTGTTTCACGTGAAACATTGTGCGACTCGGAGCAGGAAGCTCTTCCAATTCTTGCCGTGCTTTGCGCCCTTTGGGCAATATGAAGCGAGTGCTCTTTGTGGACAAGGGTGCGGATAAACGCAGCAGTTTGGGCAATGGAGCAAAGGCTCTGGCAGAAATAATCGCTGTAGGAAATGGCTCAATTGCTTCGAGTCTGCACCCTTCTACGCGGGTTTTCGGCAAATCAAGCTCGCGAACCATTCGTTCGAGCCATTCAATCCGGCGTTTTCGCGATTCGACAAGGACAACGGAGCAATCAGGCCGCATTGCTGCAATGACAATACCGGGGAAGCCTGCACCCGTGCCCAAGTCCAGCCAATCCCCTTCCCACGCCTGACCAGTGCCAGTTGCGGCGACATGCTCAAGCAATTGCGCACTGTCAGCAATGTGGCGCTGCCAGATCTGCGCTTCGGATGGCTTGGAAATCAGATTTTGCTGTGCATTTTCTTCAATCAGAGCTTTGGCGAATTGCTCCAGCCGCTCCATGGCTGCTGTGTCGCACAATTGCGCAACATAGTCCCGAGCATCGCTTTCGCTTTCAATCATGCAGCGTTCTGCTTTTGCCAGCGCCGCGCATGGACAAGCAATGCAGACAAAGCCGCAGGAGTAATTCCAGACACTCGCCCTGCAGCTGCCAGATTGGCGGGGCTTGCTGAAGACAATCGCTCAATCATTTCATTCGAGAGCCCCGGCACACTGGCATAGGGAAAGTCAGCCGGCAACGCCAATTCCTCTGACGCTCGCAAATCGCGCAATTCAGCTTCTTGCCGAGCAAGATAAGGCGCATATTGCGAATCCTCAGCCATTTCATGCGCCAATGAGTGATCGGCAGGAAAGCTCTCCCCCAGCCACGGGACAAGCTGATCCAGTTCAATTCCATCATGCCTGATCCATTCGGACAAAGGTTTATCCCCTCCATCGCGGCGGACAGGCAGACCTGCATCATTCAATTCCTTCGCAGGTGCTGTCCGCTCGAAAGCCGCTGCAATATCGCTGCGCAAGGTTTCACGTGAAACATGCCAGTCAAGCCGCTCTTTTCCAATACATCCCAGCTCAATTCCTAGAGGAGTGAGCCGTGTTGATGCATTGTTTGCTCGCAACCGAAGCCTGTATTCCGCTCGCGCAGTCAGCATTCGATAAGGCTCGGACACGCCTTGGAGTGTCAAATCATCGATCATCACAGCAATATAACTGTTCGAGCGATTAAGCGGGATTGGTTCCTTGCCAAGCACTGCACAGGCTGAATTCAGGCCTGCCATCAGCCCTTGAGCAGCTGCTTCCTCATAACCCGTTGTGCCATTGATTTGCCCTGCGCAATAGACACCGGGAATGGCTCTTAGCTGCAAATCAGCAGTGAGAGCACGCGGATCAATATGATCATATTCGACTGCATAGCCCGGCACTTCCATCCGGACATTCTCAAGCCCGGGCATTGCGCGAAGCATTTCGAGCTGGACATCAACAGGAAGCGATGTGCTGATACCATTGGGATAGACGTAATGCGTGTCCAGCCCCTCGGGTTCAAGGAAGACTTGATGCCCCTCCCTGTCTCCAAAGCGATGGATCTTGTCTTCTATTGAAGGGCAATAGCGCGGCCCTGCTGCATCGATTGCGCCTGTGAACAGAGGGGAGCGATCCAGATTGGCGCGAATGGCATCATGCGCTTTTTGAGTGGTTCGAGTGATTGCGCAGAAGATTTGCGGATTGGTGCGGTGCTGCGACAAGGCTGACATTGTCCACTCATCCGCATCTGAGGCTTGTTCAGGCAAAGACGCCCAATCAATTGTCCGGCCATCCAATCGCGGCGGAGTGCCTGTCTTCAGCCTCGCCATAGGCAAGTCAGCGCCGCGCAATTGCTCAGCCAGACGATGGGCTGCATTCTCGCCTATCCGCCCACCTTCCATTCGCTCTTCACCGCGATACAGAATGCCGCCAAGGAAAGTGCCAGTGCAGACAATTACAGCTTGCGAATGCAATTGCGCGCCGTCAGCCAGTTCAAGCCCGACAGCCCTTCCGCCTTTGAGAATGAGCGCAGCAGCTTCGCCTTCAATCAATTCCAGATGGCTTTGCGAGTTCACAATCCGCTGCACTTGCGCTTTGAAGAGCTTGCGGTCTGCTTGAACGCGCGGGCCCCACACAGCGCTGCCTTTGGAGCGATTGAGCATACGGTAGTGAATAGCGCCAGCATCGGCGGCTCGCCCGATCACTCCATCCAAAGCATCGACTTCGCGAACCAAATGCCCTTTGCCCAATCCGCCAATAGCGGGATTGCAGCTCATGGCTCCAATTGCGTCGAGATCAAAACTGACAAGCCCTGTGCGCACTCCCATTCGAGCCGCTGCACAAGCGGCTTCTACGCCAGCATGACCGCCGCCAATGACTAGGACATCATAAGAGTTTGAAGGGGTTTGCATCGCCGCGCTGCGATAGCTTTGAGCGCGGACAGCGTCAAAGCGAATGTTTCACGTGAAACATCGACACACATTCTAGCTTTGGCATTCTAGCTTGAGCGCTATTTCCCTATGCAGAAACGCCCAAACAGCGAATCGAGCATATCTTCGGTAGTCACTCGGCCGATTAGCCGGTCGAATGATAGCCGCGCATTGCGAAGCTCTTCAGCAAGCAACAAGGGATCAGATTGGCTTGATGCATTGACAAATGCCTGATGCGCACCCTCAACCAATTCATGCTGGCGAGCATTGAGTGCAGCTTCGCCTGGCTTAGGCAATGCATGCTTCGCATGAGCAATCAGAGCGCTCTTAAACGCATCCATCCCCTCGCCAGTTTTTGCTGAAAGCACAGCGCGCGGATTGGATTTCGAGATATGCGCGGGATCATCGCATTGCACTTCCAATTCCCAAGCGCTCGTTGGCCCCTCATTAACAGGCCCCTTCCCTTCCTCGCCCAGCCACAGAACCAGATCCGCACGATCCAATTGCGCTTGAGCGCGAGCAATCCCCTCTGCTTCAATGCTGTCCGAAGTTTCCATGCGAAGCCCCGCTGTATCGACAAATGTGAAAGGCACTCCGCCCAGTGCAACAGAGCGCTCAATCACATCGCGCGTTGTGCCTGCTGTGGGGGAAGTAATGGCTGCTTCACTATCGAGCAAAGCATTGAACAAGGTCGATTTGCCAGCATTGGGCGGGCCTGCAAGAACCACGCGATATCCTTCGCGCAATGCGGAGGATTGAGGACGCGAAAGCCAGCTATCCAGCGCATTTGCGAAATCGCGCAAATCTGCTGCAAATCCGCTGCGCATTTCGGAAACATCATCTTCATCGGAGAAATCCAATGCGGATTCCACTTCGGCTGAGAGCGCAAGAAGCTTCGATCGCCATTGCTCGACAGTGTGCGAAAATGCTCCGCCTGCCATAGCCATAGCTGCACTTCGCTGAAGCTCTGTTTCAGCAGAAAGCAAATCTGCCAGACCTTCGCTTTCAGCCAAATCAATCCGGCCATTGGCAAAGGCTCTGCGAGTGAATTCGCCCGGTTCAGCTCGGCGCAGCCCGGCAATATCAGCCAAAGCCAATTCGACAGCAGCAATCACTGCTCTGCCCCCGTGGCAATGCAATTCTGTCAGATCCTCTCCTGTAGCTGTCTCAGGCCCGGGAAACCACAGGACAAGCGCTTCATCCAGCACATCGCCATCCGCATTGCGCAACTTGGCAAGCGAAGGCCGGCGGGGTTTGAATTCGCGCTCCGAACCACTTCCCGCAAGCTTGCGCAATGCATCCCCTGCTTTCGGCCCGCTAATCCGGATAATGCCAATAGCAGCAGGCGGAACGCCGCTCGATAAAGCGAAAATGGTGTCTTGCATGGTGAGCGCTTTCGCTAGCGCTCGGATAGCAAGCAATCAATCATCGGATGATTTCTTGGGCTTGGAAGACGAGCTGGACGATGCACCTTTCTTACCGCCTTCGACAAAGCTTTGGAACAGCTTCAAGCCCACTTGCCCCATAGGAGCCAACTGCTCGGCATATTCCTTCAGCTGATCAGGGTTGCTCACGCCTTTCATCGCTTTCGCCATTGTCTCGACATAGACTCCATTGGGCTTTGTCAAATCAGGCAAGCCCATAAAGTCGCGCGCTTCTTCCGGAGTGCAATCAATTTCGATTTTGAACTTCATGGGAGCATCCTCTTTCCATTGCTTTGCTTAAATGGGTTTGGCATGTCTGCAAAGCAAGATAGGCGATTGCATTGATTTTCTAGGGAGCTGCGCAAATGGGTGAAATGGTGACATTATCGACTTTGGACGGGGATGCTTCTTTTAGCGCCTATGTTGCCCGTCCCGACAGCGAAACTCCCAAAGCTGCAATTGTCGTCATTCAGGAGATTTTCGGAGTGAATGCAGGCATTCGCAACAAGTGCGATGCTTGGGCAGCAGGGGGCTATCTCGCGATTGCGCCTGATCTGTTCCACCGAATGAAACCGGGGCTGGAGCTTGATCCCGATGTGGAAGCAGAATTCCAAGAAGCTCTTGATTATTTTGGCAAATATGATCCCGATGATGGTGTGAAAGATATCACTTCGGCAATCCAATGGGCTCGCAAAGAAGGCGCAAGCAAAGTCGGATGCGTTGGATACTGTCTGGGCGGGCGGCTTGCTTATATGACAGCTGCGCGAAGCAATGTTGATGCTTCAGTTGGCTATTACGGCGTGATGATTGACACAATGCTGGATGAAGCCAATGCAATTGCGAACCCGCTCATGCTTCATATTCCCAAGGAAGATCACTTTGTCGGGCCGGAAGCTCAAGCGGCCATTCACGCAGGGCTTGGCCCGCACGATAAAGTGACATTGCATGATTATGACGGGCTTGATCACGGATTTGCAGCGGACAGTGGCAATCGCCGTGACGAGGAAGGCGCGCAATTGGCTGACGGGCGCACAGAAGCCTTTTTCGCAGAGCATTTGAGCTAGACTGCACAGGCGCTTGAAATGCCCTGGCGCTATGTCATCCCGATTGGACTGACACTGGCTTTGCCGCTGGTGTTTATCCAGCATGCCTTGTGGAGCTATGCGCTTCTCATCCCGCTGGCACTGGCTGCACTGATTGCATGGTGGGATTTTTTGCAAAGCCCGCACACAATCAGGCGCAATTATCCTCTCGTGGGCCGCATCCGCTGGATTGCAGAGGATTTGCGCCCCTTTGCTCAAAGCTATTTTGTTGAAGGCGATCTGGATGGCCGCCCGTTCAGCCATGAAGAGCGCGCTCTGGTCTATGCGCGAGCCAAAGGCGATAATGACAAGCATCCTTTCGGCACTGAGCTTGATGTTTATTCCGACGAATACGAATGGCTCAGCCACTCGATCGCACCGGATACCAGCGCGCCTCAACAATGGCGCAAGCGAATTGGCGAGCACACTTGCAAACAGCCCTATGACAGCTCGCTCTTGAATATTTCGGCAATGAGCTTCGGTTCTTTGTCAGCTCGCGCAATTGAAGCTTTGAATTTGGGCGCAAAACTGGGCGGATTTGCTCACAATACTGGTGAAGGCAGCATTAGCCGCTACCACGCCACGCCCGCTGGGAAAGAAGGCGGCGATTTGATCTGGCAATTGGGATCAGGATATTTCGGAGCGCGCGCGGCAGATGGCTCGTTTGATCCTGAGCAATTCAAGGACAATGCTGCTCGCGATCAAGTCAAAATGATTGAAGTGAAGCTGAGCCAGGGCGCAAAGCCTGGCCATGGCGGAGTGCTTCCCGGTTCCAAAGTCACACGCGAAATCGCTGAAGCTCGCCAAGTGCCAATGGGCCAGACAGTCAATTCGCCTGCTGCGCATCCTGCGTTTGATACGCCATTGGAATTGCTCGATTGGCTATGCGAATTGCGCGAAATGTCCGGCGGGAAACCTGTTGGCATCAAGCTGTGCGTAGGGCAGCCTCATGAAGTCATGGCGCTTGCAAAAGCTATGCACCAAAGCGGTCAACATCCTGATTTCATTACAATAGATGGAGCAGAAGGCGGGACAGGTGCTGCTCCGCTTGAGCTGAGCAATTCCATGGGAATGCCATTGCGCGAAGGGCTGATCTTCATGAACAATGCTTTGATTGGAGCTCGGCTGAAAGACAAAGTCGCATTGGGAGCTTCCGGCAAAACGCATTCAGGCGCGAAAATGGCCAAGGCTTTCGCTCTGGGAGCAGACTGGTGCAATGCAGCGCGGCCTTTCATGTTTTCAATCGGCTGTGTGCAATCGATGGAATGCCACACCGGCCATTGCCCGACAGGCGTTGCGACACAGACATCATGGCGTCAGCAAGGGTTAGTCGTTGAAGACAAAGCCCCGCGGGTTGCTCGCTATCATGAAGCCACATTGCATTCCTTGCGCGAAATTGTGATTGCCATGGGCCTCAAAACACCATGGGATATTCGCCCGATTGATATGCGCGAGCGAGTAAACGGTGCGCGCTCTGATTCCATCGACAAGATCTACGAATTTCTGCAAGCTGGCGAATTGCTCGATAATCCCGACGGAACCAAATATGCGCGGCACTGGAATGCTGCGAGTGCAGACACTTTTAGGAGAGTTCAATGAGTGTAGCAGCAAAGGGCTTGAAGAAATGGCATGACGTGCTGGATGCGGGAAGCACGCCGGATGCTTTGGCGACAATCCTGCACGAAGATGCTGTGTTCCACTCGCCAGTCGTTCACACACCGCAAAAAGGGCGGCCCATTGTCACTGCATACTTAAGCGCCGCTGGAATGACACTTGGCAATGACAGTTTCGAATATTTACGCGAAGTGGTGGATGGAAACTCTGTCGTGCTCGAGTTTCAAACCGAAATGGACGGCATTCAAGTGAACGGCGTTGATATCATTACCTTCGATGATGAGGGAATGATCACAGATTTCAAAGTGATGGTGCGGCCTTTGAAAGCCGTCAATAAAGTGTGGGATATGATGGGCGCTCAGCTGGAGAAAATGAAAGGCTGAGCTAACCAAAATTCAGCTCCCAAGATCCATCGCGGTTCATTGAGAAGTCAGTTTCAGCAAGAACATCCATTCCAAGCAAAACGTCAAATCCGCTAGCTTGATCAATTTGAAAACCAACTGTTTCAGCAAAAACAATTGGCAGTGCATTCTCAGGTTGATTGTCCCCTAACAACCCAAGCCTGAAAACGTAAGCTGGCCTTTGCCGCACTTAAGTCGCCACAACTACGGGCTTCTTTCCCACTTGGGGAAGCTTGAATTGATTCACAATCTCACCACTAACCCAACTTGCCGTGGCTCCTGTATCAAGGAGCGCAGTAAAAGAACTAGAAGTGAAATTAGTCGGATTGCGGGATTCAAACACTGACACCGGAAGCAGAATTCTCCGGTTTTCACGAATACCCCTAATCGAGCGCAAGGCTCATCATACCCATCTCGGCGGGGCGATCATCGACTTCTTGGAGTGAGAAAAGCTCATCCTCAAACCGGGCCAATCCCGCCCGATACGCCTCCCCAGGACCTGGAAAGAAACCTACAAGCTCTTGATTGCGCAACAGTGCGAATTCGCCTTCGTGATCCTGAAGCCAATTCGCCAAGTTACGTTGAAAGAAATCGAAGTTGCGATCAATTTCAGCCTGTCGCTTTTCGTCCATGATATTCCTCCAAGAATACACTGGAACATTCAGCGACGAAACGAAAGTCTCATGCGCTAAAGCGAATCTTGAATCAGGTGAAAGGAATCAAACTTGAGCCGCTCCCTTTTTTTGAAACCTGCATCTCTCCAGCGCTATCAGCAGCTAAGCCGCTTGCTTCAAGCGTTCATCATAGAAGCGTTCGACTTCATTTGCCCAATCTTCTGTGAACTTCAGCCGGCCCAATTGTTTGTGGATCGTCATTGACTCATTATCGAGCATTGAGGATCGCAAACGCTTCATTCGCCAACGGCCGAACAAGCGCTGCTCGATTGGCAAACGACCGTGAATTTTCATCCGTGAATGCCGATTGTCCTGAGCAATCTTTGTCAGCAATGTTTCAAGATCATCACGCTCTCCTTCGAGAACCTGAAGAAAGCGGTGCTGATTGAACAACAGCACACCACTTACATTGATAAGTACATTGTTGCGCGAAGATTCGCTCACAATTTCAAATATATCGTTCCCGCCCACCTCTGGCGCGACTGAACTTGTATAGCCAATAATCTCCATGATCCGGTCCTCCGATCAGAACAAATGATACCGACCGGATGTAAACTGCAAAGTAATACGTTGTTAAATGTTACTGATTCATAGTCTCGAAGAAGTCTTCGTTGGTCTTTGAATCTTTCATCTTGTCGAGCAGGAATTCCATCGCATCGACTGTGCCCATTTGCATGAGGATACGCCGAAGCACCCACATCTTCGACAGATTGTCCTTGTCGACCAACAGCTCTTCCTTGCGAGTGCCGGACTTGCCAACATCCAATGCCGGGAAGATGCGCTTGTCAGACACTTTGCGATCCAGAACAATTTCGGAATTGCCTGTGCCTTTGAACTCTTCAAAGATCACTTCATCCATCCGGCTGCCTGTATCAATCAGAGCAGTTGCAATGATCGAAAGCGAACCGCCTTCCTCGATATTGCGAGCAGCACCGAAGAAACGCTTGGGCCGCTGCAATGCATTGGCATCAACACCGCCGGTCAGCACCTTGCCAGATGACGGCACAACGGTGTTGTAAGCACGGCCAAGGCGAGTGATGGAATCGAGCAGGATCACAACATCCTTCTTATGCTCGACCAAACGCTTGGCTTTCTCGATCACCATTTCAGCGACTTGAACATGGCGATTGGCAGGTTCGTCAAAGGTTGAGGAAATAACCTCGCCTTTCACACTGCGCTGCATGTCTGTGACTTCTTCAGGCCGCTCGTCCACCAGAAGAACCAGCAGGAACACTTCGGGATGATTATCCGTGATTGCCTTGGCAATATTCTGGAGAAGCACAGTCTTACCAGTGCGCGGCGGTGCAACAATCAGAGCGCGCTGCCCTTTGCCTTGCGGCGAAATGATATCAATGACGCGAGCGGATTTGTCCTTCTCTGTCGGGTCGAGCGTATCGAGTGACAATTTCTCTTCCGGATAAAGCGGAGTGAGATTGTCAAAATTGGTGCGCATCCGCACTTGCTCGGGCGCATCGTAATTAACCGTTTCAAGGCTGGTCAGAGCAAAATACCGCTCACCTTCCTTGGGAGCGCGAATTTCGCCTTCCACTGTATCGCCAGTGCGCAAACCCCATTTGCGAATCTGGTTGGGCGAGACATAAATGTCATCCGGGCCAGCGAGATAATTCGCTTCAGGTGAGCGCAAGAAGCCAAACCCGTCTTGCAGCACTTCAATCGTGCCAATGCCCATGATGTTGGTCGTATATTCCTCATCCTCTGCAAGCTCGCGAAGGATTGAGAACATCAAGTCCTGCCGGCGCATAGTCGAAGCGCCTTCGACGCCCAGCTCTTCCGCCATTTTCACAAGTTCAGCCGAGGGTTTGAGTTTCAAGTCTTTTAAATGCATTTCGAGTGTATTTCCGTAAAAGTTCGTCGTGAAATGGCAGGTCATCGGCTCAACAAAAGAGCGCTATGGGCTTGGAGAAAGCAGACCTGCTCTGCATTGTGATGCGCAGAGCTATTGCCGTGAAGTTTGGATTAGGCTGCCAGCAAAGCTGCGTCAATCAGGGAATGAAACTGGTTGTGTGTTCTGCTGCACTAGAACGGGCGAACGACAACCAGAATGACAATCACAACCAGCAAAAGCCCGGGCACTTCGCCAAACAGCCGCAATTGCTTTTCCGTCAATGGACGCTCGCCCAAAGCCATTTTCTTGGTCTTGGAAACCAGCCATCCATGATAGCCAGTCAGACCAAGCACAAGCAGCAGCTTTGCATGGAACCAGCCTTGCGAAAACGCGCCTGATTGCCAAGCCATCAACAAGCCCAGCGCCCAGACAATCACCATGCTGGGAGTGAGTATGATCTTGCGCAATTTGCTCATCCGGTCAGCCCATTTGGCTTCCCCTTCAGAGCCTGCTGCGTGATCGAGAATGTAAATCCCTTGCCGAGGCAGCATGAACAATCCAGCCAGCCAGAACACCATGAAAATGATGTGGCCAGCCTTCAGCCAAAGATATGTCAAAGCGATAATGTCCTGCATGATGGCCGCTTATATAGAATGATTGCGGACAGCTTCAATCAAAGCTTCGACATGTTCGATCGGCGTAAACTGGCCAATCCCATGCCCCAGATTGAAAACATGCGGCCTGTCAGCAAAGCTATCGAGAATAAATTTCGCTCGATCTGTCAGCCGATCACCGCCTGCCATAAGCATCAATGGATCCAAATTGCCTTGTACTGGCATTCCCGATGGTAGCTCAGCATTTGCCCAGAGCGGATCAATTGTCTCATCCAGTCCAATCGCATCAACGCCAGTTTGCTTGGCATAATCCACTAGCTTCGCGCCTGCTCCCTTGGGAAAACCAATGACCGTTGTATCGGGATGCGTTTCCTTCAAAGCCGCTGTAATTGCAGCATTGGGAGCAATCACCCAGCGTTCAAATTCATCCGGCGCAAGCGACCCTGCCCAGCTGTCAAACAATTGCACAGCTTCTGCGCCTGCATCGATCTGACCGCGCAAATAACCAATGCTTTGATCAACGATGGCATCAATGATTGCCTGGAACGCAGACGGGTCCTTGTAAGCCATTTCGCGTGTCACATGCTGATCACGGCTGCCTTCACCTGCCACCATGTAAGTCGCGACTGTCCACGGGCTTCCTGCAAAGCCCAACATTGTCACATCATCGCTCAATTCTAAGCGGCACAAGCGAACTGTCTCGTAAATGGCATCATAGCGCTCTGGATGGCCTTCAAAATCGGCCAGAGCGGCATCCACAAGCGCAGGAGACAGCTTTGGCCCCTCCCCTGCCAGAAATTCCAATCCTTGCCCCATAGCGTGCGGCACAATCAAAATATCGGAAAACAAGATCGCTCCATCAAAGCCGAAGCGGCGAATGGGCTGCAAAGTGATTTCCGCTGCTGCCTTGCTATCATAAACCAGCGCTAGAAATCCGCCCTTCTCAGCACGAAGCTCGCGATATTCAGGCAGATAGCGACCAGCCTGTCGCATGAGCCACATTGGAGCGAGATCAGCTTTCGTTCCGCGCAAAGTTTCAAGTAGCAAGCCAGGCATCGAGACTGAGTCCAATCAATAAATATATATTTATATAAGGAATGGTTTTGTTGTTGGCCCTGTGGATTACGGGGATTGCGACCGATTGCCTGATTTCTCCCGCGATGAACAGTCTTTTGTTGATAGCCGAATCGCCGGAATCCTTGAGTCGAGTCATATTTATCCCGACTTTCCCCAGACTGTTGGAAAGTGCCCTCTCCTGTCCAGAACTTGGCGCGAAATTGGCTGGCAGTTGGGATGAAATTGACCCCCGAACTTGTCGCCAGACTTCTCCCGTGGTTTATGCCGGAACTTCTCCACAAGCTTTGAAAAGCGAGCCAAAGAGCAACCCATGTACCGACTGCACTTGCATCTGGTGTCTGACTCCACCGGAGAAACGCTTGAAATGATTGCGAAAGCTGCATTGGCGCAATTTGAAGACGCTGATGTTATACGCCATTTCTGGCCAATGGTTCGATCAAAACAGCATCTGGATCGGATTGTTCCTGATCTGGCTGACAATCCCGGCCTTGTCATGTTCACTCTTGTGAATGCCGAAACCCGCGCAAGGCTGGAAGAGCATGTGCGCCAATTGGGATTGCCAGCTGTCGCTGTGCTTGATCCTGTGACGTCCGCTTTGGAAGCGCAATTGGGGCAGGAAGCACGCGGACGCCCGGGCCGCCAGCACTTAATGGATGATGCCTATTTCCAGCGCGTTGAAGCCATTCAATTCACAATTGCCCATGATGACGGGATTGGCTGGGAGAATTGGGAGCAAGCCGACATTGTTCTGGCAGGCGTATCGCGAAGCTCGAAAACGCCGACCAGCATTTATCTCGCCAATCGCGGATATAAAGTCGCCAATATTCCCATTGTAGTTGAAAGCCCCCCTCCCAAAGCCTTGTTTGGACTTCGCAAGCCCATGGTTGTGGGATTGACGACTGCGCCAGAACGGCTGGCGCAAATCCGCCGCAATCGATTGCTCTCGCTCAACGAAGGCACAGAAACCTCTTATGTCGATAGCGATACAATCAAGGATGAGCTGCAATTTGCTCGGCGGATGTTTGCTGACAATGGCTGGCCTGTGATTGATGTGACAAGGCGCTCAATTGAAGAGACTGCAGCAGCTGTGATCCGGCTTGCCCAGCAACGCGATAAACGCGAAGGGCCAAGCAAAACTTCCGTTGATGGAGCGGCCAAGCCTATATGAAGATGCGCGCATGATCATTCTGGCATCCAAAAGCCAATCGCGCCGCGCTATGCTGGATGCAGCAGGCGTTGCATATGAAGCTGTACCAGCTGATGTGGACGAGCGAGCGATTGAAGCGGAATTGGAAGGAGCTGCTCCTGCGAAAATCGCTGAAAGCCTAGCGATTGCAAAAGCGCAGGCTGTCTCTGCCCAAGTTTCTGCTCAACATTCCGAGCGGCTGGTACTGGGAAGCGATTCATTGGTTTCAGTGGAAGGCCAGCGTTTCGACAAACCTACCAGCCGCGAAAATGCTGCCGAACATTTGCGCAGTTTTTCCGGCAAAGTCATGGAATTGCATAGCGCGGCTGCTTTGGTGCAATCTGGCGAGACAGTGTGGAGCACTAGCGCTTTGGCTCAGCTTCACGTCCGCGAATTGTCCGATGCTTTCATTGAAACCTATCTCGATGCCGAATGGCCGCAAATCTCCTATTGTGCTGGCGCTTTTCGAATTGAAGCCATGGGTGTGCAATTGTTCTCAGCGATTGAAGGTGATCAATTCACTGTGCTGGGAATGCCTTTGCTTTCAGTCTTGAGCGCATTGCGCGATCAAGGTGCAATCGCATCATGAGCAGACCTTACGCAGAAGTCATTGGCGATCCGATTGCTCAGTCAAAATCGCCCATTATTCACAGCTTTTGGCTGGATGAGCTCAGCATTGATGCAGACTATCGCAAACACCATGTGACGCCTGACCAGCTTGACGACTATTTGGCAGAGCGCCGCCAAGATGAAAATTGGCGCGGCTGCAATGTCACAATGCCGCATAAGCAATCTGTTATGGCGCATTTGGAAGGCATTGATCCGCAAGCTCTCTCCATAGGCGCTGTGAACACTGTCATCCGGCGAAGCGATGGCTCGCTTATCGGCGCGAATACGGATGTGGTCGGATTTCTCGAACCCTTGCAATCCGAACTCCAGAACAAGCATTTGTTCCGAATGGCGCGCATTCTCGGCACGGGAGGCGCAGCGCGGGCGATTATCACTGCGCTTGCAGGCCAAGGCTTCACATTAGTGGTGGCTGGCCGCAATCCTGACAAAGCGCGGGTTTTGCTGGATGAGCTTGCTCCAAATGGCGAACATCACGCTGTGCATTTGGAACATTTTGCCAAGCCAACTGACTTTGAATTTGATGACCGCGAAGGCTGTTTGGATCTCATTATCAATGCATCGCCATTGGGAATGCGCAGCCAGCCGCCTTTGGTCTATGACTGGAGCCATTCACCGCCCGGCGCCATTGCATATGATATTGTCACTGACCCGCTTGAAACGCAATTTCTCGCCAATGCCAAATCCAATGAGTATATGACGATTGACGGGCTCACTATGCTGATTGGCCAAGCTGCCTATGCATTCGAGCATTTCTTCGGGCAATCGCCTCCGCGCGAGAAAGACCGCGAGCTAAGGGAGCTATTGCTAAAATGAATGAAACAGCAAAGCGCCCGGTAATCATTGGCCTGACAGGCTCGATTGGAATGGGCAAATCGACAGTCGCTGCAATGTTTCTGCGCGCTGGTATTCCCGTTTTTGACGCCGATGCAGAAGTGCGCGCAATGCAGGGACCAGGCGGCGAGCTGATTCCAGAGATAGAGCAATTGTTCCCTGGCACAACCGGCCCGCAAGGCGTGAACCGAGACGAGCTAGGCGCGCATATCTTCGCCGACCATGATGCACGCGCCCGGTTGGAAGCGCTGGTTCATCCGGCAATCTCGCGAAGGCGCTCAGCTTTTGTCGAAAAGCATTCCCACGAGCCGCTTTTGCTGTTTGATATCCCCTTGCTGTTTGAACGCAATGGCCATCTGGATGTCGATCAGACAATCGTTGTTTCCGCGCCAGCTGACATTCAACGCGAAAGAGTCCTTACTCGCGAGGGAATGACGAAAGAGAAATTCGCGCATATCTTGTCGATTCAATTGCCTGACGAAGTGAAAAGAGCGCGCGCGGATCACATCATTGAAACCGGCGTTCCGATGAAAGAGACCGAGAGTTCGGTGGCCAAATTGATCGAAGAACTAAAAGCGCAGTCAGCCGCTTCATAATCGCTGTAAAGTGATGCTTGAAAGCCCTTGCGCATCGAGCCGCTTGAGCCGATAGTGCCCGCAATGCGCGAGATTGTTTTCGATACAGAAACCACAGGTCTTGATCCCAAAACGGGTGACCGGATGGTGGAAATCGGCTGTGTTGAAATGGTCAATCGGGTTGAAACCGGCGCGACCTACCATGCCTATTACAATCCGGAACGCGATATGCCAGCAGGCGCAGAAGCTGTGCATGGTCTGTCTGCCAGCTTCCTGAGCGACAAGCCCTTGTTCAAGGATACAGCTGGCGAATTGCTTGATTTTATTGGCGATGCTCCGCTGGTTGCTCACAATGCCGGGTTCGATTTCGGCTTTTTGAATGCTGAATTGAAATTGATCGGGCTTGAGCCTGTTTCAACCGATCGCATGGTCGATACAGTTGCGCTGGCTCGCAAAAAGCATCCCGGTGCGAAATTGTCATTGGATGCGCTGTGCACTCGCTATGGAATTGATCGCAGCCACCGAGTGAAGCACGGCGCTTTGCTCGATGCGGAATTGCTGGCGCAAGTCTATGTCGAGCTGACAGGCGGGCGGCAAATCGGGCTGGGGCTCGCTGCAGATGGCGCGGCTGACTCAACTGCGCGCAATGAAATGGCAAGCGATTTGATTGGCAAACCGCAAGGCGAGCGGCGCGAACCTCGCCCGCATAGCGCGAGCGCAGCTGAACTCGCTCGGCATAAGGAATTTGTAAGCCAGATGGATGATCCTCTCTGGACTAAGTAGACGATACTTTCTGGCCTAAATAGGAGCACAGCCATGGATATCAGAGTTTCAGGTCACCAAGTCGAAACCGGTGCTGCGCTTCAGGAACATGCGACTGACAGGCTGACAACCATTGCCGACAAATATTTCGAACGTGCAATTTCCTCGCATGTGACATTCGGCAAAGCGCCTGCGCATGGATTTCGCTGCGATATTGTAACCCATGCTATGCAAGGCCTTGTGATCAAGGCTCAGGCTGAAGCTCAAGATGCGCACCAAGCGCTTGATGCAGCCGCTGCCAAGATCGACAAGCAATTGCGGCGCTACAAAAGGCGGATCAAGGATCGCCATGAACAGGCCGCTTATGCAGCGAAACAGGAAGAAGCGGCCTATACCATTCTTGCTGTTGATGAGTCGGACGAAGAAGTGGTTGCCGATTCGCCGCCTGTGATTGCGGAAACCAGCGTCTATGTTCCGGAAACCGATCTGGCGGACGCTGTCATGCTCCTCGATTTGCAGGATACTCCAGCGCTTTTTTTCAAAAATGCTGGAACTGGGCGGCATAATATGGTTTATCGCCGCTCCGACGGATCGATCGGCTGGGTCGAACCGCACTAAACTCTCCGCTCTGATCGACGCTGGAAGAGTTTACTCGCAAAAACTTTGGAACAACCGGAGAAAATGTCCGTTGGAAGCGTAACGCGCGAAATGCGCTCTCATTTTTGCTCTTTCAGGGACTTGTAACCCCCGCTCGCTCATGAATGTAAATTTCCAATTTTTGCCCGAAGCTGTGGCAAGCGCTGATCTGGCGACCAAGCATGATGTGCTGGAAGCTGTCGCTCAGCAATTTGCCAAAGTGTATGGGATCGATAGCGCTGGAGTGCTGAAAGCGCTTGAAGAGCGTGAAAGGCTTGGCTCAACTGGTTTTGGCCGCGGGGTCGCTATTCCGCATGCTCGCCATTCTCGAGTCCCTCGCCCGCAAGTCGTCTTGCTGCGTCTTACCAATGCTGTTGATTTCGATGCAGCAGACGGAATGCCCGTTGATCTGGTCTTCGGAATGATCTCGCCTGAAAATGCCGGGGCAACCCATTTGCATGCCTTGGCTGCGATCTCGCGTCTTGTGCGCGATGAAGCTATGCATGAGGCAATGAGTGATGCGCCCAATGAAGAAGCGCTTTATGCGCTGCTGAACAACCAGCTTGAGAGCGATGCCGCCTGAGGCGGAAACGCCGGACATGGCGGGATCTGCTGCGGCAGATTTGCATTTTCGCGCTTTGGAGCAGCTTTATCACTCCGCTCCCGTCAACCAATTGTTTGATTCGCAATTGGAAATTACCGAGCACGGGATATCGCGCCTTGCCTTCCAAATAACCCAGCAAAGCTATCATGCTGCTGGCGCTGCGCATGGCACAATCTATTTCAAAATGCTCGATGATGCCGCGTTCTACGCAGCCAATTCGCTGGTGAGTGATCGCTTTTTGCTGACAACCAGCTTCAATCTGCATTTCACCAAGCCAGTGCGCGAAGGTGAAGTGATTGCTGAAGGGCGCTGGATCAGTGGCAAACGCCGCGTTCTGGTGGCCGAATCGCGGCTCGTCGATGAAGAAGGCGATGAAATCGGGCGCGGGACAGGCACTTTCATGCGCTCTCACATCGCATTGTCAGGGCTGCCCGGTTACACTCTGCCTAAGGCCTAAGCTCTTGGAAACGCGGCTCCCAACCCATCTTGAAGTGGCTGGATTGATCCGTTCTGTGCAATCACAGGGCGGCTTTGCCACTGTGCTTTCCAAAGGCGAGCGAGATGCCGGAACCGTGATTTTGTTAACTACGTTTCGCAATGAAAATGCTACGCTTTATGAAAGACTTCCGCAGTTGGACGGCTCGCGACCTTATATTGTTGCAAAGCGGGAAACTTCGGAAAATAAACAGGAATTTGCCGAATACGTGCAGAAACGCGCGAAACAAGATCCCGATTTGTGGGTCGTTGAGGTGGATATCGCGGATGCAGAACGGTTCATCGCATCCCTCCCCCACTAGGCCATTTGTTAACTTGACCTTGACACTTTAGCGACTACTTCCCGGCCTCGAACTCGAATTGCGCAGGCAGTGGCAAAGCGAAAACGCGTTTTGTCGCCAGCACGCAGACGGGGAACGGCCGGCAGGCCCCTTTGGACAGACGCACTTACCCATTTCGCGTCTGCCCATCCTGCGACGGAGCTTGTTCACCGCTTAGACCCCTATTGGAATGATACGACAAAACCCCAGAATGACATTTGCTATTGCTGCGACCACGATTGGTCTGGCCTTTGCAGGTTCGGAAATGTCCGGCGCTATTGCGCAGGATGCGGCGATTGAAAGCGCAACGGCAATTGCTCCGGTGGAAACCGATTTGACTGTTGCTGAAGCGCCAGCCCCCGTTTTTGTTTCCGAAGAAGTCGTCCAACCTGTTCCCGAAGTCGTGGAAGAGGATCTGGTCGTTCCCGATCCGGAACCAGAGCCCGAGCCTGAGCCCGCCCCGCGTGCTAGCTCGCTGGGTCAGCTGGTTGCCAATACCAACACCAATTACGAGCTGACACGCGAAATGCGCTGTCTGGCTGGCACTGTCTATTTCGAAGCGCGCGGTGAGCCGCTTGCAGGACAGCTGGCAGTTGCCAAAGTGGTTATGAACCGCAGCGATGATCGCCGCTTCCCCTCGGGCTATTGCGGTGTTGTTTACCAGCGCTCGCAATTCTCATTTGTTCGCGGTGGCCGGATGCCCAGCATCAAGACCAATTCCGCTGCATGGCGCCGCGCCAAGGCAATTGCCAAAATCGCTCATGAAGGATTGTGGGAAAGCGAAGCACGCGACTCGCTCTATTTCCATGCCAATTATGTCAGCCCGTCATGGAGCCGCAAGAAATCGCGCCGCGCACGGATCAACACGCATATCTTCTATCGCTAATAACGCGATTGGATGAAGTTTGAGGAAGGCTCGCTGAGGAAATGCTCGGCGGGCCTTTTTCGTATTAGCTTAAGATCGCCCAAACAGGGGCATGATCGCTAGCCTTCTCCCGCCCGCGATGGTCACGGTCGACACCGCAGGATTGCAATCGGTCAGCCAGCTCGGGCGTGAGCAGAATGTGGTCAATCCGGAAGCCGTGATCGCGCTGCCATGCGCCGGCTTGATAATCCCAATAGGTCCAAACGCCGCCGCGCGGATTGTGAGTGCGCAATGCATCGCACCATCCATCGGCCAGCAATCGCGAGTAAGCTGCGCGCGATTGGGGCTGCATCAAAGCATCGTCCTGCATTGCTTTGACTGCCCACACATCATCATCTTGAGGGATGACATTGAAATCGCCCACGACTGCGCAAGGCACTTCGCTTTCCCAGATGGTATGCATCCGGGCACGCAATTTTTCCATCCAGGCGATTTTGTAGTCGAATTTGGGGCCCGGCTGAGGATTGCCATTGGGCAGATAAATGCACACGATGCGCGTTCCGCTCACATCCACTTCGAGATAGCGGGCTTGCTCCCCCTCGCCGTCTTTGGGGCCATTGATGCCAAGCCCGCGCTGCACTTCGACAGCGCCATCGGGAACGACCTTTGTATCGGTTAGAACCGCGACTCCATTGAAGCTTTTCTGCCCGTGCCAGATCGCTTGATAGCCAAGCTCTTCAAATTCATGCGCGGGAAACTTGTCATCCTGACTTTTGATCTCTTGCAAGCAGGCAACAGTCGGACGCGTTTCAGCCAGCCATTCCTTCAAGCGAGGCAAGCGGGCCTTGATTCCATTGATATTGAATGTGGCGATTTTCATGAGCGACTGTCTGCCCGAACTTCGCGCGAGTGGCTAGAGATGGAGCTTTATATTCCAAAGCTCGAGCCGCAGCCGCATCCTGCCGCTGCTTTGGGATTTTCAACCTTGAAGGCTGCTCCGCCCAAGGATTCAACGAAATCAACTGTGCTCCCGCCGACCAGATCCAGACTGATTGAATCGACCAGCAATTTCACACCGTCTGTCTCGCTGACGCTATCATCGCTTTCCTGACTATCCGCCAGATCGAACTTGTATTGAAAGCCAGAGCAGCCCCCGCCTTCGACAGACAAGCGCAAAATGGCTGGCTTGGACTGCTTTTCAGCAATCCATTGCACGCGCTTTGCAGCAGCGGGAGTGAGAGTGAGCGTTTCAGACATATATTCTATCTAGGGAGCGTAAGCGCTGCGCTCAACTGGTTTGAATATAATTGCGCATGGCTTCGGCTTCATGTTCGACTTCGTCGATCCGGTTCTTGACCAAATCGCCGATTGAAATGAACGCGCGCAAATTGCCGTTTTCAATGACGGGCAAGTGGCGAATGCGGCGGCGTGTCATCAGGCCAAGCGCTTCATCAATGCGCGTGGATGGCTCAACTGTAATGGCTGGCGCTGTCATAATCTGGCCAACCGTCTTGCCAAGACACCCCTCGCCTTCATCGGCCAGACGGTAAATCACATCGCGTTCGGAGATAATGCCGACAACGCGGCCTCCTTCCGTAACCGGAAGCGCGCCAATCCGCTTTCCCGCTAGCATTTGGACAGCATCGCGCACTGGCGTGCCCAGCTCGCAAGCAATGATTTCAGAACTGTCCCGCTCAGCAATAATTTGCGCGATATCCATCTTCGCCACCTCCTTGAGATGTAAATTATGCCAGTTTTGATGCGAAATTGCGAATCGCAACCTCCAATTCGCTCCGATATGGCATTGATCCGCCGACAAGAGAGGGCCATTGAAAGCGAGCTATGCCCAAAGGTTTCATGCGCAAATTTGATTCGCAATCGCCGCTGGATGATCCGGAGACAGCTGCGCATGCTTGGGCGCGTTACCGCCGGATCATGCGCTTTATGTTCGCATTGACAGTGGGCGTAGTGATTTTGGCTGTAGCAACGCTTTATGCGCAAAATGGCCCGGTGTCCGTCCACTTTTACATAGCCGTGGCGCTGGGCATTGGCTTTTCAATGCTGCTTGCCAGCGCATTGATGGGGCTGATTTTTCTGTCAAACGGAACAGGGCATGATGCCAGTGTTGACAACGAGCTGCCCAATAAGGATCCCGATTCTGAGTAAAGCTTAGCTGTCCTTGCGCACAATCCGCGCAATTTCTTCCTGAACCATCCGCTCAACCATATCGGGCAAATTGGTATCGAGCCATTCCGCCAGCATCGGCTTGAGCATTTCGCGCGCAAGCCCTTCAAGCGAAGTTTCGCCAGAGCGAACGATTTGCGGCTGAGCGCCCGGTTGAGCGAGCATTGCCAGTGCAGCCAGATTTTCGCGCATGGAATCGCGCGTGTGATGTCCTGTCAGGCCTTCTTGGGAATCGGTTTCCATGGCTGTATCCTCTTGAGCGATCTTGTCTTCCGCATCTTGCAGGGCCGCTTCCGGCTCTGTTCCCGTTTCAACGTCCGCTTCAACAGGCGGATCGATATCTTCAACGAATTCCATTTCGCCCAGATCAAGCACTTCTTCAGCGACTTCTTCTGATTGGGCGGGCGCGGCCTCTTCAACAGCAGGCTCATCCTTGCGGACACCATCCGTTTCCAGCCGCTTGCGGTTGGCAGCGGCCATTTCGCGATTGTCCCTAGCAATCACTTTCTTGATGGAATCGAGTATCTCTTCGACGGAATTTTCGTTCTGCTGCGACATATTGATGCGAACCCCTAGCGCGTTAACCAAACGAATCACCTACCCCCCGTGGTGGATCACTCGTTCGGAGGGCCAATTGTCGCGTCAGCAGCCGGTATGTCAACGGTTCTGGTCGATTGCGGACCAGGTTCTTCCGATTTCGCCCAATCCCACCATTCATTGCGCACCGTGTTGTAATTGACCACCGGATCGTAAAGCGGGCCGCCTGTATCCAAGTTCAAATCGCGCGCTTCGGCTTTGCCCATTGCTGCCAATAGCGAGAATCCCGCGACATAGGCATTGCGCCGAGCAGTCACCAATTGAGCGCGTGCAGAGAGCAATTCCTGCTCTGCATTCAAAACATCCAGAATTGTCCGATTGCCAATCGAATTTTCTGCCCGAACGCCTTCCAAACTCAATTCAGCCGCTGACACAGCTGTGCGCGAGCTTTCAATCACAGCATTGGATGCGCGCCATGCAGCATAGGCTGAGCGGGTTTGCGAAATGACACTGCGCTCGGTTGCAATCACTTGCTCCAATGCCGCTGTTTCGCGTGCGCTGGACTGGCGAATACGAGCGCCTGCTGCGCCGCCTTGAAAGACCGGAATGCTAAATTGAACACCGACATTGGCTGTGACTTCGCTTTGCGGCAAGTCTTGAACGACTGCACCGCCCAAAGTGCCAAAATAATTGGTGTAGTCCAAATTGGCGAACGCGCCGACTGTCGGCAGCCGCCCTGCGCGTGTGACTTTTGTATCAAAGCCTGCTGCTTGAGCGCGCTCTTTTGCTGCGAGCAAATCGGGATTGCTATCAAGCGATGTCATTACCGCGTCCTGCACTGAGAAAGGCAATCCGGGCAAAGGCGGGGGCGCTTGCAAATTGTTGGGAGCTTCACCGACCAGCTCGATATAGGTCTCGCGCGCATTGATCAGATTGCTTCTCGCATTGCGCAAATCGCCTTCTGCCAGTGCAAGCCGCGATTGCGATTGAGCCACATCAGTGCGGGTCAAATCGCCAATTTCAAACCGGTCACTTGTCGCCTCGACATTCACCCGAAGCACTTCAACTTGATTGGCGCTTAGCTCGACCAAAGCCTCGCTTCGAAGGACATCCATATAAGCTGCCACTGTGCGCGAGAAAATCGCGCTTTCCGTGCCGCGCAAATCCGCACGGCCTGCTTGAACGCGCTCTTCTGCTGCGCGGATCGAGTTAGTGACAGCGCCGCCTGAATAAATCGGAACAGTCAGATCAGGCCCGATTTGCAGGACACGCGATGGCGCAGTGAAGCTATTGGGCGAATTGCGGACAAATTCGATATGATTGCCATTCACACTCACATCGGGAAGCGAGCGAGCCCGATTGATGGGCACATCCTCATCAGTTGCGCGTTGCTGTGCTCGCGCTCCCTGCAATGTCGGATTGGTATTGTAAGTGGAGATCAATGCATCGCGCAAAGTATCCGCATGCGCAGCGCTAGGCGCGCTTAAGACAGCAAATGTGCCAATTGCCGCTGTAAGGGCGCGCCGAGCTTTCACGAAAAGCTCCACTCCTTCGCTTTGGCAAAATCGGCAAGCACGGGAATGCCGATCTCTGCCAAGGGTTGCAAAGCAATATTGCCAGCCACTTGGCGGCCCATAGCCAGACGAGTGACATCGCGCAGAATCAGCCCTGTGACTATTCGTCCGCCTTGTGCCAATTGCTTGGCAAGGCCAGCAGGCAAATGTTCAATTGCTCCATCAATGATGATGAGCGTGTAGCTCTTGCGGCCCTTGCCTTGAGCAGCTTCGGCTGCATCGCGGCTGTCCACTGATGCTGCCAGCGGCCTGATCAGCTCAGCCAGATAGCCATTGCCGTTCTCTACCACCAGCACGCTGTCATCTGCTTGGGGAGCAGCCTCTGCCAGCATTTTGCCATGCACAAGCGGTGAGGAGAGAAACTGCCCTTTGCCCAAAGGGACAGCGCGATCGATATAGGCAAGCGAGGCGGATGCTTTGGGCACGTAATTCTCGCGCGGGACAGCATTCATTCGTTTGAGCACATAAGGTTCATTGATGCCGCTGGTTCTCAGCTGGCTATCAATCATTGCCTTGCGCGCAATTGCCATATCAGATTGTGTTGCAGGAGAGCTCATCCGATCCAATTCCTTATAGCTGTATTAGAGTGATAATACAGATGGTCAATTCCCCTTTAGCGCTCTGGACAATCCGCGCCAAGCGCTTTGCCCCGCTTTGGCAACAACTGTGTGAACCGCGCCAATATGAAGTTTTGCCCTTAAGCTAAGCTGTGCCTATGACGACAATCCGGATTCGATTGACAGGAGCCCCCCTTCGATGAGCGACATGGTAACTATTCGCGAGGCTGATCTGATCGAGACAGTCGCTGATGCGCTGCAATATATCTCTTATTATCACCCGATGGATTATATCGAGGCTTTGGGCGAAGCCTATAAGGCCGAGCAGGGGCCAGCGGCGAAGGATGCGATTGCGCAAATCCTCACCAATTCAAAGATGTGCGCAGAGGGGCATCGCCCGATTTGTCAGGATACAGGCATCGTCAATGTCTTCATCAAATGGGGGCAGGATTGTCGGCTGGAATCGAAGCTGTCGCTGCAAGATGTGGTCGATGAAGGTGTGCGGCGTGCGTACAATAATGACGAGAACAAGCTGCGGGCGTCTATTCTTGCTGACCCCGCATTCACTCGCCGCAATACGCGCGACAATACCCCTTGTGTGCTTTCCGTTGAAATGGTTCCGGGTAACCAGGTCAGCATTGATGTCGCAGCGAAAGGCGGGGGGAGCGAGAACAAGTCCAAGTTCAAAATGATGAACCCGTCTGACAATATCATTGAATGGGTGCTTGAGCAGATACCCAGCATGGGCGCTGGCTGGTGTCCGCCTGGAATGCTGGGCATTGGAATTGGCGGCACAGCTGAACATTGCGTCAAGCTTGCCAAGCAAAGTCTGATGGACCCGATTGATATGAGCCAGCTGAAAGCACGCGGCGCTCAGAACGATATCGAGCAATTGCGGATTGATATTTTCGATGCTGTGAATGCAACGGGAGTGGGCGCTCAGGGGCTGGGCGGCTTGTCGACTATTCTGGATGTGAAAATCGCTGACTGGCCATGCCATGCAGCCGGCAAGCCAGTGGCTATGATTCCCAATTGTGCAGCTACGCGCCATGCGCATGTGACAATGGATGGTTCTGGCCCTGCTTATCTCCCACAACCTGATTTGGATGCATGGCCTGATGTGCATTGGAAGCCTGATGCGTCTGCTACGCGCGTTCAATTGGATGAGTTAACTCCAGAAGTCGTGAAAAGCTGGAAGCAAGGCGACAGGCTGCTGCTGAACGGCAAAATGCTGACCGGACGCGATGCTGCTCATAAGCGGATCAAGGATATGCTTGAAAAGGGCGAGGAGCTGCCCGTCGAGTTTAAAGGCCGAGTGATTTATTATGTTGGCCCGGTTGATCCTGTGGGCGAGGAAGTGGTTGGCCCGGCTGGCCCGACAACAGCTACGCGAATGGACAAATTCACTCGAATGATGCTCGATCAAGGATTGCTGGCCATGGTTGGCAAGGCAGAGCGCGGACCTGATGCGACCGAGGCTATTCGCGAAGGCAAAAGCGCATATCTGATGGCTGTAGGCGGCGCTGCTTACTTGGTCAGCCGAGCGATTAAGGGAAGCAAAGTGGTTGGCTTTGAAGACCTTGGCATGGAAGCAATTTACGAATTTGAAGTCTCAGACTTCCCTGTGACTGTCGCTGTCGATAGCGAAGGCAAGAATGTCCACACGCTTGCGCCGGCCACTTGGAAGAAGCGGATTGCGGAGGAAGGATTGCTGGCAAAGGCTTAGACAAAGCGACAATTCATGGTCAGGAGCGGTTGGTTTGTTTTGTCAAAAACGAACCCGCGCCCGCCCGCCCCACAGCGGGCGCGCTAAAGCGCACCCACCCGGGCGGCCGCTCATAAGCGATTATCCTTTGATGCCATTCGGCCAGCGTTCGACGAACCGCGCTCAAATATCGACCGCGCCATTGGCCTTTCGCGCGCGCGATCCCTAAATCGGTGCGCATCATGGACACAATTGCTCCCAAGATGCGCGCATCTGTCCCGTTTCGCGCTGTTCTGATCTCGATTGTCGCTTTGTGGGCGACATATTTCACTCTGGCGAGCATTCGCTGGGCAGTGATTGCCGATCACGATGCGCTCGAAATGATGCAATTGCGCGCGATTGTGACCATTGCCGGCATTTCCATCACATTTGTGCTGTGGCTGCTGCTGCGATTGTTCGATGCTCGCCCGTTATGGATGAAAGTGTGCGCTGCGCTTGTTTTGGCGCTCCCCTTTGCCGTTCTCATGGCGCATGTGAACAATTCGGTCTTCTCCAATATGAATGAAAAGATGGAGGAGAAAGTCATTGAGAAAGTCACTAGCCCATCGGACAATCTGTTTGACGAAGTGCCCGGCGGCGCAAGCGATCCGACTGCAACGATCACTCAAGAGCAAAAGGATGCCGTTCGCAAAAACCTGAAAGCGATGGAGAAAGAAGCGGGCTTTTGGGCAAGAATCACTGACATGGCGTTCAGCCGCTATTTCATGATTTTGGCATGGTGTGCGATTTACTTCTCAATGGTGGCGACCGCTCAAGCGCGCGAAGCCGAGCAGCGCGAGCAATTGTTCAAAAGCGCTGCGAAAGCAGCTGAGCTTCGAAGTTTGCGCTATCAAGTCAATCCGCATTTCCTGTTCAATACGCTCAATTCGCTGTCTGCACTTGTGATGACGGGCAAAGCCGAGCGGGCCGAGCGGATGATCCAGACCATATCGAGCTTTTACCGCCATTCACTCACAAATGAGCCGACAATGGATGTGCCGCTCGAGCAGGAGTTCGAGCTTCAGCGGCATTATCTCAATATCGAAGAAGTGCGCTTTCCCGAGCGGCTCAAAACCCATTTCGACTTGCCAGATGATCTGGCCGATGCGCGTATTCCAGGAATGATCTTGCAGCCACTGGTTGAAAATTCGGTTAAATATGCTGTCTCCTCCACCAATCGCCCGATCAGCGTGACATTGGCTGCGCGAGAGGAATTGGACAGGCTAGTGATTGCAGTCACTGATGATGGCCCGGGCGTTCCCGAAGGCGCAGAGCATGGCTTTGGCATCGGCCTCGCCAATGTCCGCGACCGGCTGGAAGCGCGCTTTGGCCCCGATGTCTCGCTTCAATCCGGCCCTGTCGAAGGCGGCTATCGCAGTGAAATCAATGTCCCGTTGACTCGCAATGGCTGACGCTGAAGCTCCCGATACGCCCTTGCGCACTTTGATTGTCGATGACGAGCCATTGGCCGTCGAGCGGATTCAAGTTCTGTGCGCGGATGTTCCCGCTATTAATGTAATCGGCACTGCCAGCGATGGCGCAGCGGCCCTGCGGCTAGCCGAAGCTTTGACGCCTGACTTGATGCTTCTGGACATGACAATGCCCGAGCTTGACGGGTTGGGCGTTGCGCGCGCTTTGGCGGATCTGGACACGCCGCCTGCTGTGATTTTCGTGACTGCGCATGAGGATTTCGCTGTCGAAGCGTTTGACTTGGAAGCGATTGATTATGTTCTCAAGCCCGTGGCCGCTGACAGGCTTTCGCGCGCAATTGACCGCGCTTTGCAGCGCAAAAGCGATTCCGAAAAGCCGCAAAGCGAGTGGTTGCAAGAGCTGTGGGTTCCGCATCGCTCCGAACTGATCCGTATCGAAATGAGCGCAGTGCGCCGCGTCGATGCAGAGCGTGATTATGTCCGGCTGCATGTGGGCGAAGGTGATAAAGCGGGCGGGGCTGTGCGCACCTATCTGCTGCTTCAGACAATTGCAGGGCTTGAGAAGAAGCTTGATCCGGCTGAATTCATTCGCATTCACCGCTCGACCATATTGCGCAAGGATTTCATTCGCGGGCTTCGCCACGATGGGCTGGGCGTTTGGTCAGCTGAAGTTGAGGATGGATCGCCCGATGGAGAGGCCTTGCGGATTGGGCGGACATATTTGCCCAAAGTGAAAGCGATGGCCGGGCGCTAGGAGCTGCAAGCGGGTCTGGACGCGAGCTTTGCTGGAATCAAAAAACGAGAGTGCCAAAATACTAGAATGCAGGTGTGGACCTCGGGGATTGGTTGAGGACCACACC
>CAZJAG010000017.1:0-2288 GCA_964543735.1 uncultured Porphyrobacter sp. | reverse complement strand
TGCCAAAATACTAGAATGCAGGTGTGGACCTCGGGGATTGGTTGAGGACCACACCTGCACTCATCACATTCGCTTGGCTAAGATGTGACGATTAGCCGCCGCGACGTGTCTGGTTGATCGCGCTTGCCATTTGCTGCTTGGCGCTGGCTTTGGCCTTGGCGAAGCAGACTTTGCGCTCATGCGAGGGAATGCGCGTGCCTGTGCGTTGCTCGTCCAAACGGCACACTTTGCGCGCTGCCGAATTGATCCGGCGATCGAGCGTTGCTTGCCCTTCGGCAGTGCTCAAATTGAGATCAGCAAATTTGATCTGCACCGATTGTGCGGGATGCTGACCGGCTTGATTGCCGCCTGCCATTGCGGGGGTTGCAATCAGGGCTGCGCTAGCAAGACCAGCTGAGATAAGAGACTTCCACATAGTATCCTCCAAAACTGCAGCGGCGCTTTCGAGGGAAAGAAAGGGGGGCGCCGTCTGCATTTTCAGAACTAGGGGAAGCGTGCAGGCCGCGCAGCCCATGCTCGACAATCATGGGCCAAGCCTCGATTAGCGATGCGCGTTCAGGCCGAGTGCGTGAGTATTGCCGACAAACGGCACTTTCCAACCGATGAAGGATTACGGCATAATGCCCCTCATGGTGATTCTGGTAATTTTCTTGCTCGGTATTGGAAATTTCGCATTGCACAAGGCTGTGCTTGAAAGCCGCCACCCGTTGCTGGGCGAAGTTCCCGGCTTTGTGCATTTGATGGGCGGCAAGCTGACTCTGGCAACCGAATTTGTGGTTTTGCTGGCCGCTATGCTGCTGGCGGCGAATGGCTGGCCGGGGCTGGTCTGGGCGTATCTCGCTTATAGCGCGCTTAACGGATTGTCCGCCTGGCTGATCTTGACGGGAAGGATTTGAGCGCCGATTTGCCTCAATTGCAATGACAACTCGCATTTTCCATTTGAGCGATGTGCATTTCGGTGTCGAGAACAGAGCGGCGCTCGATGAAGTGGCGCGTGCAGTTGCTGATGAGCAACCCGACATTGTGGTGTGTACAGGCGATTTGACTCAGCGGGCTAAGCATAGCGAATATGCAGCGGCTGGTGACTGGCTGGAAAGCCTCGATACAGCGGTCTGGGTTGATCCGGGCAATCACGACATGCCCTATTACAATCTGTTCGAGCGCTTTTCTGATCCCTTCCGGCGGTTTCGCAAATTTCAGCAGCGTGTTGCTGTCACTGAATTTGAAACAGAGGATTTGGTGCTGGTTCCGCTCAATACCAATGTGCCTGCGCAAAGGCGTTGGCCATGGTCTGATGGTGTTGTGACGAGGCAGGCTCTTGAGCAGACAACCTTACAACTTGAGAGCCTGCAGCCCAATGACCGATTTGTGATCGTGACAGCTCACCACCCTTTGCATGGCCCCAAAATGGGCGGGCCAAGTGCCACGATTGGCGGCAATAGCGCTCTAAGCCAGCTAGCGCACTTCGGAATGGACGCAATTATGACGGGCCATATCCATAAGCCTTTCAACGAATTCCGCAGCACGCGGGAGGCCGGCGCTCAAGTGATTGGCGCTGGCACGCTGTCAACGCGGCTGAGGCATGGAGCGCCGCCATCCTATAATGTGCTGACTGTTGAGCGCGGGGCCGATGAAATCGCAGTCGAACTGCGCGAATTGCCTGCCTAATCCGCCCCGCAAACAAAAAAGGCGACCCGCACTGGGCCGCCCTGATTGCGTTTCGAATTCGCTGAGCGAACTTTAGCGTTTCGAGAACTGGAAGCTACGGCGAGCTTTCGCACGGCCATATTTCTTACGCTCAACAACGCGGCTATCGCGAGTGAGGAAACCAGCTGCTTTCACGGTTGCGCGAAGCTCTGGCTCGTATTTCGCAAGCGCTTGGCTAATGCCGTGCTTCACTGCACCAGCTTGGCCGGACAAGCCGCCACCGCGCACAGTTGCAACAATGTCATACTGGCCTTCACGCTCTGTAATCGCGAAAGGCTGGTTAATGATGAGACGCAGCGTAGGCCGTGCGAAATACACTTCCTGATCGCGGCCATTGACTGTGACAGTGCCTTTGCCCGGCTTCAGCCAAACGCGGGCAACTGCATCCTTGCGGCGGCCAGTTGCGTAAGAGCGGCCATATTGATCAAGCTCCTGCTCGCGCAGAGGCGCAGGCGGGTTTTGAGCAATGACAGCTGCATCAGCATCTGCCGTATCGCCAGCAATGTCCTTCAGATCAGCCAGATCAGTGACTGTTTCTTTGGTTTCTTCAGCTGCAGGTGTTTCTTCAGCTGCAGGTGTTT
>CAZJAG010000016.1:30886-32251 GCA_964543735.1 uncultured Porphyrobacter sp. | reverse complement strand
AGGAATGCGAAACCGATCTGTTCGGCGAGCAAGCCGTGCTGTGCGGCGGGATCACGCATCTCATCCAAGCCGGTTTCGAGACATTGACCGAGGCCGGATATGCGCCCGAAATGGCCTATTTCGAATGCTTGCATGAGACCAAGCTGATCGTCGATCTGCTCTATGAAGGCGGCATTGCCAATATGCGCTATTCGATCTCGAACACGGCGGAATATGGCGATATCAAAACTGGCCCGCGCATCATCACCGATGAAACCAAGGCGGAGATGAAGCGCGTTCTGGCGGACATCCAGTCAGGCCGATTTGTGAAGGATTTCGTGCTCGATAACCGCGCCGGCCAGCCTGAACTCAAAGCCTCACGCAAAGCAGCAGAGCGCCATCCGATCGAAGAAACAGGCGCTCAATTGCGCGCCATGATGCCATGGATCGGCGCGAACAAGCTGGTCGACAAAGAGGTGAACTAAACCCAATTGCTGGCAAAGGCATCACGCCCGCGCCAGCAATTCCTCCAGCGATATCGGCAAGGCACTGAGCATTTCGAGCGATTTGTCTTTGCCTTCCGGGTCATCTTTCAAAGCCACATCACGTTCGCGCAGGATTTTGGCGATATCCTCACGCGCCAGCCCAACCATTGCCGTCACCCAATCATTGACCAGCGGATCGCCTTTTTTCGAGCCGCGCATGTCATAGCGATCAAGCATGGGAACGATGTCTTTGGCAGCGTGTACCCACTCATCGGTAACCCAGCGGTTGGTGGTGAACCATTGCATCGGCAGCCCTTCAAGCGAGACCGAAAGCGCCGCTATATGCACCACATTGGCGCGCTTCTTTCCTTTCTTTAGCTTGATCGGCGGGCGATCCATAATCGGTTTTGTGCCATCGGGCATAGCCGAGCGTTCGAAGAAGATGTGAAAGTGGCCATGCTCGCCGTCAATTCGCTGTCCCGGCGGGTGGCAGTGATAGAAATAGCGCGAGCCGGTTGACGGATTGGTTGCATCGCCCTTGGGATAATGCGCGAAAACTTCCGCCGGCTTATCCTTGGGCACTACACGATGCATCAGCGGCGTGCCCGAATTGAACATCGCCTGCGTGCTGTCAAACAGCAGTTCGGCCAGGTCGGAATTGCTCATCGCAGCGACTTTCATCGGTCAGCCTCGCATTTTGGCATGGATTGCAGATAGAAAAATGGCCGGGAAAGCCAATGCTCTCCCAGCCATAATTTCCGGTTGCCGATTACTCAGCAGCGCATGCAGCAGCACAAGCAGCGGCACATGCAGCACACTCAGCAGCGCAAGCAGCACACTCAGCAGCGCAAGCAGCGCCTTCAGCTGCACAAGCAGCACCGCATGCAGCGCCGCATGCAGC
>CAZJAG010000016.1:28941-30786 GCA_964543735.1 uncultured Porphyrobacter sp. | reverse complement strand
CCGCATGCAGCGCCGCATGCAGCACAGCCAGCGGCACATGCTGCATCACCAGCAGCGCAAGCAGCCGCACATGCAGCGCAACCAGCGGCACATGCTGCATCACCAGCTGCACAAGCAGCCGCTTCAGTTGCATCTTCAGCTTGGCTGCATGCAGAAACACCAGCTGTAGCCACGGCGAGACCGCCAGCGACCATCAGCATACGAGCGAGGTTCTTATCTTTAGGCATTCAATTACTTCCTTTCAGGTTCCAAAGCTTCCGTAGGAAAGCTCACAAACGGCGCGAACCGCCTGAAGCGCCAAAGCATGACTTCAGCGTATGGTAATGAGGCATCATCGCTGATGACGAATTTACCCCCCTTGATTGGCTTGCAGCCCTACCCCGCGCTCTACGGCACATCGTCGCTAGAACAGCTCGCAATCGGCACGGGTTGTATCACAGCTTTTGCGCGGGGCAAGAGTGTAATGCGCTGTTTTGCCAAAAGCATCCAATTTGCCCGCTGCGCTCTCGACAGCGCAAAATCCTTGCGCCAAAGCGTGCTTTATGAAGCTGAGCGATTGCCACAATATCGCAGATTTCCGCGAGTTTGCGAAGGCGCGCCTGCCCTTCCCCGTGTTCGACTATATTGACGGCGCGGCCGATGACGAGATCACCAAGGCGCGCAATACCGCCGCCTATGACAGCTGCGATCTTGTGCCTGACGTGCTTGCGGGGGTCGAATCGATTGACACCAGCTGCACCATCCTTGGCCGAAAAAGCGCTTTGCCCCTCATGCTATCACCAACAGCTGTGCAGCGCGCATTCCATTGGCAGGGCGAGACAGCGGTTGCCAAAGCGGCGGAGAAACACGGACTATGGTTCGGCATTTCCAGCCTTGCAACACGCTCGATTGAAGAAATTGCCGCGCTGACCTGTGGCCCCAAAATGTTCCAGCTCTATGTCCATAAGGACAAGGGCCTCAACGCCAGCATGATCGAGCGCTGTCAGGCAGCCCAATTCGATGCGTTGGCGCTAACGGTGGATACGATTGTATCGGGCAAGAGAGAGCGCTGCTTGCGTTCGGGTTTCACCACCCCGCCCCGCTTCTCCCCTGCCAGCATATGGAGCTATGCCACCCGTCCGCGATGGACACTCGACTATCTGCTGCGCGAGAAATTCCGCCTACCCAATCTCGATACGCATGTGGCCGAGGGGTCGAGCGAAGCGGTTAGCATTGCAGAATATTTCAACACCATGCTCGACACGTCGATGGATTGGGACACGGCTGCGAAGATCCGTTCTGACTGGGGCGGAAAGTTCGTCCTCAAAGGTGTGATGAGTGCCAGCGATGCGCGCCGCGCGGTCGAGATTGGCGCAGATGCAATCATGATTTCCAATCATGGCGGCAGACAGCTTGATGGCAGCCGCGCGCCGTTCGATCAGCTGCGCGAGATTGTCGATGCGGTGGGCGGCGAGATCGAGATAATCTGTGATGGCGGGATCAGACGCGGTACTCATGCATTGAAAGCAATGTGTGCCGGCGCGACAGCCGCATCGGGCGGCAGGCTCTATCTCTATGCGCTTGCCGCGGCAGGCGAGGAAGGCGTTGATCGCGCGCTGACTATATTGACCGATGAAATCCAGCGCGGAATGCAGCTGATGGGCGTCACCTCGGTTGATCAGCTACGCCCAGACCGCTTGCGCTGGCGTTAAAACTCGCCTTCAAACGAAAAGCGGGCCAGCTCTTGCAAGCCAGCCCGCCCAGCGGATTTTTCCCGTCCGATTAGTCCTGATAATGCTCGTCAGGCGAATGGGTTGGATAGTTCGTGTCCGCTTTGGCGACAAAGCCTGGGATATCCTTTTGCCA
>CAZJAG010000016.1:1278-28841 GCA_964543735.1 uncultured Porphyrobacter sp. | reverse complement strand
GGGTTGGATAGTTCGTGTCCGCTTTGGCGACAAAGCCTGGGATATCCTTTTGCCAGTTCGTCTGAACCTGCTCGTTAAAATTCAGATAGAGCTTGCCATCGACGATCTCGTAAACTTCCGGATCACCCGGTGCGAGCGCGTCATTTGCGCCGATCGCCCAAGCGCAATAGCCGCCATATTGAGGGGCGTATTGATCGGGGTTCTCAGCAAAGGTCGCCGCGTTTTCGGCATTGGCGAAACGATATTCGTAACCCTGATAGCGCACGACATGATCTTCCGAACCTTTCACAGGCACGCCGTCACCGACAAAATAGCTCACCGTGTCATAGCCTGAAACGGCCAGCACATCGCCCTTGCTCTCGCGATAGATAGGGCCGGTGGGGTCGCCGCCAATATCAGTGACTGCACTGGCAACCGTCGCTTCCACTGTATCAGCCGCGCCATTGTCAGCAGCAGGCTCAGCAGAGCAAGCCGCCAGCGAAAGACCAAGCACGCCTGCAATAATCACATTCTTCATGTTCCATCTCCTTTTGGTCGATTGCACTGTCTTTCGCTCCGAAACGGAAAAAGATTACACATGGCATGGTTGCAATGTCGATTTTTTTCCAGCAAGACTGTGAGCATGACATCGCAGCGGCTCCACCTACAGCGACTTATGCGCCCTTGGGCGTAGGCTGGCGCGCATCCCGCATCAGGTGCGCAAAGGGCGCTCAAGGGATCAAAGCAAACGCCTTCTCACATTCCAATCGCTAAGAGCACACGCCCGACTATGTCATCTTCTGAAAATACCGCCGCATCATCTATGTTGAGCGACCCGTCGCGCAAATATCGCGCTTTCCCACAAATCGATCTGCCCGACCGGCAATGGCCAAGCCGCACGATCACCGCGCCGCCGCGCTGGCTCTCAACCGATCTGCGCGATGGCAACCAGTCGATCATTGATCCAATGGATGCGCATAAGAAGAACCGCTTTTTTGACGAGCTTGTGCGCGTTGGTATCAAGGAGATTGAGGTCGGCTTCCCCAGCGCTGGCGCAACCGAGTTTGACTTTATCTCCTCGCTCGTGCGTTCGGGCCGCATTCCTGATGACGTGATGGTGCAGGTCCTCACTCAGAGCCGCGAGGATCTGATCCGCACCAGCTTTGACAGTCTGGAAGGCGCGCGCGCAGCAATCGTCCACCTTTACAACGCAGTCTCTCCCGCATGGCGCGATATCGTCTTCCGCATGAGCAAGGCTGATGTGAAACAAATCGCTGCCGACGGCGCGCGGATCATGCGCGATTGTGCCGCAGAGCGTCCCGACACGGATTGGCATTTCCAATACTCGCCCGAAACTTTCTCTACCGCCGAGATCGATTTTTCGATCGAAGTGTGTGAGGCGGTGATGGAGGTGCTTGCGCCAACTCCTGAAAAGCCGATCATCCTCAATCTGCCTGCTACGGTCGAGGCGGCAACGCCCAATATCTATGCTGACCAGATCGAATATTTCTGCCGCAATCTACCCAATCGTGACGCTGCTGTGATCTCGCTTCACACGCATAATGATCGCGGGACAGGTGTCGCGGCGGCTGAGCTTGGCCTGATGGCCGGCGCAGACCGGGTTGAGGGATGCCTGTTCGGCAATGGCGAGCGGACGGGCAATTGCTGTCTCGTCACGATGGCGCTCAACATGTACACACAAGGCGTCAATCCGCAGCTGGATTTCTCCGATATTGACCGGGTGATCGAGACGGTCGAATATTGCAACGAACTGCCCGTGCACCAACGCCATCCCTATGGCGGGGAGCTTGTTTTCACCGCCTTCTCAGGCTCGCATCAAGACGCGATCAAAAAAGGTTTTGCAGCTCAAGAGGCGCAGAATGACGAATTGTGGCGGGTGCCTTATCTGCCGGTTGATCCAGCTGATCTGGGCCGCGATTACGAAGCGGTCATCCGCGTCAATTCGCAAAGCGGCAAAGGCGGATTTGCCTGGGTTCTGGAGCAGGATCAAGGCCTCAAGCTGCCCAAGAAAATGCAGGCCGATTTCAGCCCCCATGTCCAGCAAATGGCTGACGAACTGGGGCGCGAGCTGAATGCGGACGATATTTGGGAAGCCTTCAAACGCACCTATCATGTCCAGACGCCTGACCGCCATTTCCAGCTGCTGCGCTATGAAGAAAGCCGCACATCTGATGGCACGCGGGTTTTTGCTGGCACCATCGCTGTGCAGGGCAAGGAACAATCGGTTAGCGGGCGCGGCAATGGCCTGATCTCAAGCGTTGTGACCACAATTGAAGAGAATTTCGGGCTAGAGCTGAAAGTGCTCGACTATTCCGAGCATGCATTGGGCACAGGCCGCAATGCACGCGCCGCAGCCTACCTCCATTGCACCAGCAAAGACCGCTCGATCTGGGCTTGCGGAATCGACGAGGACGTTGCCACCGCCAGCGTGCGCGCAGTGCTCAGCGCAGCGAATAGTGCTGTGGTCGCGGATGCCTAGCGGAACGCATTAGCTCTCGTCACGCTCCAGCAAGATCATCGTGCCATCCACGCTGTTGCGCATCCGCAGCCGGTTGCCGTTCACGCGGTAATACATCACCAATTTGTTGCCATCCTTGATGTGGATCTGGCGCTCGTTGATTTCATAGTCCTGATAGATTTCGTCACCGGTACGCTTGTCCTCGGTGATGAAGCTGCCGTCATCCGTAATCTCGACCAGATCGCCGCGGCTGATGTCATCCACTCCGCGATGGGCGAGCACTTTCCAAGCCCCGATAATCTCGCGCATTTTGCGCTGGGCAGGATCGTTGAAAATCGCGACTTGCCGGGTCGCTGTTTCGCGCAATCCGCTGACCAGTTTTAGCTCATCATCCATCCCTTCAAGGCCCGATGAAGCAATCCGCGTTTCCAGTTCAGTCAGTTGGGCTTGCGCTGCCCACGGATCTTTGTCCGCATGGTAAGCGGCAAGTGCGCTGCGCACGGACGAGTATTGATCGACCAGCAATTGCGCGCGGCGCAGATTGGCAGGCGGTGAGGCATCAATCGAGCCAAGCTGCACATTATCGCTGCCACGCTCGCCATTGAGCGCATCGGTATAGGAAATCGAAATGCTGGCAGGAGAGATTGCGCTGCCCGCGCCTGTCAGACTGGCGAAAATGCCGCCGCCATTGCTCGAGAGAAACGCGCTGCCAATCGTGGCGGTCACTGTGCCATCTTCGCGGCGGGTAAGGATGTCATCGGGGACGCCATAGACGCTGGCCACGCTGTAGCCGGGCGCAGGATCAATGCTGATTTCGATGTCGCGCGCGACTTCGCTGATCATATTGAAGAATTCGCGCTCGAACAATTTGCCCGCATCGCCTTCACGGTCAACGAAGAACAGATTGCCGCCTTTCACGCTGGAGATTTTCTTCGCCAGTCGTCCGTCAAATATCCGTCCGACACCAATAGAGGTGAGGCCAATGCCCGCCTCTGCTCCGCGCGAGGCCTGCCCCATAAATCCTTCCGGCGACGTGTTGCCGACATTGGCGTTTTCATCGGAGAACAGCATTAGCCGCGTTTTGCCATTGCTGCGCTCGAGCTCTTCAAAGGCGGTTTGGTATCCCAGCTTGAGCCCTGCCTCCATATAGGTCGCGCCATTGATCGTAATATTGTCAATCGCAGCTAAGATTTGCTCTCGATTGCCCGCCACATCCATCACCGGCATATGGACGCGCGTATCGCTGCCATAGATCACGATCCCGATCCGGTCATTGTCGCGCATCTGGCCAAGCGCTGCGTGCAACCCTTCCTTGACGCGCTGTAAAGGCTTGCCGCTCATCGAGCCGGAGCGATCGACCACGGCAATTAGGCTGATGGGGGTTTGCTTGTAAGCCTCGGCATCAACGCCGCTTTCAAAACCCAGCCCGACAAAGACACTGCTCGCTGGTTCAGACGGCAAATTGGCCGCCATGGATTGCGCATTAATGCAGAACAGCTTCTCGCAAGCTGCAAGCGCAGGCAGCGTCAAATCATGTTCGCCCAGCAATCCTTCCAAGGTGAAAGAGGAGGCATAAGGCAAATCCGCCGCTTCTCCGTTAAGCGAGACCGAGCGGAAGTGCTTGATATCCTGCGCGCCGCCCTGTCTGACCCGCGCGCCCGTAACGATGACCGTACTTGCCGCGTCATATTCGTCCTCATCCGCCTGATCTTGAGCGGAAAGCGGCGCTGCCACCGGAGTAAATGCCAATACACTTGCAAGCGCCCCAGTTGTGCCCAAAAATAGATGGCGACGGGTTGGCTTGCGCATGGCGACTCTCCTGTTGTGTTTGCATTATGAGCATACACAGGATCAAAGCTAACGCAAATTTACCTTACGGAATCAGTCGCTTTTGAGGACTGACCATGCCTCCATCTGCCGCTTTCCTGCATCGCCTTTCTGCCCGGTATCGCGCGGCCAGAACAAAGCGCGAGAATTTCCATCAAACCCCGCAGGCTTTTCTCCCTTAGACAGTGTCTCATGTGTCTCCTACAAGAGCGGCAGCCAAGAGTGACAGCGCAAAAGACGGGAGAGCACAAAACCATGACCGAAGCCATCCTAGAACCGGACCTGCCAATTATCGATCCGCACCACCATCTGTGGGATCTGCGCCCGCTTCTCCCTGCTTTTCCCGAACCGCGCCATCGCTTTCTTGAAACGCTTGTTCCCGCAGCACATTACACTTTCGATCAATTCCACGAGGACGTTCAGACCGGCCACAATATTATCGGCACTGTCTTCATGGAATGCGGCGCGTTCTACGATGCATCGCGCAGTGACGATATGAAACCTGTTGGCGAGGTTGAGTATGTCAATGGCGTGGCGGCGCAATCGGCCAGCGGGCTGTATGGAGAGACCCGCGCATGTGCCGGGATTGTTGGCCATGCGAACCTGCTGCTCGGAGATGGAGCTGCGCCCGTGCTGGAGGCTCTTATCGCCGCTGGAAATGGCCGCTTCAAAGGTATCCGTCATCAAGGGGCTTGGGACGCTGACCCAGAGGTTCTCGGCCCGCCCTTCCATGCTCCGCCTGAACTCTATCGCGATGCCACTTTCCGCGAAGGCTTCAAGCATCTGGGCAAAATGGGGCTGACATTTGACGCATGGATACTGGAGCCACAATTGCCCGATGTGATCGACCTTGCGCGCGCCTTCCCCGATCAGCCGATCTGCCTCGATCATTGCGGAACGCCGCTGGGCAATGCGAGCTATACGGGCAAACTGGAGGAGCGCTTTGACATCTGGCGCGATAACATTCTTGAGCTTGGCAAATGCGAGAATGTGGTGGTGAAACTGGGCGGGCTGGCGATGCACAATTGCGACATGCCTTCCGAAGGTCCGGCCGCTGGCGTTGGTTCAGAGGAACTCGCGGCCATGTGGAAGCCCTATATCGAGACCTGCATCGAAGCTTTCGGAACCAAACGCGGCATGTTTGAAAGCAATTATCCCGTTGATCGCTGGGGCGCGACTTATCCGGTGCTGTGGAACGCGTTTAAGCGGATTACAGCCGATGCCAGCGCGGATGAGAAAACCGCGCTTTATGCGGGCAATGCAGCGCGTTTCTACAGTGTGGAGCATTTGCTTTAACGCATCTGACGCTACGGCAACCCCGCATTGCCATTCCCCTGCTAAAATCGCTGCTCGACAAGGGCTCTAAGGGATGCAAATGGGCGCGCTCAAGAAATGCGAATGTACGGAGTGAATGATGAGCCTTCCCGCCCCTTTTGACCGCCTGCGCCTTCCCCTGATCGGCTCGCCGCTGTTCATCGTATCAGGACCGGAGCTGGTGATCGCGCAGTGCAAGGCAGGGATCATCGGAAGCTTTCCGGCATTGAATGCGCGCCCGCAAACATTGCTGGATGAATGGCTGCATCAGATCACCGAGGAACTTGCCAAACACAATCGCGAGAACCCTGACAAGCCCGCAGCGCCCTTTGCCGTCAACCAGATCGTCCACAAATCCAATGACCGCGTGATGGCTGACATGGCAACTTGCGAGAAGTGGCAGGTTCCCATGGTCATCACCTCGCTGGGCGCGCGCACCGAAATTTTCGATGCGGTGCGCAATTGGGGCGGGATCACGATGCATGATGTGATCAATGACCGGTTTGCTCGCAAAGCTATCGAGAAAGGCGCAGACGGGCTTATTCCCGTGGCAGCGGGCGCTGGCGGCCATGCAGGCTCCACCTCGCCCTTTGCCTTGATGCAGGAAATCCGCGAGTGGTTTGACGGCCTTGTCGCGCTGTCCGGCTCGATTGCCAACGGCTATTCGATCCTTTCCGCGCAAGCGATGGGTGCAGATTTTGGCTATGCCGGAAGCGCCTTTATCGCCACCGAAGAAGCCAATGCCGACCAAGGCTACAAGCAAGGAATTGTCGATGGGCGGGCAGACGGCATCGTCTACACCAATCTGTTCACCGGCGTGCACGGCAATTATCTGCGCTCATCCATCGAAAATGCGGGGCTAGACCCAGACAATCTGCCAACGAGTGACCCGTCCAAGATGAACTTTGGCTCTGGCGGCAATACCAAGGCAAAGGCCTGGAAAGACATCTGGGGCTCTGGCCAAGGCGTTGGCGCGGTAAAGTCTGTCGGCACGGTTGAAGATATGGTCGCGCGGTTCGAGCGTGAATATCACGAGGCAAAGGCCGCGCTTGATGCGAAGTCAGCCTATACCGCATGGCCTAGCTGAGGCGCGGTCAGGTCGCGTCCCACAAGGCGTCTGCCATCGCGTCCAGCTCGTCAAAATCATAACCTGAACCGACCGGATCCTTGCGGTTGAGTATGATCCGCCGGCGGTCATCAAGCAACCTCTTGCGCAGCGCAGACTGGAGCAGGGAGAGACGGAACAAGGCGTCTTCGATCGCGCGGCTTGGGTCATCATTGCGGCAATGCGACCAGTCGCTCTCAATCTGCCCAACGCGGGACATGACCATCTCATTATAGGCGCGATGCGGACCGCGGTGGAGCGGCATGCAAAGGCGGATCGCGGTATCTTCCTTGCATGGCAGAAGCAATCCGTTCGAACGGAAATCGTCAAAGCCCACATTGCGCCGACCGATCGCGCCGAACATCGTGCCGAAACAATTCTTCCCCAGCAATTGCCGGGGAAGCAGGTGATGGCGTTGCAGGCCGGGATCGTATTCAGGGGCTCCGCGCCGGTTGATCGAGCGGAATGACAGGGCCGTGCGCTTCGTGCTCGGCATTGTTGCTAGTGATGTTGCCACTCGCCCCGTCATGCTATTCCTTCCACACCCTCACAAAATTGCCATTACGAGACGGGCGCATGACGAGCCGCGAACCATCTGGCGCAACCACCCGCTCGCTATCTTCAATGCCGCCAACCAGAACAAGCTGGTTCACAAGCCTTATCGCAAGCCGCGTCGCTTCAACCTTGTCGGTACTTAGTGGAGGTTCAATCCGCAGCTCCTGCCCGATCAGATAATCGAGCCCAACGCTTTGCAAGCCCCCATCCATAACTTGCTTGAATGCGGTTAGCCCAAGCGCTGGAAAAGCGCCTCCTTCCAACCAAGCGGTGACAGTGGATTCAAAGAAACGTTTGCCAATGACACTGCTGGATGGTGGCCACACCACCGCTTCAATCTCATCGAAATAGAGTAGCATATCGCGCAGCAGGCCCGCCGCCACGCGTAGAACCGGCAAGCTGGCTTCCGCGCCGCGCAAATGATCGCTTGGGACGAGGCGCAAAGCTTCATGCCCAGTGAACGTCAGCGCACGGTCAAAATCAAAGTGGTTTTCGATCATGGGAAGCTCGACCGACGAAGCCGGAGCCAATCCTTCAAGGTTGAATGTTAGACCGTCTCGCAGCAGCTCAACCCAAACGCCCTCTTGAGCTGTATCAGCCTGCGCTTCGATGACATCTTGCGCTCGATCGTTTGCTGCCAGTGCAGATTTGGAACGATGCCCTTCAGCCGGATCAAAGCTGAGCGTGGTTCCAGAATGGCTTGCAGCCCATTTGCTGATGGCCGAGCGGTCTGGCCTTCTGCCCTTAGCAAACAGGATCAGAAGCCCATGGTCACTCTCGCGCCATGTATTATTACTGGCGGTTTCCCTTGCTATAATTACCCACCTTTCAAGCTTGCTACTTTTGACTTGAAATTCGCAAATCGTCCAGAGCGAATAATAAATTATTATGAATATTCAGAATATTCCTTGCCGGATTCCCTCGCTTAAAGATCTACCAATTTCTCCAAACTTCTGAATTTGTGCGTCATTTAAATGCTTGTCGGCGAGTATTTCTTCGGGCGTCTGGGCAGAGAAGTTGACGATAAGCGGCTCGGCAATTCGCCTCAACCGCCACCCTGTCGCAATCCGGTCAAGCTGGCGTTGAGCGCCCTCACCATCGCTGCCCGCTGCAATGATAGTGGCGTAAGAGCGGCCCTCTATCCTGCCGAGAACCGGATAATAACACCGGTCGAACATCTCTTTCATCGCTCCGCTCATGCTCGCAAGGTTCTCAGGACAAATGAAAAGATAGGCCGAGGCATCAAGCAAATCGTCGGGCTGCGTCTCCTCTGCCTTTAAAAGCCGCGCGCCCGCTCCAGCCCCTCTCGCCGCTGCAACAGCTATCGCCTCGCTTGCACCCGTGCGGCTGTGCCATACAATGAGGAGATGCTTGTCTTCCATGAGCTCTGCACAGCCTTAGCACATTGTCGATTACGCTTCAGCCCGGCTATCCATTCTATCCCAAAGCGCCTACTCTGCGCGAATGGCAACTCGCACGCTTCCATCCGTTCTTGGCGTTGAAAGCTCGCTTTCGGGCAAGGCATGGGCATGGCGCGGCAGCGCGATGGAATGCGGCCAGGATGCAAGCTCGCTCGACAATGACATCCTCACTCAATTGCTGCTGACCCGCGGCGTAGAAGCAGATGACATAGCGCGCCATGCTGCGCCGACCTTGCGCGAGTTTCTGCCCGATCCGGCCGAATTTCAGGATATGGAGAACGCCGCCGAGCGGATCGCACAGGCCATTCTCAATGCCGAGAAAGTCACAGTCTACGGCGATTATGACGTCGATGGAGCGACCAGCGCAGCGCTGATGGTAGAATTGCTACGAGCATTGGGCAGCACGGCAGAATATTACATTCCCGATCGTTTGCTGGAAGGATACGGCCCGTCGGGTGAAGCATTGGTCAAACTGGGCGAGGAAGGCTCCTCGCTTGTCGTAACCGTCGATTGCGGTGCAATGGCCTATGAAGCGCTTGAGCAGGCCAGAGACGCGAATGTCGAGGTTATCGTGGTCGACCACCACAAATGTGCGCCTGAGCTTCCTGTGGCCTCTGCCCTCGTTAATCCGAACCGTTTGGATGAGAATGACACAGCCGCCGCACATGGTCATTTAGCCGCTGTTGGTGTCGCGTTCCTGCTCGCTATCGCCTTGGTGCGAAACCTGCGCGGCAAAGGCTATTTCGAGAGCCGCAATGAGCCCGATTTGATGGCCTTGCTCGATCTGGTCGCATTGGGCACGGTGGCTGATGTGGCCGCGCTCCACGGGCTCAATCGCGCCTTCGTATCGCAAGGCCTCAAAGTGATGGCGAGGCGAGAGCGGATCGGGATGGCAGCATTGATTGATGCAAGCCGGTTGAAACGCGCTCCGCAATGCAGCGATCTGGGATTTGCGCTTGGCCCCCGCATTAATGCTGGCGGAAGAGTGGGTGAGGCGACATTGGGTGTGCGCTTACTCACGACGAGCGATCCTGATGAAGCGCGCGAAATTGCCGAGCAACTCTCCTCGCTCAATGAAGACCGCCGCGCAATCGAGGGCGAGGTGCAAGAAGCCGCCGAAGCGCAAATCGCAGCGCAGCACAACCAAAGCGTGCAAGTGATTGCAGGCAGCGGATGGCATCCCGGCGTGATCGGAATTGTCGCTGGACGGATCAAGGAAAAGACCGGCAAGCCTTCGATTATCATCGCTCTGGACGAAAGCGATGGCACGGGCAAAGGCTCTGGCCGATCAATCTCCGGCGTTGATCTGGGCGCTGCGATTATCGCTGCGCGCGAGGCGGACTTGCTGGTTGCTGGCGGAGGTCATGCAATGGCGGCTGGGCTTACGATTGAGAGCAGCAGGCTGGCCGAATTCACTGCCTTCCTTGACGAAAGGTTGGCGCGCGATGTTGAACGCGCACGGCTCAATCAACAGATGCAGCTCGACCTCTCGCTCGCTCCTGGCGGGTTGACACCTGAACTGGTCAATACGCTCGACAAGGCTGGCCCCTACGGCGTCGGCTGGCCGGGCCCAAGAGTGGCTGTTGGGCCTGTCCGCATCGTCAAAGCCGATATCGTGGGTAAAGACCACTTGCGGCTGATTGTTGCAGGAGAAGACGGTCGCTCGCTCAAAGCGATTGCTTTTAGGGCGGCTGAGACCGAGATGGCGCAAACGCTTCTGCATCGCTCGCATGGGCGGCGCTTTTATCTGGCAGGCCGTGCAAAAATCGATGATTGGGGCAACCGTCCGCAAGCAGAATTGCACTTGGAAGATGCCGCTTTTGCCGATTGATTGGCGAATGTTCGATTGCAGGGGTTGACCGGTCTTTCCAGCCCCCCTAAAGGCGCGTCTCGCACTTGCGAATGGCCCCTTCGTCTAGCGGTTAGGACGCGGCCCTTTCACGGCTGAAACACGGGTTCGATTCCCGTAGGGGTCACCACAAGTCTCTTTCCGAAGAGACGCCGCGGTGCATTGCGTTTTCTTTGGCGCCCTCCATACATCTTTGAACAATGGCGAACCTCATCCCTCGCCGATCGCTCATTTGCGCCTTTGACACGCAGCTACAAAAGCAAAAGGCCGGACAAGCGCTCAGCTCGCCCGGCCTTTGCCGTTCTCTACCTAGGGAGGCGCTTAGAAGTTAGCGCGCGCCCCGAGGAAGAAGAATGTGCCAACCGGGCTAACCGGGAAGGCTTGCTCGGTCACAAATGGCTGACGATCGAACACATTGTTCACGCCGCCATAGATGTCGATATTATCGCTGAACTCGTAGTTGAACGAAATATCGTGGATGAAGGCGTCGCTTGAAAGGCCATTGGCACGGCTGAACGTATCTGTGCCTGTGTCTCCCACAGTTTCGATTTCAACAGCGCGCAGGCCCTGTGCATCGAGATAGGTCGTCGACCATGTCAGGCTGAAGCCCGAGAAGTCTGCCGTAACGGCGCCGCGACCAGCCCATTCAGGACGCTGCAACTCACCAAGCTCGGGATCAACCAGCGTCTGGTCTGCAGGATCGAAGAAGTTGTTGAGCTTGTCGACCCAAGTTCCCGAAGCGTTGAACGTCAGGCCAACAGGGCCAACCTCCGCGCGATATTGCATCGAAGCTTCAACACCGGCGGTTTCCTGACGCGCAAAGTTCAGTGAGCTTTGACGCAGGAAGGTGAAGCCGCCATTGGCCGGGTTGCGATCAACCAGCGTACAGAACGCATTGGCAATCGATGCGCTGTCGACACAATTGTCGACGATATCCTGCGCGCTCACGGCGTTGATCGCGTCTTCAATCTCGATGTTGTAATAATCGATGCTGAAGATGAACCCTGACAGGAAGCTTGGCGTCAGCTGGGCGCCAACAGTCCAGGTCGTTGCAGTTTCCTCGTCCAAATCAGGGTTGCCGCTGACCGAACCTGAGAAACGCGCTGTAAGCGGATCAACATAGGAATATGTCCCCGACCCCAACGTCGGGTCAAACCCGATCGAGGCAAACAGCGCTTCGCAGTTAGCTTGACGCAAAGCAGGGTCTGTGCCGGAAACGAGGTTACCTGCATCGCATGGATCAACCGGACGGAAGAATGCGCCCTGTGCAGGATTGAACAGCTCGTTGATGTTCGGAGCCCGAACGGCCCGTGCATATGTACCACGGAAGAGGATATCCTCCACCGGAGCCCACAGACCGCTGACATTCCAAGTGAATGTATCACCCACCGTCGAATAGCTTGAGAAGCGCGCCGCTGCACTCAACTCAAGTGTATCAGCGAAGGAAACACCGGAAAGGATCGGCAAGCGAACCTCGGCGAACAGATCGTAGACGCTGTAGGTTCCGCCCGCATTGTTGATGGTCGAGGCAGGATCGAACACCAGCGAGTTTTGCGCAAAGCCAAGGTTACGAAGGAGATCGCCTTGCGTCGCATCCGGCGTGGTCACCGGAATAACGCCCCGCACCAGTGGATCAAATTCGGATTCGGAGCGCTCCTCGCGATATTCTGCACCGAAAGCGACGCCCACTGGACCGCCCGGAAGTTCAAGGAAGCCGCCGGTATCACCAGTGAAAATTGCGCTAAAGACCAGCTGCTCGAGCTGGAATTCATTGCGAACGGTCGTGGTGATAAAGTCGATCGCATCCTGGCTGATCGCACCCACTCCGCCAAGAATGTTGGCTGGACGGCACGAGCCATCGCCCGGATTGAAGGTGAAGAAGCCAGGATCACCTGCCGGAATACCGAACGGCGTGGTCGCCGGAGCCGTCGGGTCGATATCTGACCGGCAAATCGGATTACCAGCAGCATCCGTCGTCACATCAATCGCGGCATAAAAGCGATCCAAAATCACGCGGTTGCGGTCGAACGATTTCTGCGTGAAGCGGCCATAATTCGCTGCAACTTCATAATCGAAATGCTCGGAAAGCTCTCCGCGCACGCCGCCGACAAAGCGCCATGTTTCAAATTCGTTGCGGTCACGGTTCGGGCCAAGGTCAGCCGGGTCACGGGTGATGTAGAGGCCATCACCGCCGCCGAAGAACAATGGGGCGACATATGCCTGCAGGTCGGGCGTGATGAACGGGTTGTCATCGCGGATCGTCAGCAGATCGTAAAAGGTGTTGGGCTGCGCCTGAAACTCTGCAGAGTTCGAGACATACTTACCTTCGGCGAAGAGGACTGCCGATGGCGAGAACTCGTAGGTAAGGTTCGCATTAACCGACCAGCGCTCTGTCTCGGGGATCAGCGAGTTCTGGTCGAAATTGTTCGGAATACCGTCTCCGCCGAACTGGTTGAACAGTCCGGTGATTGCGCCATCTTCATAAACGCTGAGCGAACCGTCAGCATTGATCACTGCACAGCCGCCTGCAAGACCGAAGGCGCCTGGGTTAAACGTGCTGTTGAAGCCAACCGCGCTTTCAAGACAGTCAGGCGTACCATTTCCATTGAGGTCCGGACCATCGGAGAGGCCAATGTCGCCTGGTGCAACGATGCCGCCTGCTGATGAAAGCGAGAAACGCGGGTCGGTCGCAATGAACCGGCGCGGCGCGCTGAGCGACCGGTCGATCAAGGCTTGTTCGGCAGCTGTCGGTGTAAAGCCGGTTGCCGTTGTTGGGATCAATCCGCCAAGCACCGCGCCATTGGCGAGGAAGTTTGGCGTGTCTGTCGCATTGAGCTCTCCCGTTTGGAAGCGCAGCGCAGGGTTGGCTTGGTCATCAAAGATGCCATTGTTGCGCGAGAATGCACGGTCACCAAATTGGATCTCGTCACCGCGCGCATATTCGCCCGATACTACGAAATTACCGCGGCCATCAGCGAAATTGGTGCCCCATGTGAGGTCCCCATTGATCCGCCAGCCATCGCCATCGGCGCTGATACCTGTTTGGATATTGCCTTCGATACCTTCAAAGTCATCGCGCAGAATGAAGTTGACCACGCCCGATACAGCGTCAGCACCATAGACTGACGACGCGCCGCCCGTCAGCGTTTCAACCCGCTCGATCAGAGCGGTTGGAATGGAGTTCACGTCCACCGCTTGAGCGCCGGCAACGCCTGACACATGGCGGCGGCCATTGACCAATACCAGTGTACGGTTGGAACCCAGACCACGAAGGTTCAGGATCGATTGGCCGACAGCTTGGGAGAAGACGCCATCAATCGAGCCTTCTGAGCTGGTCGATGTCGAGAGCGCGGGAATATCGCGAAGCGTGTCCACAACGTCAGCCGTACCTGCCTGTTGGATTTCCTCGGCATTCACCGAAGTAATCGGAGCAGGCGCGCCAATGTTAGGATCGCGGCTGATGCGCGAGCCTGTAACAATGATCGGGGCATCTTCCTCATTCGCTTCTGCCCCATCTGAGGCGTCTTGTGCATGGGCCTGACCAGCAATGGTCATGCTGCTTGCAGCGAGAAGAAGGACAGTGCGGCTGGAAATTGGTCGTTTGATCATTTTACCCCCGATTAGGCTGGATGGGACGCAATAATGTTGCAATGCAACACTGTTTGCCAATTTGGTGGCATGAGTAAAGTCACATAAATGCAACAGGCAGGCGTTTCGGGCGAAAAACGCACGCAATGTTGAAAATTTGAGCCTGTGGCCTCCCGCAAGTTTCAAGAGAATGGCGTGTAGTCGTGCTCGAACCCGAAATAGCGCGGCCCAACGACCTTGAGCGCCTCCTCGGTTTGAAACACTTCGGGGCAGCCGATCACAAACACGCTGACCCTTTGTCCGTAGCGCAACCGCTCTGCATTGATCGGCATCGATGTTTCGCTGTCCACCAGCACAATCAAGTCTGGGACACTTGCGATTACCTCGTCGCCAAGCTCGGCCAGCAAATACTCGTTCTTGATGGTAATGCTCAAGCTGTCGGCACTGCCATCCAGCGGCTCGATCACAGCCTCGCCCACATCATATCCACCGACAATGCGAGATGCCTTGCTGGCAACCTTGCCTGAAAAGACCATCCGGCAATTGCCGTAAATCCTATTGTCAAAAATTTGCGCAAGACGCTCTACATTGGCCTCAGCAGGCCCGCGATGCTCGGCCAGCATTTTGCCCAGCTTCACGGCGAAGGACAAAGTGCCCGGAATAATCGCTCGCTTGCAATCGGCACCACTCATCGGATGCTCTGCGGTTGTAATCATTCCGCCGTGCTTCACTGCATGGTCGCGGATTACGCCTTCATACTCAAGCGGATCGGGGCAGTCGAAATGCGCAACATTGCCGCGATAGTCATAGGCTACAGATGGTGTGGGAGCGATCCCTTCGAGCGCATAGGTCATCATCTGCGCTTCGGGCAAAGCGCGCGCCATCCCGTCCCCGTCGATCATCGGCACCCCTGCACTGGCAGCCGCTAACAAGGGAATGAGCGAATTGCCGCCGCCAATTTCAAAAGCAGCGACCGCATCAACCTTGCGCCCCAGATGCGCTTCAAAGGCAGCAAGCGTTTTTGCAGCCTCGTCAATCGAAGGCAGCAATTCGAGGCTGACTGTGGGCGCTCCAACCGAACCGATCGCACAAACGAACGCGTCATCGGCAAGCGCGTCTGGCGCAATCACCTGTGCGGGGCCGAATTGCTCGAGAGCTTGGGCTGTGATGAGCTTGGGGATGTAAGGATCCCCGCCCCCGCCGGTCGCAAGAAAGACTGACCCCAGCGCCAGCGCATCCAGATCATGTGCTGCAATCTGCGCCATTATCCTTCCCCTTGCGCTGAGGCGAGTTCGCCCACCACTTTCACGCGGACGCGGGTCGCCCCCTCTTCCATGTAAGGAATGGGAGTTTCTTCAATATCTGCAGTGCGCACACTCTCCTTAGCAACACCAGCTGCCAGCGCCGTCCGCACTGCCTCATCTGTAACGTGCGCAATCGCTTCCTCGCGTGGCATATCGCGATAGGACAGCATTTGCTCTGCCTCGCCGCCAATCTGGGCTATCGCCGCGCCGATTGCATTGGCAGTTCCGGCATTTTCAGGAAGATGCACCTCAGTCGCCGCGTCCAGATCACGCGAGACCAACACAGAGCCTCCGCCGACCAGAATCACCGGCAATTTGCGCCCGCCGGGCCGCATTGTATCGATCGCTTGGTTGAGCATGGTGTGCATCGTGGAAAGCGCGCGCTCAACTTTGTCTGGAGGCAGCTTAGCAACTTTGCTTGCATCACCCAGATCCAAGGTGCCCGCCGCAACCGCAATATCGCTAAGCGTGCATTGTGACCCGCCAAACACCAGCCCCTCGGTCAAGAGCTTGTGGCCTACCGAATGCGGGCCAATCTGGCTGCCATCATCGCTGATCACACTGCCTCCGCCCACGCCGATGGCGAGAATATCGGGCATCCTGAAATTGGTGCGCACACCGCCAATGTCGACGATGTTATAGGATTCGCGCGGGAAACCGCCTTGCAACACGCCGATGTCTGAAGTCGTCCCGCCGATATCGACTACAATCGCGTCTTCCAAACCCGTCAGCTTCCATGCTCCGCGCAAGGAATTGGTCGGGCCGGATGCGAAGGTAAGCGCGGGGAATTGCCTCACAAAGTCGGCCCCCATCAGCGTCCCGTCATTCTGGCTGATATAGAGCGGGCAATTGAGCCCGCGTTGCTCCAATGCCGCTTCAAAAGAGGCGACCACGCGGTGCGCGAAAGGCAGCAAGGCCGCATTGAGAATGGCGGCATTCTCGCGCTCGAGCAATCCCAGCCCGCCAATCGTTTGCGAACGAGTGATGCGCGCATCTGGCATTGCCGCTCGAAGCTTTGCGGCGACTGTATCCTCCGGCGAGGCGTTGAGCGGCGCAAAGGCAGAAGAAATGGCGATATTGCGGATGGGGGAAGCAGCGATTTGCGCAACAGCTTTGTCGACAGCCTTCTCATCCATTTCGGCCAGCAAAGACCCGTCATACAAATAGCCGCCTGCGACCATATGGCTTTGCCCGCCAATCGGGCTCGCAATGTCATCGGGCCAGTCAGTGAACGGCGGCAGGCCCTTGCCAGAGGGAAGGCCGATCCGGATTGCTGCGACAGATGACAATTCGCGCCGCTCAATAACAGCATTGGTGAATTGCGTTGTCCCGATCATGCAAGCTTGGATATGCTCGACCGACGCTCCGCTTGCGCTCAATATCGCATCAAACGCAGCTGTTATGCCTGAGACCACATCGGCGCTCGTGCTGGCTTTGGTTGCGGCAAGAAGCCTGTCACCTTCAAGCAAAGCTGCATCGGTATGCGTGCCGCCAACGTCGATCCCTATCCTGAGCATTTATGCACTTGCCGCTTCATGTGTAGAGTGGCCAAGAAGTCTCGCTAAAACCGCATAGGCACCCCCCGTGATCGCTGCCGCTTCAATCGCGCCAAACCCTGTCGGAGAGATGACCCAGCCTTGTATCTCGGCAATGGCATAGCCCGCGCCCAGCGCCCATGCTGCAAATGCGGGCGTATTGACTGAAGCCCCCTTTCCCAAATTTTCCAGACGGTAATGCTCGCGCCGCAGGAACAGATAATCGACCAGCAAAACACCTGCGACCGGCACGAAAACGGCAGAGAGGTAGATCAGAAAGTCGATGAAACTATCGAGGATATTCATCATCGCAAAACCCACACCAAGCACGCCCAGCGCTATCGTCAATCCCGTGCGGTTCACCTTGGGAAAAGTCGCTTTCACGCTCAGCACAGTTGAATAGAGATTGAGCGAATTGAGCGCCCAGCTGCCTGCAATCACAATGATGATCGCGCCAAGACCTAATCCCAAATCGATCAGAATATCGAGAAATTCGGCATCAGGAGCTTGCACCGCGGCAAGGCTGGCCGCACCCATGACGAAGAGCTGAACCGGCACATAGGCAAAGAACGCCGTGCCCACGGCTGCGCTCGATGAACGTGCAAAGCGAGTGATATCCGGAAGGATTATCGCTCCAACAATGATCGCGCCAACGATGGCAGAAACACCCCCGCCGATGGTGAGCGATTGCTCAACTTGTGAAGTCATCACAGCGGAAAAGTTCTTTTCACCCAGTGCGCTGGCTATCAGCCAAACCGTCACAAAAGCGAGCACAGGCACCATTGCGGTGGACAGCCAATTGATCGCTCTAAACCCTACCAATGTCGTGATGGTCATGCACAGTCCGGCAAAGCTCGCCATGAAGAGTTCGGGCAATGGCTGGTCAAACATCACGGCAGAGAGCCGTCCCAGCGCTTGGGTGAAGAGATTGATGTTCACACCGAACCAGCCGAGCAAGGAAATGGCGAAGGCAATATTGACTAGCCCTGCCCCTGTGTCGCCAAAGGCAAGCCGCACCAAAAGGTATGAGCTCATCCGCGTGCGCGCGCCGATCATCCCAATCACACCGCCGATTGTAAAGATCACCAGCGAGCCGAGCGCGAGCGCACCAAATGCCTGCCATGGCGGCATCGCATTGGCCACTTCCTGCCCTGTTAGAAATGTCGGGAGCGAGAAGCCCACCATTGCCGCAACCGCTGCAATACGCGGCCATGCGACGGTTTGTTCATCGCTGATCGCGACTTCTTCGAATTCATTGCTATCGAACATAAAGCCCCGCTTCTTGCCCTCGAGGCGCGCCGCTACTCGCTTTTGTAGACTTGCCCTGCTTTCATCACAAAGGTGACATTTTCAAGCAGCGCAATATCAGCCAGCGGATTGCCATTAACGGCGATTATATCGGCAGACGCACCCGGCTTTATGACACCGACATTGCCCCTTTGCCCGAGCGCATCAGCGGCATTGACCGTTGCCGCGCGCAAGGCCTGCGCACTGGTCATCCCAAACCGCACCATCCGCGAAAGCTGCTTGGCATTGTCACCATGCGGGTAAACGCCGGCATCCGTCCCAAAGACCATCTTCACCCCTGCACGATGCGCTTTGCTGAAATTCTCGCGCTGGGTTTGCCCAACTCGGCGTTCCTTCTCGAGACTTTCGGGCAAGATACCCGCCGCCTCGCCCTCGCCCAAAATGTACTCGGTCACATAGATATCCATTGAGAGATAGGCACCGCTCTTGCGTGCAAGTTCAATCCCCTCGTCATCGATGAAGCTGGCATGCTCGATCGTGTCGACGCCCGCTTTCAAAGCATTGACGATCCCTTCGGAGCCATGCGCGTGGCTGGCGACTTTCAATCCATGCGAATGCGCCTCTTGCGTGAGCGCGGTCAGCTCTTCAACAGTGTATTGCGGAGCCCCAACCTTCGTGCCTTTGGAAAGCACGCCCCCGGTAGAGCATGTCTTGATCAGATCGACCCCGAACTTGCGATTGTAGCGCACCTTGGCGCGTGCAGCCCAAGGACTATCTGCCACGCCTTCTCCCTTTGCCTCATATTCTGGCGGGAGCAGATTGTTGTCAGAACAATGCCCGCCTGTAATTCCAATCGGTGGGCCAGAGACAAACATGCGCGGACCAGGCACATCCCCTTCCGCAATCGCATCGCGCAAGGCGACATCACCAAAACTGCCCGCACCCACATTACGCACCGTTGTAAAGCCAGCCATCAGCGTCGTCTTTGCATTCACAACGCCTGTAATGGTCGCGCGCTCGTCCGAAATGGCAAGCCGCCTGTAGCCATGCGTATCGTGATCGCTGGTGAGATGCACATGCATATCAATGAGGCCGGGCAGAATGGTCTTCTCCCCCAGATCAATGACTTCATCGACAGGCATCTGCGGCACAAAGCCTGCATCCGTTGAAACAATCTCCCCATCCACAATAGTGACGACTGGATTGGCCACCGTGCGCCCGCTTTCCACATCAACCATGGCGGCCGCTTTCAGCTGGATCGTCTCAGCTTGAAGCGGAACAGCAAAGGCTAGCGCTGTCGCAGCCAGCGCAAATGGGGCAAGTTTCACACACAATCTCCATGCAGGTTTCGACGCGAACCTATCAGGAAAAACAGAGGCGACAAGCGCTCTAAGTTGCATATTCATCCACACCTGCATTAGCGCTTTCCTCGTCGCGGCCTTATGTTATGGGCCTTCTCGCAATGAATGATGGCTCCGCCTTTCCTACTGCCGGGATCATGATCGCCCTGCTGACCTTTCTAGGGTTGCTGGCGGCAGGAGTAGGCTTTCCGATTTCGCTAGCGGTAGCAATCTTGTGGATCGGAACGCTGTTGCTGATCACAAGCGAACCGCCCGCCCCGCCTCCGAAAAATAGAGATCAACCCTTTACAAGCGCCAATTTAGAAGGATTGATCGAGCAAGTTGCAACCCCGCTCTTGCTTACAGAACGCGGCACGATCTCAGCTGCCAATCGCAGCGCCCGCGATCTGTTGGGCGGGCACGTCATCGGCCAAGATCCACGGCTGGTGTTTCGCCAGCCCTCGGCGATCGCGCTAATTGCAGCAGGGAAAAGCGGCTCTGCCACAACCCATGGCTTGATCAGAAGGCGCGACAGCTGGGAGCTTAATCTTCAGAACATCGGCACGGATCTCGCTTTGCTGGAGCTCATCAGCACAACGGCCGAATCCGATGTCAGCCGTGCGCATACTGACTTCGTGGCCAACGCCAGTCATGAATTGCGCACTCCTCTCGCGTCAATCTTGGGGTATGCCGAGACGCTAAACGATAGCGCTGACGAACTTGACACACCGACAGCCAAGAAATTTCTTGATACCATCCAGCGCGAGGCAAAGCGATTGCAATCGCTGGTAAGCGATCTGATGTCCTTGTCTCGTGTTGAAGCTGAGAAACATGATCAGCCTAGCGAACCACTTGACCTCACAAAGCTGATCGAGCGTGCAGCACGAGATGCAGCGGGCACAGAACGCAAGAGCCGGCTCAAGCTAGACCTAGCCAAGAACATGATGATTCGCGGGGATGCGCAGCAGATCGAGCAATTGGTGCGCAACCTTGTCGACAATGCATTTAACTACGGCTTTGAAAATACAAAGGTGCATATTTCGCTCAAGCAAGGTCGCAACGACCATGCGCGGCTGAGCGTCACTGACGAAGGTGAAGGTATCCCTGCCGAGCATATTCCCCACCTCACCCGCCGCTTTTACCGGACCGATCCCGGCCGCAGCCGAGCCTCGGGCGGAACCGGGCTGGGCCTCGCAATTGTCAAACATATTGTGGAGCGTCATCGCGGGCGTCTCGACATTGCAAGCGAGCTAGGCAAAGGGACAAGCGTAATTGTGCGAATCCCGAAATATGAGCGTGAGGCGGCCGATGCGTCATAATACTGTCGCAAAATGTGAACATCGCTTGGCTGAGCTTGTTTCGACCGCGAATCGCTTGCGGGAAGCTCGCAGCAGGGTCACCCCTGAAAGGGTAGTAAAACGGGCTTTATGACGCCGGTAACATTCCTCCTTATTGCTCTGGCCCTTGGCCTAGCAGGATGGCTTGCCGGACGAGCCAAGGCGTGGAGCTTTACCCGCGGCGAAAATGCCGTGCGAGCGGCGGCTCGCCCCAATTACCACGGGTGGTATGTCGCTATCTGGATCGTACTACCGGTGTTGATCTTCGCAGCAATTTGGTTGACCGTATCACCCAATTTGATCACCCAGTCAGTCCTTGCCACACCAGCAGCGCAATCACTGCCTGAGCTAGGGTTTCAGCGCGATGCAATCCTCGCAGAAGCAAAAGCGGCAGCGGGTGGTCAGGGCAATCCTATCTTCAACAAGGATGCAGAAGCGCTGATTGAACCGTTTCGCGCTGCGATCCTGCGCTACAATCTGATTGGCCTTGCTCTGAGCCTTCTAATCGCCTTTGTCGGCGGGGCATGGGCATTCCTTCGTGTGAAACCCGAGTTTAAGGCCCGCACCAAGGTCGAGCGCGCCGTGATGGGTATCTTGCTGCTCGCTTCGCTGGTGGCAATCCTGACCACATTTGGCATCTTCGCCAGTCTGATTTTCGAAACCGTCCGTTTCTTCGGCCTCGTCTCACCGATTGATTTTCTCTTCGGCACATTCTGGGGCCCTGATCCGATGAGCAATGCCGCCAATCCCGATGGCTCGCGCTATGGCGCGATACCGCTGTTTTGGGGCACGATTTTTATCGGGGCGATCATCGCGATGATCGTTGCGATCCCATTGGGATTGATGAGCGCGATTTACCTCACCCAATATGCGAGCCCCAAATTGCGCGCCTGGCTCAAGCCTGCGCTGGAAATCCTCGCAGGCGTGCCGACAGTTGTTTACGGCTATTTCGCAGCTTTGACTGTGGCGCCAGCGATACGCGATGCAGCAACGGCTGTTGGTATCAGCAATGCGTCGAGCGAAAGCGCGCTTGCCGCAGGTCTTGTGATGGGTGTGATGATCATCCCCTTTGTCTCCTCCATGGCTGACGATTCGATTGCCGCCGTCCCAAGCGCAATGCGCGATGGCAGCTTGGCGATGGGAGCGACGACATCGGAAACTATCAAGCGTGTTTTGATCCCCGCCGCCCTTCCCGGAATCGTCGCCGGCGTAATGCTTGCGATCAGCCGCGCAATTGGCGAAACTATGATTGTGGTGATGGCTGCAGGGGCTGCGGCCAATCTTACCGCCAACCCGTTTGAGGCCATGACGACGGTTACCTTCCAGATCGTCACATTGCTGACCGGTGAGAACAGTTCCGATCACCCCGCAACGCTGAGCGCCTATGCGCTCGGCTTTGTGCTTTTCATGGTGACGCTGGGCCTCAATTTTGTTGCCCTGCGTGTCGTCAAGAGGTTCCGTGAAGCTTATGAGTAACGTCGCCAAAAACGCGCGCTCTGAAGCCTTCGAGAAGCGCCTTAAGAAGCGTTATGCAGCCGAGAAGCGCTTCAAGCTGCTTGGTCTGACCGCTATCCTGTTCTCGGTCGCGGTACTGATCTTCTTGCTCGGTAATATGACGCTGAACGGACTTGCTGGTTTCCAGCGTGCTGAGATCGCCGTGCCGATCAATTTCTCCGAAGCAGGCATAGCGGGCGATAGCTCGTCCTTGTCCTCTAACGGCGCTATCCAAACGCTCGAATCGCAAGGGATGCGGGACATTGTTGCCTTCTACGCAGAGAGCAAAATCGGGCCGGAGGCGGCTGCTGGCCTAAGCCCCGAAGCGTGGCGAGACGCGGCCGCTGAACTGATCGACAATCCGGCACTGCTCAGGCAAGAGCATGTCTACAATTTGCCGGCCAGCCCGGACCTTGCCGCCGCTCTGTCTGGGGACGGGCCAGCTGAATTGCAGAAGGCGGCGCAGCGCCTCGCCAGCGACGGACATTTGCAGCGCAATTGGGACTGGGGTTTCCTTTCACGTTCGGACGCGACCAATCCGCAAGAAGTCGGCATATGGGGCGCGCTAAAAGGCTCGTTCTTCACAATGGTTGTGACGCTACTGCTGGCGTTCCCGATTGGCGTGTTGGCCGCGCTATACCTTGAGGAATATGCGCCCAAAAACCGCTGGACAGACTTTATCGAGCTTTCGATCAACAATCTGGCAGCCGTCCCTTCGATCATCTTCGGGCTGCTGGGGCTGGCTGTCTTCCTCTCTGTTTTCCCTAGCTACCGCTCCGCCCCGCTGATTGGCGGGATGACGCTTGCTTTGATGACCATGCCCGTCATCGTTATCTCGGGCCGCAATGCGATCAAAGCTGTGCCTCCCTCGATCCGCGATGGGGCGCTGGCGATTGGCGCTTCGCGTGTTCAAGTGGTCTTCCACCATGTGCTCCCGCTTGCCCTGCCCGGCATCATGACCGGAACGATCATCGGCATGGCCCGAGCTCTGGGTGAAACCGCCCCGCTTTTGATGATCGGCATGCGCGCCTTTATTGCTTCGCCCCCTGACGGGTTCACATCGCCGGCAACTGTTCTTCCCATGCAGATCTTTTTGTGGTCGGACGAAATTGACCTCGGCTTTGTGGAGCGAACGAGCGCCGCGATCATCGTCTTGCTGCTCTTTCTGCTATTGATGAACGGGCTAGCTATCTATCTGCGCAACCGATTCGAGAGGAAATGGTGACAGTCATCCACCCCAATCTTGACGCAACCGATGCGAAAATGCGCACCAGCGGCGTGTCGGTCTATTATGGCGACAAGAAAGCCATCGACGATGTATCGATCGATATCCCCTCGCAATATGTGACGGCCTTTATCGGCCCGTCTGGTTGCGGCAAATCGACATTTCTGCGTGCGTTAAACCGCATGAACGACACGATCCCCACTGCCCGGGTTGAAGGCACGATCGAGCTCGACAATGAGGATATCTATTCCGACGCTATGGATGTTGTCCATCTGCGCGCGCGGGTGGGCATGGTTTTTCAAAAGCCCAACCCCTTCCCCAAGTCGATCTATGAAAACATCGCTTACGGCCCGCGCATTCACGGGATTGCGGAAAGCAAGGATGAGCTCGACAAGATCGTCGAAACTTCGCTGACCCGCGCAGGGCTATGGGACGAAGTGAAAGACCGCCTTGCCGATTCCGGCACGGCCTTGTCCGGGGGGCAACAACAACGGCTTTGCATCGCACGCGCAATCGCGGTTGATCCTGAAGTTATCTTGATGGACGAGCCATGCTCTGCGCTTGACCCGATTGCCACTGCCAAGGTTGAAGAACTGATCGATGACCTTTCCAAGCGCTATGCGATTGTGATCGTGACCCATTCGATGCAGCAGGCCGCCCGCGTATCGCAGCGCACCGCATTCTTCCACCTTGGCAAAATGGTGGAATATGGCCGCACTTCCGACATTTTCACCAATCCGATCGAGCAACGCACCAAAGACTATATTACAGGGCGCTACGGCTAATGACAGAACATACAGTCAAAGCATTCGATGAAGACATAACCCGCCTGCGCGGCCTGATTGGCGAGATGGGCGGGCTGGCCGAAGTCGCGATACAAGAAGCGCTAGAATCGCTGGTTCGCGGCGACACTGAACTGGCCGAAGGTGTGGTTGAGCGCGACAAGAAGCTCGACGAGCTTGAAATGCAGGTCGACAAGTTGGCGGTACGGATAATTGCGCTGCGCGCGCCGATGGCAGATGATCTGCGCGAAGTTATCGCAGCGCTCAAGATCGCAGGGGTTGTTGAGCGGATTGGCGATTATTCCAAGAACATCGCCAAACGTGTTGGCAGCATTGATGGGCGCGAAAAATATGAGCCCTTCACCCTGCTACCAGCGATGGGCGAACTCGCCGGAGAGATGGTGCACGATGTGCTCACCGCTTATGCTGCGCGAGACCCCAAGCTGGCCTTGGAAGTGATCGCGACAGATGCCAAGGTCGATGCATTCTATAACAGCATTTTCCGCAATCTTGTCAGCTATATGGTTGAAAACCCTGCGACTATTTCGAGCGCGGCACAATTGCTGTTCGTGGCCCGCAATCTTGAGCGGATCGGCGACCATGCGACCAATGTTGCTGAAATGGTGCATTTCGCCGCTACAGGTGTCTATCCCCCTGATGTGGATGACTGACACAAAAATGTAGCGCCGGTGGCCTATAATGGTGTGGGGTCAGCTGCTTTCGGGCAGAAAACTGGATGGAGGTGCAGCGATGTCGGCTGCAAAACTGCTTCTTGTCGAAGACGATATTGCGCTGTCAGAACTGCTCGAATTCCGATTCCGCAAAGAGGGTTATGACGTGCGCTGCACGGCGGATGGTGATGAGGCGATGGTGCTTGCAAGCGAGGATCTGCCTGACCTTATCATTCTCGACTGGATGATCGAAGGAACGAGCGGCATCGAAGTATGCCGCCGTTTGCGTCGCGACAGAGGAACAGCCCACGTTCCGATTATTATGCTGACCGCACGCGAATCCGAGGATGACCGGGTGCGCGGGCTTGATACGGGCGCTGATGATTATCTCACCAAACCTTTCTCCCCGCGCGAGTTGCTGGCCCGCGTAGCCGCCGTAATGCGCCGCATTCGCCCTGCCCTCGCCGGAGAAAGCATCACAGTGGGTGACATCGTGCTTGATCCGGTCGCTCATAAGGTCACGCGCGGGGGCGAAGCTTTGCAATTGGGGCCCACCGAATACCGCTTGTTGCAATTCTTGATGGAGAGCCCCGGCCGGGTTTTCAGCCGGGGGCAATTGCTTGATGGAGTTTGGGGGACAGACAGCGATATCGAATTGCGCACTGTCGATGTGCACATTCGCCGCTTGCGCAAAGCAATCGAGATTGATGGCGCGAGGGACCCTATCCGCACTATCCGCTCTGCCGGATATTCGATGGAAGCGGTCTGAGTAGCTCTAGCCGTCTGGCTTAGCGGCACACCCCAGCCCAGCGATCATCCTGATCGAAGTGGAAATGGTCGGCATGGGCGGCGTTGTAATCGGGCGAAAGGACAGTGGCGAAGACGCCGCAGGCCCCCTCGCGTGCATTGCGCAAGAAGCGCTGCTCTTTCGCACTTCCATTCCAATCGCTCAGCACGCTGATTGTGCGGCCATCTTTAAGCACAAATCCGGCAATGTCGATAGCATTGGCGGTGGCGTGCTGGCTCCATGGAGCATTCTCGTCGCTATACATCCGGCGGCATGAGAAAGCGCCCAGATGCTCGATCCGCGCGATTGAACTGCCGAAGATTTTGCTTGCAGCGGGCTCGAGCGTTTGCACGCGCCACAGCTCTAGGGCGGCGGCAACCGGACATGTTGTCGAGGGCGTGTCGGGGCTGAGCGGAAAGGCGGAGAGCTGCGTTCGGTCACTTCGCGCGCACGGCCCTTCCCCGCTGGCTGGCAAAGCACGATAGGCGACATCGCTGCGGTCAAGCACAGCGCGGCAAGCCGAGCTGTCCTCGCGCAGGCCCACCAGTTTTTTCGCCGTCGCCCAGCCTACCGGATCGCGCAAATCGAGCGGTGCATAGGGGTTGTGCTGCGGATGATCTTTGAGCCAGCTCCAGCCAAGCGTGCCCAGCACAGCCAATGCGAGGAGCGAGAAGAGCGGAAATGTCCTGATCAAACGCCACAATTTGCGATCATAGCGCGGGGCGGAAGAATTGCGGGCCATGCTCTTGAGCCTAGTGGAAATCGCGCGATTTGGGAATGATCCGGTGATTGCGCGGATGCCCCCTCACGGCAGGCAATTCGTCTATTATGTCTCTGGCGCTTGGCCCCTTCTTCGCAGCACGATCAGCGCTGGTCATGGTCGACATAGTGCGCCCGTCCGGAATCGAGTGGGGAAGCGGATGCTTTACATGATCGGCGCGCGCGGTCTGCACATTGAGCATATCATCGGACAGCGCGTGCAAGCGGTCTGTCGCATCAGTCAGATGATGCGCGATCACATGGATTACCTCATCATCATATTCGACGCGGCCCCTCACTTCCATCAGCCGCGCGCCCATGATGACGCGTCGTTGCTTCGCCATCAGGTCAGGCCATACGACAAGGTTCACAACGCCCGTCTCATCCTCCAGTGTGATGAAGCACACCCCCTTCGCGCTGCCAGGGCGTTGACGGATGAGGACGACGCCTGCGACTTGCACCATCTCGCGGAATTTGCGCTCCCGCAGATCACAGGCCTTCACAAAACCGCGCTCGCCCAAATCTGCGCGCAAGAAGCTCATCGGATGCGCTTTCAAGGACAGCCGCATGGTCTGGTAATCGTTTACCACCTCTTCTGAGAGCGGCATGTGGGGCAGCTGTGTTTGCGCTTTCTCTGCGCCCTCATCGCGCTCCTCCGCCGCTTTGAAGAGCGGTAAGTCAGGCGCAGCAATCAGGCTGCGCGCATCCCACAAGGCTTGGCGGCGCGACAGTGCAAGCGAGGTAAAGCAATCCGCACTCGCAAGCCGTTCGATATGGGAAGGCGGCACTTTGCCGCGCTCTTGCAGCTCGCGCACGTCATGAAACGCGCCGCCTGTCTCCCGCGCTGCGATCATTCGCGCTGCGACATGTTCGGGCAGGCCGTCCACTTGCCTGAGGCCAAGGCGCAGCGCGATTTGTCCTGACGGTGCCGTGCCACCCGCTCCCTGCGACCGATAGAGGAAGG
>CAZJAG010000016.1:0-1178 GCA_964543735.1 uncultured Porphyrobacter sp. | reverse complement strand
CCCAATGATTCAAGAGTATTATCCCACGCACTCTCATTCACATCCACGGGCAGCACGCGCACCCCGTGTTCCTTCGCATCGCGCACAATCTGGGCTGGCGCGTAAAATCCCATGGGCTGCGAATTGAGGAGCGCACAGGCAAAAGCGGCGGGGAAATGGCATTTCAGCCAGCTTGAGACATAGACCAGATGGGCGAAGCTGGCCGCATGACTTTCGGGAAATCCATATTCGCCAAAGCCCTTGATCTGGTTGAAGCAGCGCTCGGCAAAATCCGGATCATAGCCGCGCTCGACCATCCGCCCTACCATCATATCTTCCAACTCATGCACCATCCCGCGCGACCGGAACGTTGCCATCGCTTTGCGCAATCGGTTGGCCTCAAGCGAAGAGAATTTTGCTGCATCGAGCGCAATCTTCATCGCTTGCTCTTGAAAGATCGGAACACCAAGCGTGCGCTCCAAAATGCTCGACAACTCGTCCGGCGGGCCGTGTTTGGGCGAAGGCGCCGGGATTGCGACCTGTTCTGCCCCTCTGCGGCGCTTGAGATAGGGATGCACCATATCGCCCTGAATCGGCCCCGGGCGCACAATCGCAACCTGGATCACCAGATCATAAAACTCGCGCGGTTTGAGGCGCGGCAGCATATTCATTTGCGCGCGGCTCTCGACCTGAAAAACGCCGAGCGAATCCCCCTTGCGCAGCATCGCATAGGTTTCCGGATCCTCGCGCGGGACAGTCGCGAGCGTCAACGCGCGCCCGTGATGCTCCTCCAGCAGATCGAGGCATTTCTTGATGCAAGTGAGCATGCCGAGGGCCAGCACATCCACTTTCAGAATACCCAAAGCCTCAATATCATCCTTGTCCCACTCGATAAAAGAGCGGTCGGGCATCGCGCCATTGCCAATCGGCACTGTCTCGGTAAGCGCGCCCTCGGTGAGGATAAAACCGCCGACATGCTGCGAGAGATGCCGCGGCATTCCGATCATCTGCTCGGTCAGAGCAAGCACGCGGCGAAGGTGCGGATCGGTCAGCTTCATGCCGATCTCCTCGACATGCGCCTCGCCAATCTCGCGGCCATGCCCGCCCCATACGGTGCGCGCCAAAGCGCTGGTGACATCTTCGGAAAGCCCCATCGCCTTGCCCACTTCGCGGATCGCCATGCGCGGGCGGTAATGGAT
>CAZJAG010000015.1:16938-32813 GCA_964543735.1 uncultured Porphyrobacter sp. | reverse complement strand
TCTGCAAAGCGCGCACGCCGGAATGCTGGCGCTGCGAATTGACCGATCTGTGCAGCTTCAGGAAGAAGGTGACGGAGAAGCCTAAGGGGCGTTAGAAGAGTTTTGCGAGGAAGTTGGTTGCTGTTAGCTGTGCATGGTTTTCCAAAGGCGGTCGAATAGAGAACGCTTTCGGTGATTTTGAAAAGTCCCATAACCGGATGAGGTGCCAATGCTCTTTGCGTTCGTTGGCAACTGATAGTTCGTTGCGGCTTATGTGGAATGGAGAGTATTCCCAGCCGTTAGTAGTCTTCACTTCGAGAAGACGATCTTCCCCATTCGCTTCGAAACTTAGAATGTCATAACCATACCCATCGCCATCTTCTTTGGCCGTCCAGCGCACTTTCTGGGCTAAATCTAGTCGACCTTCGTGCTCCAATCTCAATCTTTCGCTATTGAGAACCAATTCTTCGCCCGCTTCGCCTAACGCCCTATTCTTTGCATCTCTCTCTGCCGCGTCATACTTTCGCGCAAGCGCACTCATCGCTTCAAGATTACTTGGTGGTGGCTCATTACGGTGAGTCGGTGGAGGGCCTATCCAAAGTGGCTTCTCTTCAGCGACACGGCTGGCATCCACGACAGTTCTAGGATGTAGCCAGTCTCGATTTGAATTGAGCCAACGCCAAACGGCATCAACCAAGGAGCTTTGAAAGTTCAGGGCGGGTTTGTATCCGCTAATCCATGGCTCGTTGAACCCGCAAAGAACCGCACTTACGTTTTGGTGCTTGAACTCAATTGACCCCTTAGTTCGGTCTATTCTTTGTTGAAGAAGTCGGTTGTGTTCGGCCTTATTGTAGGAATTCCCGGCAACATCTTCCTTGAGCATCGCAAAATAGTCAGCAACGACCAGATCGTTCTCGGTATCGCTCCAAGGCTCAACCATTAAACGAACTCAAACATCATCCGCGCTGGCCAATTCGCCCTTGTCAATTTCGCCCAGCATGCTCGCCGTTGTCACCGTCACCGTAGCATCGCCTGTCACATTGGTCGCCGTGCGCATCATATCCATGATCCGGTCAACGCCAGCAACAAAAGCAATCGTTTCCAACGGCACGCCAACAGCGCTGAACACCGCGCCCATCATTACCAATCCGCCGCCTGGAATACCCGCTGCACCGATTGAGCCGATTGTCGCCAGCAAGGCAATGATGGCATAATCGTCCCAGCCCAATGTCACGCCGAACAATTGCGCACCAAACAAAGTCACAAGGCCCAGATACATCGCAGTGCCGTCCATATTGATGGTCGAGCCGAGCGAGACGACAAAGCTGGAGGTGGGCTTGCTCACACCCAAATTGCGCTGGGTGCAGCGCAAGGTGACAGGCAATGTCGCAGATGAGCTGGCAGTGGAATAGGCAACCGCAATTGCGTCGATCATCCCGCGGAAGAATCCGGCAACTTTGACCCGCGCAATGAAGGCTAAGATGCTGACATACATCACGCCGATCACAATCAGGCAGCCGACATAATTGAGCGCAACCAGCTTGGCCAACGCCGCCACTGCATCCAACCCCAGCGTGCCGACTACCCATGCGATCAGCGCAAACACGCCGAAGGGGGTCAGCTCCATGATGAGAATGGTAATCTTCTGGAAAATCAGCGCTCCGCCATCAAACGCTTTGGCGATCATGCGCGCACCGCTCACCCCGCTGTCCGTCTCCGCCTCGTCATCATCTTCTACATCGCCGCGCGCCAATAGAATGCCAACCCCAACCAGCAAAGAGAAGACGATCAATGGCAGGACTTTTACCTCTGCCATTACCCCGACGGGGCTGACCGGTATCATGCTGCGTAGCATTGCGCGCCATTCAAACGGGGCCGGATCAGGGGTTTCGCCTTTCTGTAGCAGAGAGGTGTCAATCCCAGCGCCTGGTTCGAAAATCGTGCCAAGGGTTAGCCCCAGGATCACCGCCACTTGTCCAGTGATCAGGAACATCACAATCGCCCGCCATCCCACACTGCCCAAACGGCCAAGATTGCCAATGCTAGCAACGCCGGAAACTACGCTGAAAAAGATCAGCGGCACGATCAGCATCTTGATGAAGTCAATGAAAACGTCACCAATGATCTTGATGCTCTCGGCGCCCGGCCCCCAGAAATAGCCTGTGACCCCGCCCAAAATCAGCGCACCGATCACGCGTTGCCACAAGGGAATTTTGAACCAGCCGCTGAGCATCGGGCTTCTCTCCGTCAATTAGCTTGCGAGCACCGCTTTCGCGATATTCGCATATATCCGCGCGAGGGCATCAAGGTCATCCATCGCCACCGCCTCATCGCGCTTATGCATGGTTGCATTGCAAAGGCCAAATTCAATGACAGGGCACACAGCGCGCAGGAACCGCGCGTCAGACGTGCCGCCAGTGGTCGAGGCCTCAGGCGTCACGCCAGTTTCCGCTTCGATAGCCTTCGCGATAATCTCGGAAAATTCGCCGGGAGGGGTGAGGAAAGGCTCGCCTGAAATGATCGGATTAGCCGTGCCGCCATGGCTCTGAGCAATCGCCATCACCCGTTCGGAAAGCGAAGCGCCTGAATGCAGATCATTGAAACGGATCGAAATGCGCGCCTTGGCCTTGGCCGGAATCACATTATGCGCCGGATTGATCACGTCGATCTCGGTAATCTCGAGATTGCTCGGCTGGAACCAGTTGGTTCCGGTGTCGAGTTTCCATGCATCCAGCCCCGACAGAATAGCGACCAGCTTGGGCAGTGGATTGTCGGCCAGATGCGGATAGGCGACATGGCCCTGCGTGCCTTCAACCTCGATCCAGATATTGACCGAGCCGCGCCGCCCGATCTTCATCATATCGCCGAGGCGGTTGACCGAAGTCGGCTCGCCGACAAGGCACAGGTCCGGTTCTTGACCGCTCTTGCGCATATGGTCGATCAGTGCGCGCGTGCCATAAAGCGCTGGCCCTTCTTCATCGCCGGTGATGATAAAGCTGATCGTGCCGGCCTCTTGCGGCACATCCGCCACAGCGGCGACCATGCTGGCGATCGCGCCTTTCATATCGACCGCGCCGCGCCCGTAGAGCAGCTCGCCTCTCTCCTCAGGTTCAAACGGATCGCTTGTCCAGCCGCCTTCTCCGCCAATTGGCCCCGGCGGGACAACATCCAGATGCCCGGCAAAGGCGAAATGCTTCGAACCTTCCAGTCCGCGCCGGATCGCGAATAAATTCTCAACCGGCTCTTCCGGTGTGCCAACTTCCCCCTCGCCAGCGATAAAGCGGTGCACATCAAACCCCAGCGGAGTGAGCATCGCCTCCATTGCATCGAAGACCTCGCCGCGCGCGGGCGTAACGCTTTCCGCCGCAATCAGCGCCTTGGCATGATCAAGAGCTGTGCTCATCGCCCCGGCTCCTCAATCACAAGCGGGCCAGGTGCAAAGGCGCTTTCGATCAGCGCCGCAATACGGATGCCCGCCTGTTGCACCCGCCTGCGCGCAACCGGCACCATCTCGGCTATGTCTTGTTGCGACAACCTCGTCTGGCGTGGCAATTCGCCCGCGCACGGGTCGCGGTCAAACGCCTTGGGATAGACAAAATCGCGCGCCAGCTGCCAGCTTTCGCGGCCCCATTCCGCCGCATCACCGCCGCCCAGCTCAGCGCGCTCAGCCAGCGTATAGCGCCGCACAGTCGGACGATCAGAGCTGGTAATCGCGCGCTCTGCCAATGGCCCGTCCCAGATCCAGTGCAAATTCAGCCCTTCGACAATTCCGTAAGCCGTCTCACGGTCATTCCCGCCGCGATCATTCTTGTCGCCCGAATGCAGCGGCATGTGAATATCGCCTGCGAAATGCACCATGAAGGCAAGCGCTTCCAGGCGGATATGCGCAGGCAAGCTTTCATCGGCCAGCATCCTGTGGCTGCGCTCGATCTGGGCGACCACGCAATTGCCGCCTGCACAATTGCGGCGCGCATTATACTCCTCGCAAATGGGCGCGGTGCGGTAATGCCAAGCAGCAGTATAGCCCCAGCGCCAGCGCGTGCGGCGCACGCAATCGGGCCAGTTGGAAGCATCGGCGAGCGAATAGATACGGCATTCCGGCGTGCCCAGCGCTGTGTCTCCTGCAATCAGCCGGGCGATCTTTACGCGCGATTGGGGCGAGATATTCGCCTCTGCGATCTCGGCGGTTGTGTTATGGCCAAACGCGCCCCACGCCAAAGCAGGCGCGGGAAAGGCGAGAAGCAAAAAAGCAAAAGCAATCGCGCGCATCAGCTCTCGATCTCATATTGCTCGATCACCCATTCCTCTGTTTCAGAGGCGGCAATCCAGTCCTGCATCCACTCATGTTCCCAGATCGCTTCCATATAGGTTTGCGCAAAACCGGGTACGCCAATGCCATAGGTAATGAAGCGCGATACGACCGGTGTGTAGAAGATATCGGCTGCGCCAAAAGTGCCGAACAGAAACGGCCCGCCTGCGCCAAAGCGCGCCCGCGCCTCTGCCCAAAGGGTGAGGATGCGCACAATGTCTTCGCGCGTTTCCTCTGTAACTTCGGAGACAGCCGCCCGCGCCCGCACATTCATCGGGCATTCGCGGCGCAGTGACATGAAGGATGAGTGCATTTCAGCGACCATCGCCCGCGCCATACCGCGCGCTGCCTCTTCCTTGGGCCAGAACCGGTCGCGCCCCACACGATCAGCGAAATATTCCATGATTGCGAGGCTGTCCCAAATGACATTGTCCTCATCCCACAGGATCGGAACCCTGCCAAAGCTGGGCTGCAAACCTTCAGCAGCGGCGCGCTCGTCCCAGTCCTCGCCGAACATCGGCGTGATCAACTCTTCAAAGGCAAGCCCTGATTGCTTTGCCGCCAGCCAGCCGCGAAGGCTCCAGCTCGAATAGTTTTTATTGCCCAAGATGAGCTTCATCTGGCTTTTGCCCCTTTTGCGTCCTGAATGGCTGCTCTAGGGATTCATGTTTGCCCTGTCGAGATTTGGTCTGTCGAGATTTGGTCTGTCGAGATTTGCCCTGTCTAGATTTGCCCTGCCGAGACTGAACGCTTACACCTTCCCGATTATGACATTGCGCCCATTTCACCTTGCTTTTCCGGTTGATGATCTTGCTGCTGCGCGCAGCTTTTACTGCGGCGTTCTGGGGTGCAGCGAGGGACGCAGCGCGAGCAAGTGGATCGACTTCAACTTTCACGGCCACCAGATTACAGCGCATTTGGCTGAGCAGGCGTCACAAGATGCGGGCGCGAATGCAGTGGACAGCAAATCCGTGCCGATCCCCCATTTCGGGATCGTGCTGACGATGGCGGAATGGGAAGAGACGGCGAAGCGATTGAAAGCGCAAGAGCTGGACTTCATCATCGAGCCGACTGTGCGCTTCAAAGGCAGGCCGGGCGAGCAAGCGACGATGTTCTTCCGCGATCCGGCGGGCAATGCGCTGGAATTGAAAGCAATGGCCGATGATGGGCAATTGTTTGAAAGCTAAAGCTGCTTTTGCACGGGGCCTGCGCTCAGCGCGGTTCATGCTGTGCGCGATTGTGGGAATTTGCGCGCTACCCTCTGCCAGCATAGCGCAAGAGCCGGGGGCAGGTTTCGACGTCATCGATTATTCGGTGGGTCTGCGCCCTGATGTGCGCCCAAACCAACGAAGCACTTATGTTTCAGGGCATCAAAAGATCCGGCTGCAGGTCACTTCGCCCTCGCTTGCAACGCTGGTCTTCTCTCCCAATGCGCTCGACATCACGGGCGCGTTGGCGAACGGCAAGCCGGTTGATCTTGCATCGAGCAAGCAAGGATTGACGTTCCGCTTGCCGCAAGAGGCCAAGGCTGGCGAGCAGATCACTTTGACGTTTAAATTTGCAGGCAAGCCCGCGCGCGGCGTCACCACCACGCCCACCGGCGTCTATTCGGGCTATTTCGCCTGCGACTGGATGGTTTGCTTGCAAGACAGCCCCGGCGACAAAGCCAATTTCCTGATCGACCTTTACGTGCCCAAGGGCGCGACTTCGCTGAGCGTCGGCGAACATTGCGCCGAGTTTCCTTCCAATGATGGAACGATCATCCATCGCTGGCGCAGCTATCAGCCGACCTCGCCTTATCTGTTCGGATTTGCGGTTGGGTCGTTCGACACAAAAACGAAGAAAACCCGCTATGGCAATCTGACTTACCTCAATGCAACGGGCGAGCGCGCCAGATTGAAACGGCTCTTCAAGCAAACGCCCAAGATGCTGAAGTTCTTTTCGCATAAGGCGGGCATGACCATTCCTGAAGGCGGATATGCTCAGCTGCTCGTGCCCGGCTCTGCGGCGCAAGAAACGATGAGCTTCTCACTGATCGGCAAACGCCATTTGGAGCGTGAGAAGGATGATGCCGCCTCCGCATGGGTCATCGCGCATGAGCTGGCGCATCAATGGTGGGGCAATTCGGTGACCTCTGCCTCGTGGAAGGACTTCTGGCTCAACGAGGGGATTGCCTCTTTCATGGTGATCGCGTGGAAAGAGCAACATCTGGGCCGCCCTGCCTATGATGCGGAGATTGCTCGGCTGCGCGAGAGGCGCGCGCAATTGCAGATGAGCGGATGGGACAAGCCGCTGACATGGCAAGGGGGCTATCCCTCGCTTCGCCAAAGGCGCGCAGTGCAATATGGCAAGGGCGCGCTGTTTATGGCGGCGTTGCGCGGGCAGATGGGTGATGAGGCGTTTTGGCGCGGGCTTAAGGCTTACACGCTCAAACATGCAGGCGGCACAGTTGTCAGCCGCGATTTGCAAACTGCGATGGAAGAGGCAGGCGGGCAGTCTCTCGAGCCCATGTTTCAGGAATGGGTTTATAGCGCAGCCTAGACCGCTTTAGCCCAGAGCATCGCTGACAACTGCCGCGCGCAATTCGGCAATGCCCATCCCCTTTTCCGATGATGTGACATGCAAATGCGGGAACGCGGCGACATGCTTCTTCGCCTCTGCCTCCACCGCCGCAGCCGTTTTCGCAAGCTCGCTTGCCTTCACCTTGTCAGCTTTGGTCAGAACGACGCGGTAGCTAACCGCAGCCTCATCCAGCATTGTCATCATCTCGCGGTCGACATCTTTGAGCCCGTGGCGGCTATCGACCAGCATCAGTGTCCGGTTGAGCACAACCCGCCCGCGCAAATAGGTGCGCACCAATTGCTTCCATTTGGCGACGACTTTCACCGGAGCCTTGGCAAAGCCGTATCCCGGCATATCGACAAGGCGGAATTGCAGCGGATCACCCACTTCAAAGACGTTCAATTCCTGCGTGCGGCCCGGCGTTACAGATGTGCGTGCAATCGCCTTGCGCCCTGTCAGCGCGTTCAAGAGCGTCGACTTGCCCACATTCGAACGCCCGCAAAAGGCAATTTCGGGCACGGTGGGATCGGGCAGAAATTTGAGCTGCGGCGCGGAGAGCAAAAACTCGACCGAGCCTGAGAACAGCTTGGCGGCCTCGCGCTGCGCCAATTCTTGCGCGCGCGCTTCTTCCGGCGTCAGATTGTCTGGCGTCACAGCCTTATCCCTTCGAGGCTTCCTCGCGTGCAGCCGCCCGCGCCTTTTCCTCTTTCTCCTTCTCAATCGCCGCCCGCAATTGTGGATGCTTGGAATAGAGATAGCTTTGCTGCGCCAGAGTGAGGATGTTGGACGTTACCCAATAGAGCAACAATCCAGCCGCAAACGGCGCCATCACAAACATCAACACCCATGGCATGAAGTTGAAGATCTGCTGCTGCACAGGGTCCATTGCCGATGGATTGAGGCGGAAGGTCAGCCACATGGTCACACCCAGCAATACGGCGAGAATACCAATGCCAAGGAAACCGGGCGGATCAAACGGCAGCAATCCGAACAGGTTCAAGATTTTCGCAGGGTCAGGCGCGGACAAATCCTTCAGCCAAAAAATGAACGGCTCGTGCCGCATTTCAATGGCGAGGATGAGAACCTTATAGAGCGCAAAGAAAATCGGGATCTGGATCAGCAAGGGCAGGCATCCAGCGAGCGGATTGACCTTCTCCTTCTTATACAGCTCCATAATCTCTTGCTGCTGCTTTTGCTTGTCGTCCTTATAGCGTTCCTGAATTGCTTTCATCTTGGGCTGCACAGCTTTCATCGCAGCCATTGAGGCAAATTGCTTGTTCGCGATTGGGAACAACAGCCCGCGAATGATGACGGTAAGCAGGATGATCGCGAGGCCGAAATTCTGGACAAGACCGAACAGTGTCTTGAGCATCCACAGCATGGGCTTTTCGATAAAGCGGAACCAGCCCCAACTGATCGCGAGGCCGAATTGGTCAATCCCGCTGTCGGCATAGGCATCGAGCAGCTGGCTTTCCTTTGCCCCTGCGAACAGCCGCGTGGTCTGCTCAGCTGTGGCGCCGGCTGCCAATGTAGCAGGCGCATAGATCACGTCTGAACGGAACAGCTGATTGCCCAAAGAGCGGAAGCTGGCCTTCACCTCGCCCGCGCCTGCGTTTTCGTCCGGTATCAGTGCGGAGAGCCAATAACGGTCGGTAAAGCCGAGCCATGCAGCCTTCGTCGCAGGCTCGAAAGTCTTGATCTCTGCAAGCTCTTCGTAATTGTTCGAATCTTCTAAAGTGCCGCCAAAGACGCCAATCGGCCCAGCATGGACGATGAACTCATCCGGCGTTGCGTTTGCGCTGGTGCGGTTGATCAAGCCAAAGGGCTGGACGACAACCGCGCCCGTGCCTGCATTGGTCACGCTCTGCTTGGCGCTTAGCATGTAATTTGCGTCAATCGAAAGCTGGATCGCGAAGGTTAGCCCCTCGCCATTGTCATGCGTAAGAGTGACCGGCGTTTCTTGCGTTAGCTTGGTGCCTTGCGCCTGCCAGACAGTGTCTGCCGAGGGAAGCTTGGCCCCCTGCCCAATCCAGCCAAACTGTGCAAAATACTGCGCGTCTGTGCCTTGCGGGGAGAGCAGGCGCACAGGGCCGCTGTCTTTCGCCACCGCCTCGCGGTGGTCTTTGAGCACCACATCATCAATCTTCGCGCCCTTCAGATTGATCGAACCTGCGATGCGCGGTGCGTCAATCGGGATACGGCCACCGGTGGCAAGCGCGCTATCGAGAGTAACGGGCGCAGTTTCAGGCGATGCAGCTCCACCGATATTGGCCGCGCCTGCCGCTGTGGGCGCTGCGGCATCGCCGCCACTGGCCGCTGCTTCTGCCTGAGCTTGTTCGGCCTGCGCTGCGGTGGACGCATTGGGATAGAAATAGCGCATGGCCAAATCCCAGCCGAAGATCAGCAGGCCAGAAAGCACCACGGCGAGCAGAAGATTGCGCTGATTGTCCAAAGTGTAATCCCGTATCGTCTTCTATAGCTGTGTTATATAGGTATAACAGCTTGGATTGCTAGGGAACGGGATCATAGCCATGCCCGCCCCATGGATGGCAGCGCATTAGCCGCTTAAATGCCAACCATCCACCCTTGATTGCGCCATGCTTATTGAGCGCTTCAATCGCATATTGCGAACACGAGGGTGCATAGCGGCAAGTGGGCGGCAAAATCCGGCTTGGCCCCCACTGCCACAGGCGCGCGATAAAGATGAAAATGTGCTTCATTTGCGCCCACGCTTTAGCGGATAGTGGCGGCGTTTGTCGCCCTTGCCCTTGGCGGCGCGTTCGAGAGCCTGCGCCAATTCGCCCTGCATCTTTGCAAAATCGCGCTCCACACCGCCTGCGCGCCCGATCAGGATATGATCGTGATTCGCCAGACCATTTGCTGGCAATGCCTCGCGCACAAGTTCGCGAAAGCGCCGCTTCATCCGGTTGCGCACAACCGCATTGCCGATTCTTTTGGTGACGGTAATGCCGAAACGCAGCCCCTCTCCGCCATTGGGCCGCGTCAACAGCACAAAGCCGGGCTTGGCATTGCGCAGACCCTTGTTGGCCGCGAGAAAGTCAGCGCGTTTGGTGAGGGTTTTGAGCATTGTTGGTAGGCATATAAGGAACGGGCGCGCGAGTCCCTTGTTTTTCGGCACGCCCTCCGGCGTGCCATTTCCTCGCAGCTGCGGACAAGTCCGCGCTGCTGCGGGCGGCCATGTGGCCTTGCGGCTGCTTCGCAGCCGAACCAATTGTGGGGATTAGAAAGCCAACGAGCTCCCAAAGGCAGCTCGCAAGCGCGACTGCTCTATCAAATCACGCGCAAAGGTTCTTGCGGCCACGCTTGCGGCGTGCGCGCAGAACTTTGCGACCACCAACGGTCTTCTTACGTGCAAAAAATCCGTGGCGACGCGCGCGTACCAGATTGCTGGGCTGAAAAGTCCGCTTCATCTCGACCTCTAAAATACTGTTTTGAGCCGGAGCGCAGTCTGAATGTCCGCTTCGCCAGCCCTGTCAAAAGATACTTCGTGTGAAAGTGATCTTTTCGAAGTGCGCGCGGTTACGGAAAGCCGCCTTAGATGTCAAGCTGCGCGAGGTCTGCGTAAGCCAAAGTGCCAGCGTTCAGCGAAGGCGCTGCAATCGCGTCAAGCTCTGGCATGGGTAGCAGGACGAACTCAAACTCTTCGGCTGATTCGCCAGCCATTGGCTGCGTCCACTCGCGCATGTCGTCTGCTTCGAGCCAAAGGGCCGAAACATGCGGAACCGAATTGGTCATGTTGTAGAACGCGCGGGCGTGATCAGATGGCATGCCCATCTCTTCATAATAGTCGAGATAGAAACGGTTTTCCGGGCTATCGGGCGCATAATCGCGCGGCTCGAGCCCGTAATTGTCGCGCCATGAATGCACGGCAAACTCTGCGCCATCGTCAATTGTGCGGTCAGCGCCTGCAAGGAACAGCTCCACCGCACCCGAACGCACCGAGCCGCCATCGGGAACATGCGTTGTGATACCGGCTTCGCGAATCATGCGACCGACCTTGAGGTTCGCAACATCATCGCTTGTGCCCGGTGCCTCGACAAATTCCAGCACGCCGACCTCTGGGAATTGCGAAAGCATCATGTCGAAGAATTGCGGGCTACGCGAATCGGTCGGGCCGACAATCGCTGCGCGACCATCGTCGAGAACCTTGAACGGGCCGAACTGGGCAACCGCTGCTTCGGGTTGAACGTCAAACGCCGGCGCATAAACACGCTCTGCTGCACCAGGAGCCGTGAATTGCTCGCTGTCTTTAACGCGCACCCAGCTTTGGGTGACATCATCCCACTCTTCGAACCATGTCTCGGTGTAGACTACGTTGCGTTGTGCAGTGTTGGGTGCAGTGTTGGCCGAGCTATCGGCATTAACAGCCTGCTCGATCGCCGGAGCAGCCAGGCTCTCGGAAATCTCGTAAGTGGAAGCACTCAGGCTTGCTGGGGCGGCCAGCATGCCAATCAAAGCGGATAAGGTTACAACGGCGTTTCTCATGCCGTAGTTTTGCGCAGAAAGGTTTTGGGATTTTACGAAATTCTATAGCTTCCGGGCCGTTAACCATATGCGCTTAAATCTCAGCAATATTCTCGACAATGGCTTAAATACTCGGCAAGTCTAAATTAACCATTGATGGCCTTGCGGAGAATACTATTGGTCGCCCTTGTAAAGACTGTCGCTTATCTTGGGCTAGAAGCGCGACAAGTCGAAGTGCAATGCCAAGTGGCTGCAGGAATGCCGCGTTTTGCTATTGTCGGTCTGCCGGACAAGGCAGTGAGCGAAAGCCGCGAGAGGGTGCAATCCGCCTTGGCGAGCATGGGACTGGCGCTGCCACCCAAGCGGATTACGATCAATCTCTCGCCTGCCGATCTGCCCAAGGACGGATCGCATTACGATTTGCCGATAGCGCTGGCATTGCTTGGCGCGATGGGCGTGACCGACGCTGAGCAATTGACTGAGTGGATGGCGGTGGGCGAGCTGGCGCTGGATGGGCGCATTGTCGCATCGCCTGGCGTATTGCTGGCGGCTCTATTTGCAAGCGAGGCGGAAACAGGCCTCATCTGCCCGGCCAAGCAAGGCGCAGAAGCCAAATGGGCAAGCGGCGTCCCCGTGCTTGCCGCGCCTGACCTGCCTGCATTGCTCTCGCATTTGAAGGGGGAGCGGATGCTGCCCGAGCCGACACGCGGCGAAGTCAGTCTGGATGTCCCGAAGGCTGATCTATCGCAAGTGAAGGGTCAGGAAAGCGCCAAGCGCGCGTTGGAGATTTCCGCTGCGGGCGGGCACAATCTGCTGATGGTGGGGCCGCCGGGCGCGGGCAAAAGCCTGCTCGCCTCTTGCTTGCCGGGGATCTTGCCGCCGCTCACTGCTACCGAAGCGCTCGAAGTGTCGATGGTGCAATCGGTGGCGGGGCTGCTGGAAGGCGGAACAATCAGCCGCGCGCGCCCGTTTCGCGCACCGCATCATTCGGCCAGCATGGCGGCGCTGACAGGGGGCGGTCTGAAAGTGAAACCGGGCGAGGTCAGCCTCGCGCATTTGGGCGTGCTGTTTCTTGACGAGCTTCCCGAATTCCAGCGCCCCGTGCTCGATTCGCTCAGGCAGCCTCTGGAAACTGGCAGTGTGGATGTGGCGAGAGCCAATGCGCATGTTACCTTCCCTGCCCGCGTCCAATTGATTGCAGCGATGAACCCGTGCCGCTGCGGGCATTTGGGTGATCCGGCTTTGGCCTGCTCGCGCGCGCCCAAATGCGCAGCTGACTATCAAAGCAGGGTGTCTGGCCCGATGCTCGACAGGATTGATCTGCATGTCGAGGTCGATCCCGTCAGCGCAGTTGACCTCGCGATGCCAGCCGCGTCTGAAAGCAGCGAGGCAGTTGCCGCGCGAGTGTTGGCGGCAAGGCAGGTTCAAACGGCACGGTCTCAGGAAAGCGGCGCACGCAGCAATGCAGAGCTAAACGGCGATGCGCTTGAAAGGTTCGCTGGACCGGATGAAGCAGGGCGCCAATTGCTCTTGCAAGCAGCCGAAAAGCTGAGGTTGTCAGCGCGCAGCTACACTCGAATGCTTCGGGTGGCGCGCACAATTGCCGATCTTTCCGGCTCTGATGGCGTCAACCGCGTGCATATTGCCGAAGCGCTCAGTTATAGACGCCAGCCGCCCAGAGTGTAAAAGCAGAGCGATGATTGATCTGGATCCGGGCTGGCTGATCCACGCTGGCGCCCTGCTCTATATTATCGCTTTCGTCGTTCGCGACGAGCTGGTTCTGCGCCTGCTCGTGGTGACCGGATCGCTTCTCTATATCCTCTATTATTACCTCTTTCCCGCACAGCCTTTGTGGGATGCAATCATCTCGAGCGTGATCATGGTGGCCGCCAATTTTTATGTCATCGGGCAAGTGGTGCTCGAGCGCACGACCTTCCGGATGAGCGAGGATGAGCGCGAGTTGTTTATAGCGTTTGAAACTCTCAATCCGGGGCAATTTCGCCACCTTCTCAAACATGCGCATTGGGAACGTTCTGACGATCCGGCAGGCACTGTATTGACGCGCGAGGATCAGCCTTCTTCAGCATTGTTCTATATCTTTGAAGGGCAAATCAGTGTCGAAAAGGGAGACAGGACTTTCCGGCTTCCCGCTGGCAATTTCATCGGCGAGATCGCCTATATCTTGAAGCGCGAGACAACAGCAACGACGGTCGCGCCGCAAGGGACCCGCTATGTCCGCTGGGAAAGTGCGGCATTGCGCAAATTGTCTGATCGGCGGCCGACGCTCGGCAATGCGCTTAACGCGCTTTTGACGCGGGATTTGGCGCAGAAACTCGTCAAGAGCTACCAGCCCGATGACGCTCTGCCAGCGAACAAGGAAACCGAGAAACTTCTCGCTGAAACGTAAGCGAGTCCTCGCTTAGCCAGCTGCTTTCTTGAATTCGCCAGTTTGAGTGACCTTGGCATATTCGCCTGGTTGGAGATTGCAGCAGCTATCTTCCGCCATTGTACCATCGGCCCGCTTGCCCAAATCCTCGCGATTGACCATCCACAAATCCTCATGGCTGAGGATGCGGCCATCATGCGAAAGGATCGAAACCGGCCCGATCGGCAGTCGATCCACCTCGTCCACGATTACAGGGTTCTCTTCAAATTCCGCGCCATACTTCTGGCCCCATTGGCGCAGTGACAGCATGGCTGGCAGCAGATCGAAACCCTTGGCGGTCAGGCGATATTCGATCTTGCGGCGATCATCAGGGCAAGGCTCGCGCTTGAGAATGCCATGTTCGACCAGCTTGGCGAGGCGGTTGGACAATATGTTCCGCGCAATGCCCAGCTCGCTCAAAAACTCCTCGAAGTGATGCAGCCCATTGAAGCTGGCGCGCAGGATCATAAATGACCAGCGTTCGCCCATCACTTCCAGTGCTTGCGGCAAGCCGCATTCGATAAGCTCGCGTAACGGTTCGCGGATTTCGCCCATAATCAGTCCTTTCGGTGCAACCTATCTAACGCGCTTTTTCCTGAAATACAAAAAATTTCAGTTTTAGGTTGCAACTTAAAATCTATTTGAGTAGGTGGTGATTCGCAACTAGTTGTGAATTGCAACTGATTGTCCCCTCAAATCGTTCCTCAAAAAAGGATCATGACAATGGCTTCCTCATCCCCCCTCCCCCGCATTTCCCTTGGTCGTTTCGGCGTTCTGGCGCTCGCACTCCTTTACACAGCCTTCACTTTTGGCGCGGCGGTCACCCCCTCAACCGCTCATGCTGCCAAGGCGAGCGGCCCCTATTATACCGCGACACTGGCTGAGCCGGCGAAGGACAATCGCGTTGTCGCAGGCGGCGTGGCGTGGCGCTGCGAAGGCAACACTTGCCGCGCGAAAAAAGGCCAGTCGCGTCCGATGCGCATCTGCCGCGGTCTTCAGCGCAAGTTTGGCGAAGTGACGGCCTTTACCGCGAAGGGCGAGCCGCTGGCCGAAGACCGTCTCGCCAAGTGCAACGGCAAATGATTTAGCGAACCACTGACCGCGAACTCCTCTCCAACCAACATTTGAGACTTTGCGGTCTCCTCCAAGGCCTCCGGCACCCCATTTTGCCGGAGGTCTTTTTTTGCGCTGCGTAAGAGAACGTTAGATCAGTCCGCGGTCGCGCAAATCAGTCTCAAGCGCGTCGGCATTGGCGAAATGGTGCACTTGCCAGCCCAGCCCTTGCGCTGCGGTGATATTGGGCGCGCTGTCATCAATGAACAGCATGGCTGCGGGAGGGTGATCGAACCGCTTGGCAGCCAGTTCGAATATGGCCGCATCGGGCTTCACCAGCTTCTCCTTGCCAGAGACGACTATATCGCGGAAATGGTCAAAGACCGGCATGGTCGGGCGAAACTCGTCCCAGAACTCAGCGCCGAAATTGGTGATCGCGAACAGCGGCACTTGGCGCTTGGCCAGAGCCTCTATCAGCGGCAAAGTGCCGGGAACAGGGCCGGGAATGGTCTCGAGGAACCGCGTTGCATAAGCACGGATCAGATCGGCATGTTCGGGAAACTGGGCAATCCGCTCTGCCACGATTGTCTCAACCGCCCGGCCCGCATCGGCCTGAAAGTGCCATTCTTCAGTGACGACATGCGTGCAGAACCATTCGAGCTCTTGCGGATCATCGATCAGTTTTGAGAAGAGGTGGCGCAGGTTCCACTCGACGATCACGCGCCCCACATCAAACACGACGGCTTCGACTTGATGCGACATTTGTTATCAGCCCATAAAATGCAAACGGCCCGCTCTCCCAATAGGAGGCGAGCCGTTTTTGCTAAAGGTCGCTGGAAATCAGCAACCCGCGCGAACACCAAATTACCCTTGGCGCGCTTTGAAGCGGCGGTTTGTCTTGTTAATCACATAAGTGCGACCACGGCGGCGGATAACGCGGCAATCGCGGTGACGGTTTTTCAGCGACTTGAGGCTGTTGCGGATCTTCATGGTCTGTCTCTTGGCTAAAATACAAAGCGCCGGAATCACTACCGGCGCTTTTGGTTGAGCGGGCAACTAGCC
>CAZJAG010000015.1:0-16838 GCA_964543735.1 uncultured Porphyrobacter sp. | reverse complement strand
CGCGGCTTTTGGCGGTGTTGTTGTGATAATATTTGAGCGGGTTCTCAACGCTTTCGGGCACAACGATCGATCCTGCGAAATGCATGATTGCGCCAATACCATCGCTCATGCCCTGCTCTTCGAAAATCCGCGCGAGCAGATCGCCATCCTCGATATCGCCTTCATACAAGGGCACATCATCAGGGACGGCAAATTTAAAGCCAGTGGTCAGATTGTCGATCACAGCGACCGGCCAGCCTGCATCGCGCAGAGCCAGCACCGCGTGGCTGCCGATATAACCCGCGCCGCCAGTGACCAGAACGGAGGGTTTTTCGCCCTTATTCATGCTTGTGTTCATGTTGGCCGCGCTAGCATCAGCTCGCTGAAAAATCGTGAAGGAATTGCTGCGCTTTACCGCTTTTTGCACAATTGCCGCTGCATCTGTGCCAATATCGCTTCCAATATGCAGCGCAAGAGCTGCGAAAGGATAATACTATGCGCCCTCTCAAGACCGCTATTGCTGCCACCGGATTGGCTCTACTTGCCGCTGGCTGCGCAACCGTTTCTGCACCCGGCCCAGTTGAAGTCACACGCTTCCACAACGCTGCTGCACTCAATGCACCGCAAGAGCGCACAGTCTTCATCGCCAGCGCCGAAGGGCAGGACGAGACCAGCTTCGAAATGTCGGCATATAAACGCGCTGTCGCAGCTGAGCTTGCCACGCTGGGCTATCGCGAGGCGCCACGCCGCGATGCGCAATATACTGCGCAAGTCTCGCTCGACCGGTACAATATCGGCGAGGAATATCGCCGCCGCAGTCCGGTAAGCGTCGGCGTTGGCGGTTCGACCGGCTCCTATGGCTCGGGCGTTGGCCTTGGCATCGGGATCAATCTGGGCGGCAATCGCAATCGCGAGCGGGTCGGCACACAATTGGGCGTGATGCTGAAAGATCGCGCCAATGGTGAAACCGTGTGGGAAGGCCGCGCAGACTGGAGCGTTGACCGCGCCAGCGAGCTTGCCTCCCCCGTTGCAAACGCGCCTGCTATCGCCAATGCCTTGTTTTCCGAGTTCCCAGGGGGCAATGGGGAGACGGTGGAGATTCGGGTCGACGATTAAGAAGCGACCCTTTGCCTAAGGGACGCTTGTGACAAACATTGCAATTGATGCCGCATTTGACAGCGGCAATATCGAGATTCTTGAAACTTCGGGAAGCAGCGCGAAGCTGGCGATCCGCAAGGATCATATGTCTGACTTTGCGCAATGGTTTCACTTTCGTGTGACCGGCGCAGCGGGCGAAGAGATCATTCTCAAGATCACAGGCCTCAACGCATCAGCCTATCCCGGCGGCTGGCCCGATTACAACGCATGCGTATCGGAAGACCGCGAATTTTGGGGCCGCGCGGCGAGCAGCTTTGACAAGGACGAGGATGGCGGCACGCTGACCATTCGCTACACGCCATCATCCGACATTGCCTATTTCGCCTATTTCGCGCCCTATTCGATGGAGCGCCATCACGATCTGGTGGCCGAGGTTGCCGCGTGCGAAGGCGTTACCCTAACCCGCTTAGCGCAAACGCTGGATGGGCGGCCGCTCGACCTGTTGCAGATGGGCGAAGGCGCAATGCAGGTGTGGCTCTACGCCCGTCAGCATCCTGGCGAAACGCAGGCCGAATGGTGGATGGAGGGCGCGCTGGAATGCCTCACCGATCCCGCCGATCCGGTTGGGCGGGCCTTGCGCCAGCGATGTCGCTTGCACATTGTCCCCAATTGCAATCCCGATGGTTCTGTGCGCGGCCATTTGCGCACCAATGCAGCGGGAACCAATCTCAATCGCGAATGGGCCGAGCCATCGGCTGAGAAATCGCCCGAAGTCCTCGCCATTCGGGGCAAGATGGATGAGACAGGCGTCGACTTTGCGATGGATGTTCACGGGGATGAGGCGATCCCAGCCGTCTTCCTCGCCGGGTTTAACGGCATTCCCAGCTGGACTGAGGCGCTGGGCGGCGAATATGACCGTTATGAAGCCATTCTCGACCGACGCACGCCCGACTTCCAGACCAAGCTGGGCTATCCCAAAGCGCCTCCGGGCAAAGGCAATCTTTCGATGAGCACCAATCAGGTGGCAGAGCGTTTTGGCGCCTGCGCGATGACCTTGGAAATGCCTTATAAGGATCTGGCCGACAGCCCAGAACCTGAACAAGGCTGGTCGCCCGAACGCTGCAAATTGCTGGGCCGCGATTGCCTTGCCGCACTGCTTGAATGGATCGAGACGCGCGAAGTGGGCTGAGCGGGGGTTATAAGAGTTTACACCGCGTTCAGCCAGACGCGCCTGCGGGCATGCTATGCTGCGCGCATCTAATCGAAGAGGAGTGGGCTCAAAATGACCAAGCAAATCAACATGCATCGCCGCAGCGTGCTGGCCGGAATTGGCGCGAGCGCGGTCTTGCTTCCGTTCTCATCACCGCTTCATGCGCAAGGTCTGGGCCTTGGCCAAATCCTTGGCAAAGCGTCTGATGGCGCGCTCGACAAGCTGGCAAAGCCGGGCGCCTATTACAATGACAAGGACATTCGCATTGGCCTGCCGATTGTTGGCAATGGCGGCGGCGGGCTGTTCGGCTCGATCCTCTCCGGCGCGCAAAAACTGGGCGTGCTTGATGGCGTGACCCGCAAGATGAACGATGCGGCGGGCGCTGCTGCGGGAGAGGCCAAGCCGATCTTCCGCGAGGCGATCAATGGCCTTTCCTTCAGCGATGTGCCTGGACTTGTTAAGCAGTCTGATGGCGGCACGCGTTATCTGCGCACGTCATCAAACGATGCGCTGCATGGCAAACTAAGCCCGCTGGTCGACAGCGCGCTGGGCGATTTGGGCGTTTACAACCAGTTCGACAAGCTGGCGTCCAAGCATTCATTCATTCGCGCAGCCGGCCTCAATCGCGAGAGGATCAACACATCCGTCACGGATCAGGGGCTGGACGGTATCTTCAGCTATATGGGGCGCGAAGAGAAAGCCTTCCGCAAGAACCCGCTGGGTGATGTTGGGAAGGTGGGCAAGGTCCTTAAAGACCTCTTCTAATCGGGCACCTGCTTTAATCGCTCAAATGATCGGGGCCGAAGGCGTGCGGGAGCAGCTGCGATAGCTTGATCCTGCGCGTCTCATCGTCTCCCACGCACAGGATGATCGGATCGGTTCCGCCCAGCGCGGCGAGTTCATTGAGCACCTGTCGGCATCGCCCGCACGGCGTTATCGGAGGCGTTTCACCGCCTTGCGGCCCGACCACTGCAACGGCCTCAAGCCCTCCGCGCAACCCTTCGCTCATAGCTTTGCCGACCGCGACTGTCTCTGCGCATAGCGTCAGACCATAGCTCGCATTTTCGACATTGGTTCCCGTGACAATCTGGCCATCGTCAAAGCGCAAAGCCGCGCCCACACTATAGTTTGAATAGGGCGAATAGGAGTTTTGGGCCGCTTCGCGCGCAGCTGCTATCAGGGTTTTGTCTGTGTCGTTCATGGTTGCACCACCACCCATTCTATCGGACTTGCCGCAGCTTCGCTTTCAAGCTGGTCATTCGCGCTCCACATCAGCCACGGACGGCCAGCATAATCCGGCGTGAAGCGATCACGGCTTAGCCACAAATCGCGATCAATCCTTGCGGAAATCGCATATTTGCGTTGAAATTTGCTCGACAGTTTGAGCAGCACCGGCTTGCCCGAATGCATCTCGATCTGGTTGATCAGGATCATCAGCTCGCTTTCCACCGCTGCATCCTGCACCCGCTCGAGGCAAATGCTGGCCGTCTCCTCCAGCGCGATTGCGGGCGGCAAGAGTGAGGCATCGCGCGGAACCATCGTTACGAAATTGGCCGATTGCGGATCGGCGGGCAGGCACGGGTCAAACAGATGCACAGCGCCTACTTGCAATCCGGCCTGCTTCGCGCCTTTCAGGTTTTGCGCAAAGCGTTCGTCCTTGGCGCGCCCTCCGCCAGAGGCCTGCACATAGGCAAATTGAGCACCAATCGCACGCGCTGTTTCAAAACGAATCTCGCCATCATCCTCGCCCACAAAAACGCCCTGCTCGGTGTAGACTTGGCTGTTCGGGCGGAAATCGCGCATCGTCCACCAGTTCCATGCCCACCCGATGATCACAGCCAGCGCCAACGCCGCGAGCAGGTAAACAAGCAAGGAGCGCCGCCCACCGGCTTGGCGCTTGCCCGACTTGCGCCTGCTGGCCTTTCGCTTGTTTAACTGAGCGCGCGCCACCTGTTCAGCCCTTGATGTGCAGGACGCAGATCAGCGTGAAAAGCCGGCGAGCGGTGATAAAGTCTGTCTCGACCTTGCCCTCCAGCCGCTCCATCAAAAGCTCGGCAGCACCGTCGTGAATCCCGCGCCGCGCCATATCAATTGTCTCGATCTCGGCCGGGGTGGCTTTGCGGATCGCCTGATAATAACTGTCACAAATCGCGAAATACTCGCGGATCGGACGGCGGAAGCGCGCCAGACCCAGCAGCAAAGCTTCGAGCGGCTGATCATCGGTATCAGCAATATCCAGACCCAATCTTCCATCCCGCACGGATAGCGCCAGATGGAACGGCCCCTTCGCCCCGCGCTCTATCGCGCGCACGGGTTTGAAGCTGTTCTCCTCAATCAGATCGAAGATCGCGACCCGCCGCTCCTGCTCGACATCCGCATTGCGCCAAAGAATAGTCTCTTCATCGAGACTGATCTTGGCAATGCGGTATGCGCCGCTGGAGGTTGAGTTCTCGCTCATAGACTTCCCAATCGCAGATCACGCCTATGAGTTTCAAGCGCTTTGCGATTCCATCCACGCTATCCACAAGGCTGTGCAACAAATTTATCAGCATAGCGCGATTCGAACCCTTGCTTTGAAGCGCCTGCATTGCCCATTAAGCCGCACATGGCTGATCCCGAAATTCTTCTTCAATCCGGCTCTGGCGCTGATGCAAGCGGCGATGCGGCTGCGCGCAAGCTGCCTTCCAATATCGAGGCAGAGGCAGCCTTTCTTGGCGCGCTGCTGATCGACAATCGGGTGAAGGAAGAATTGAACACGCCCCTGCGCGCAGATCATTTCTTCGAACCGCTTCATGCCCGCATTTACGATCGGATCGAGACTCTGATCGAGCGCAATGCGACCGCAAGCCCTGTAACGCTCAAACCCTATTTCGAAGGGGACGAGGCCCTCGCCCAGCTTGGCGGCACGACCTATCTTGCGCGGTTGACGGCTGACGGGCAGGGATTGCTCGCGGCAAGCGAGCTGGCTGAACAGATTTACGACCTTGCTCTCCTGCGCGAATTGGTCAGCGTTGGGCGCGGGCTGGTTGATAGCGCGCTCGACACATCCGAAGATGTCGCGCCGATGGAACAGATCGCGCAGGCAGAGGCTGATCTTTTCGCCGTGGCCGAGGGGGCAGCAAGCTCGAACGAGGCGACCGGCTTCCGCGATGCTGCGCTCAAAGCCATCGAAATGGCCGAAAAAGCGATGAATTCGGGCGGCGGCTTGTCGGGCAAGACAACCGGCCTTGACGTGATCGACACCAAGACCGCCGGCCTGCATGAAAGCGACCTTATCATCCTCGCCGGACGGCCCGGCATGGGCAAGACCTCGCTCGCGACCAATATCGCGTTCAATTGTGCAGAGGAATATCTCAATTGGCAGGAAGAAGGGGGCGAGTTCAATTACGGCGCGCCGGTTGCGTTCTTCTCGCTCGAGATGAGCGCAGACCAGCTTGCCACGCGTATTCTGGCCGAGCAGGCCGAGATCAGTTCGGAAAGCCTGCGCACCGGTAAACTGACGCGCGAAGAGTTTCAAAAGCTCTCTTTCGCCAGCCAGAAGCTCGCCGAATTGCCGCTCTATATTGACGATACGCCCGCGCTCACCATTGCCGCGCTGCGCAGCCGCGCACGGCGGATGAAGCGGCGCAACCAGATCGGGCTGATCGTGGTCGACTATCTGCAACTCTTGCAAGGCTCGGGCCGCGCGAATGACAACCGCGTGAATGAAATCTCCGAAATCAGCCGCGGTTTGAAGACGCTGGCGAAAGAGCTTTCGGTTCCGGTGATCGCACTCTCGCAGCTCAGCCGCGCAGTCGAACAACGCGATGACAAACGCCCGATGCTGTCCGACCTGCGCGAATCCGGCTCGATCGAGCAGGATGCCGATATGGTCTGGTTCATCTATCGCGGTGATTATTACCACGAGGCGATCCGCCCCGACATGCCGAGCGAATCGAGCAGCGCCGAGGCGACCGAGAAATACCGCATCTGGGAAGAGAAATATCTCGAGCTGAAGAACAAGGCATCGCTGATTGTCGCGAAGCAGCGTCACGGCTCGACCGGCAATGTGCCGCTCCACTTCCAAAGCGAGATCACCAAATTCACCTCGCCCAATGCAAAGGATTATTCCGACTACGGTTATGAGTGATCGGCTGCGGCAAGCAGTGCGCTATTCCTCAATAGTCAGACTTCGGGTCACGGTGTAATCCACACCCAGCACGGCGACGCGCCCCAGCTTCCAGCGCAGGCGGTTCAGCCAGCCGCCTTCCCGGGCCAGCCATGCCTTATCGATTGTCTCGCCTGCACCACCGAGATGATCAATCAACTCGCGCATCTGCTGTGCAAGCCCCGCATCTTCCACCCGCACCATCAGTTCCAGATTGAGCCTGATCGAGCGTTGGTCAAAATTGCCGCTGCCGAAATAGGTCACATCGTCGATCACGATCAGCTTCATATGCAGTTTGCACGGCTGGAATTCGCTGAGCGCCGCGCCGCTCGATAGCAATCGGCGATAAAAACTGCGGGCTGCGGCAATCGTCGTCGCGTTGTCGGATTTGCCCGCCATGACAATCCGCACCCGGCCGCGCTCTGCCATTCGGCGGATCACGCGTAGAAAGCTAAATGGCGGCGAGAAATAGGCCATCGCCATATCCAGCCTCTCCCCGCTCATCATATCGCGCTTGACGCTGATTGCCCATTTGCTGGCCGAACGACCCGGCCCACCAAGTCGCATAGAAACCGGCCCTTCCCCCGCGTCCCAGTCGCGCACCAATTTGCGCATCGAGCGCAGCTGCGAAGACGCGCCGGCAAGCCAATGCTCAAGTCCATCAAACCAAGCGCAAAAGCGTTCCACTATCGGCCCTTCAATCTGGACACCCAGATCGCACCAGCCATTGTGTTTGGGCGGCGCAAAGTAATTGTCCGAAATGTTGAAGCCACCGGTGATCACCTTGTGTCCATCTGCAATCGTCATCTTTTGATGGTTGCGGATAAGGTATCGCACACCCAGACGCGGCTCGAACCATCGCACTTTGCCTCCTGCCTCTCTGAGCGGTTCGAAAAATTCATCCGGCGCGTCTGTGCCGAAGTCATCAAGAATGAGCGTCACCGCCACGCCCCGCTTGGCCGCTGCAACCAGCGCATCCAGGACGGTCTTGCCCGCCCCGTCATCCTGAAACATGAAATAGAGCAATTGAAGCGACCGGTTTGCACCGCCAATCAGGTCAAGCAGCGCGTTCAGCCTATCGGCGCCGTGCGCTAAGAAGCGAAAGTGATGATCGTGTGCCGACACTTGGAACGAATCGCAATCGACATATCGCTCAGACGCATTGTCAGCGCTGGCTTCGGCATCGGTTGAATCGGAAATCGACATGGAAACCGGCTCATAAATCGCCAATGCCTACAAGCGCAAATTCTTGACTCTTTCCCGCATCGCACCTATCCGCGCATTCTTACTGAAAACCCATTCAATTATGGAGTGCCCGCATGGCGCGCGTTACTGTCGAAGATTGTGTCGACAAGGTTCCCAATCGTTTTGATCTCGTCCTGCTGGCTGCCCAGCGCGCTCGTGAGATTTCCGGCGGCAGCGAAATGACGATTGATAAGGATCGGGACAAGAACCCGGTTGTGGCCCTTCGCGAGATTGCCGAACAGACGATCAAGCCCAAGGAACTGACCGAAAGCATCATTACCGGCCTTCAAAAAATCCTCCCCGATGATGAAGAGGACGAGGATGAAATCGGCTCGCTTAGCCAGTCGGCAGAAGCGCTGCGAATTACGGCATCGGCCCCGACCCGCTCGACTTCAATCGGTGCGGAGTATGACGGCAGCTGATTTTCGGCTGAGTGCAAACTCTACGAAGAACAGGCCGCTCCTCATCGGGCGGCCTTTTCATTTCCGCGCTCCCCCTTGTGTCACAACGGGGCAAAGCATGTTTCCCATTGTAACAGGCCTTGCGCAATCGCTCTGGAATAGAGCAAGTGGCACAAAGGCCGAAAAGTCAAATGGTTGGAACGTAAGTCATGGCGACGATCGCAATCTACAGCGTCAAAGGCGGCGTAGGGAAGACAACCTTCGCTGCGAACCTTGGCTGGTGCGCGTCTTCGATCTCGCGGCGAAACACATTGGTGTGGGATCTTGATCCGGCCAATGGTTCGGGCTTTCTGTTCGGAGTGGAACCGACGGCGAAGAAGCGCGCAGCGAGCATTTTCTCACGCGACCGGGACCCGTCAAAGCTGATCCATCCGACCGAGTTTGATAATCTTGATGTGTTGCCAGCTGATGAGAGCATCCGCGAGGTCGATCGCGATTTCGCGGCGATTGGCAAGAAAAAGCGGCTAGCCAAAATCGCGACCAAGCTGGGCAAGCAATATGACCGGATCATCCTTGATTGTCCGCCAGTGCTCAACGAAACCAGCAAACAGGTGGTGCGCGCAGCCGATCTGGTGATTGTGCCTGTCCCGCCCTCGCCCTTGTCACGGCGCGCGCTCGAGCTTGTGGTGCGCGAGGTAGAGGGCAGCGGCAAGAGGCATCCACCCATCCTGCCCGTCCTTTCCATGCTGGATATGCGCCGCCGCCTGCACCGCGAAGTGCGCGAGGCAAACGCCAATTGGCCCGCCATTCCTTTGGCAGCTGCGGTCGAGAAGGGCGCGATCTATCAAAAGCCGGTTGGCGCGCTTGATCCGAAATCGCCTGCAGCGCGCGCCTTCGCCCAGTTGTGGACAGCAATCGAGCGCAAACTCGCCAAGCTCTAATCTCGCGCAATCGGCGATTTACCTTACCCGTGCTCGCACTTATGATGCCTGCATGGCGGGGGTGTGATGAGCGATATTACCGATGGCATAGGCAGCGCGGTCGAAGGCGCATTGACTGGTAAGGCGGTTGAGGACGAGCTCGGCTCAGGCTCACCCGCCAGTGATACCGCGCAAGATGCCTCCGCCGGTGAATGCCTCAATTGCGGCACCGCGCTGATCGGCAGGCATTGCCATGGCTGCGGACAGAAGGCGTCGATCCATCGAAGCTTGAAAGCGATTGGCCATGATCTGATGCATGGCGTGCTCCATCTCGATGGGAAATTGTGGCGCACTCTGCCTTTGCTCACGATCAAGCCGGGGCGGTTGACCCGCCGCTATATTGATGGCGAGCGGGCGAAATTCGTCTCTCCGATGGCGATGTTCTTGTTTAGCGTCTTTTTGATGTTCGCCGTGTTTCAAGCGGTTGGCATCACCACGCCGACCGATCTTGATATGAGTGATGATGTCGAGCTTGAGATCGAGGATGGGTTGGAACGGACCGAGCGCGAATTGGAGAAATCGCGCGCTGAGCTCGCTGCCACGCCAGTCGGTGATCCTCGCCGAGCCGAGTTGGAACAACAGATTTCGACCACCACGCAGGCGATAGCGACAGCCAAAGATGTGCGCGCAGCCGTAAAGGGGGAAGACGGCAGCAGCGCGTCGGTTGATTTCAGCGGCACGGGTGTGAAGGCGATCGACGAAACGCTGATCAAGAAATGGCGCGAAGACCCGGGGCTGATGCTCTATAAATTGCAGACCAATGCCTATAAATTCAGCTGGCTTTTGATCCCGCTCTCGATCCCCTTTGTGTGGGCGATGTTCTTCTGGAAGCGGCGCTTCAAGGCATATGATCACGCGATTTTCGTAACCTATTCCTTGAGCTTCATGTCGCTGCTGTTTGTGGTTTTATCGGTGTTGGGCACTATCGGTGCGCCGACACAGGTGATCGTGTTCTGTGCGCTCCTTATCCCGCCAGTGCACATCCATATGCAGCTGAAGAACGGATATGATCTGAGCCACAGGCAGGCCTTTTGGCGCACAATGGCGCTGTGCAACGGGATTGTCTTTGTGGTGATTTCGCTGTTTTTGTGGCTGCTGATGCTGCTGGGCGCGCTCTAACGAAAAAGGCGCCGGATTAACCGACGCCCTCATCCGTTTCAGCGTAATTCAGTGTGCTTACGCCCCTTGCGGGCTCGTATCGCCGCTGCCGCCAAACTTCTTGCCGGCTTTGGGAATTGAGGAACCATGCGCAGGGATCGATGCCGCAGGGCCTTTCGGCTCGTCGGGGCGGTCGATCTTGCCATCCTTGAGCAAGGTCGAAATCTCGTCACCTGTTAGCGTCTCATATTCGAGCAGCGCCTGAGCAAGCAGTTCGAGCTCATCGCCATGCTTTTTGAGCAGTTGGGTCGCGCGCTTGTGAGCGCCTTCGACCAGCCCCTTGATCTCCGCATCAATCATCTTGTTGGTTTCTGCCCCGCCCATTGTGCGCGCGGTCTGCCCCATGCCGAGATAGCCTTCCTGACTTTCCTCGTATTGCAAGGGGCCAAGCTTGTCGCTCATGCCCCATTTGGTGACCATATTGCGCGCCAGATCGGTGGCATATTGGATGTCTGACGAAGCGCCCGAGGACACTTTGTCATGGCCGAAGATCAGCTCTTCCGCCACGCGGCCACCCATGCTGACCGAGAGGTTCGCATGCATCTTGTCGCGGTGGTAGGAATAGCTGTCACGCTCGGGCAGGCGCATCACCATGCCCAGCGCACGACCACGCGGGATGATGGTGGCCTTGTGGATCGGGTCAGACGCATCTTCATGGACGGAAACAATCGCATGGCCCGCCTCGTGATAGGCGGTCATCTTTTTCTCGTCCTCGGTCATGACCATAGAGCGGCGCTCCGCCCCCATCATCACCTTGTCCTTGGCATCTTCAAATTCCTGCATCGCGACCAGCCGCTTGTTGCGGCGCGCCGCCAGCAAGGCAGCCTCGTTCACAAGGTTCGCCAAATCCGCGCCGGAAAAGCCGGGCGTACCGCGCGCAATCGTGCGCGGGTTTACGTCAGGCGCGAGCGGCACCTTCTTCATGTGCACACCGAGGATTTTCTCGCGCCCGTCAATATCGGGGATCGGCACCACAACCTGACGGTCGAACCGGCCCGGACGCAGCAGCGCAGGATCAAGCACATCGGGGCGGTTGGTTGCCGCGATGATGATGATGCCTTCGTTTGCCTCAAAACCGTCCATTTCGACGAGCAGCTGGTTCAAAGTCTGCTCGCGCTCGTCATTCGAATTGCCAAGGCCATGGCCGCGCGAACGGCCAACTGCGTCAATCTCGTCGATAAAGACAATGCAAGGCGCGTTTTTCTTCGCTTGCTCGAACATGTCGCGCACGCGGCTGGCGCCCACGCCGACAAACATCTCGACAAAGTCAGAGCCGGAAATGGTGAAGAAAGGCACGCCCGCCTCGCCCGCAATCGCGCGCGCCAGCAGCGTCTTACCTGTGCCGGGTGAACCGACCAGCAATGCGCCCTTCGGGATCTGTCCGCCCAGTTTTGAGAAGCGGTGCGGGTCTTTCAGAAACTCGACGATCTCTTCCAGTTCCTCGCGCGCTTCATCAATGCCAGCAACATCTTCAAAGGTCACACGGCCCGAACGTTCGGTCAGCATTTTTGCCTTGGACTTGCCAAAGCCCATCGCGCCGCCGCCGCCGCCTTTCTGAACTTGGCGAAGGGCAAAGAAAGCGATGCCGAGGATCAGGATAAATGGCAGTGCTTGGATCAGCACCACCCACAAGATGTTCATCTGCTCGGGCTCCTCACCTGAATATTGCACGCCCTTTTCATCAAGCAGCTGTGTCAGCGAGCTGTCGCCTGCAACGCGCACAGTGGTGAAAGGGTCTTCATTGCTGAGCGTGCCAGTGATCGTATCAGTGCCGATCGAGACTTGTTTGACCGAACCCTCTTCAACCTTCTCGCGGAAATCTGAATAGGGAATTTCCACGCCTGCAGGCTGCGAATTGCCGCCGAACATCGAGACAACCAGCAGCAGCGCCATAAAAACGCCGCCCCAGATCATGAGACTTTTCACCCAAGGGTTGGGGCCTTCTGGGCCGCCCTCGTCATTATCATGGCCGCCGCGCGGATCGTGATTATCGTTCATGGTGAGCGCATTCCTTCGCTAATCTTGGTCACAATGTAGGAGAGAAGTTGTGAATGGCAAGCTAATCACACCGCAGAATTTGCCCGTTTCAGCACTCAAAAGCGATTCACCATTTGCCATAAGGCGCCCGAGAGCGCATAGGTAAGTCTCAATTCGCAACCGGATTTGCATGATTTGCAACTGATCCGTTGGTTATGAGGGGTAAACACAACCGACCATGCTCTGGATCGCGATCCGCATGCTTACCGGTGACCCGCAGAAATTTTACGGGCTGTTGTTCGGAATTGCCTTCTCGACCTTGCTGATTACCCAGCAGCTTACCATTTTCGTCAATTTGGTGGAGCGCGGGGCGAGCGGAGTGTTCAATGCGCCCGATGCGGAGATTTGGGTGATGGACCCGGTCAGCCGCACAACCGACGTGTCCTATGCCATGCCCGCAACCGCGCTCGACAAAGTGCGCTCTGTTCGAGGGGTTGAGTGGGCCGTGCCGCATTTGCGCTCGGTCGCGGCTGTGCGCACACGCACCGGTGATCTTGAGCAGGTGGCGATTATCGGCGTTGACGATGCGACGCTGATCGGCATGCCCGAGCGTTTGATGGATGGTTCCAAAAACGTCCTTTACCAACCCGACAGTGTGATCATCGATGATGGCGGCGCGATCAATATGTTTGGGGCCGATGTCGATCCGGTGGGCGAACGGCTTGAGCTGAACGATCAACGTGCGATCATCAATGGCGTGGCAGACACGATCCCTGCTTTCACAAGCACTGCGGCGCTCTACACACAATATAGCCGTGCATTGAATTTCGTGCCGGGCACGCGCAACCGGCTGACCTTTGTGCTGGTCGGCGCGGCCGAGGGTGAAGATCACAAGGCGCTGACCGAGAGGATCGAGGCGGAAACCGGGCTGAAGGCCGAAACGCGTGACGAGTTTGCGCAGGCCGGGGTCAATTTCATCATCGAGAACACCGGCATTCCAATAAATTTCGGGATTACGGTTATTCTGGGTTTCGTAGTGGGTGTGGCGATTGTCGGGCTGACCTTCAGCCTCTTCATCCGCGACAATATCAAGCAGTTTGGCGCGCTCAAAGCGATAGGTGTGACCAATTCCAAGATCCTTGGCATGGTCTCGATCCAAGCCGGAATGGTCGGTTTTGTCGGCTATGGCTTTGGAGTGATCGGAACGGTGCTGTTCCTCAAAGCATTTTCGGGCAATCCCTTTTTCAAGGGTTTTTATGTGCCGTGGCAAATCCCTTTGATCAGCCTTGTCGCAGTGGTCATCATTCTGGCGATTACCGGATGGTTTGCCTTGCGCAGCGTGCTCAAGACAGAACCCGCCGCGGTGTTCAGATAATGGCGTCTGCCCCGCTCCCCCAAGAGGCCGCAACCGCTGAAATTGCGATCCGTGCCCGCGCCATCGCGCGTGACTTTCCCGCAGGCCAGGAAATTATCCGCGTGCTCCACGGGATCGACACCGATATCCGCGCCGGCGAGATGACTTTCGTGGTCGGCGAAAGCGGATCGGGCAAGACGACGCTCATTTCGATCATGTGCGGGATTTTGTGGCCAACCGAAGGCGAGGTGGAGGTCTTCGGAACTGACATTTACAGTCTTTCAGATAGCCAGCTGGTCAATTTCCGGCTGCAGAATATCGGCTTTATCTTCCAGCAGTATAACCTCATCCCTTCCATCGATGCAGCGGCCAATGCCGCCGTGCCGCTGATCGCTCAGGGGATGGGCGTGTCCGAAGCGCGCGCGAAAGCAAGTGAAATGCTCGATGCGCTCAATATCGGGGATCAGGCCGCCAAATTGCCGCGCCAGCTTTCCGGCGGGCAGCAGCAGCGCGTGGCGATTGCGCGGGCATTGGTGCACCAGCCGCGCCTTGTGGTGTGCGATGAACCAACCGCCGCGCTTGATGCGCGTTCTGGCCGAAGGGTGATGGATTTGCTGCGCGAAGTGGCTGTCTCGGCTGGGCGGGCTTGCATCATCGTCACCCACGACAACCGTATTTTCGACATGGCCGACCGCATCCTCGTGCTGGAAGATGGCCGCGTAACGCATGACGGCACTGAGATGCCGCAAGATCACTAGGACTGGCAGCAGCTATGGCAAACCCTCTCTCGCGCATCAGTTTTTCCCGACAAGTGCTGCCGCTTTTGGCCATTATCGGGTTGGTAGTGGCAGCCGCATGGATCTGGATGGATCTGCCCGACCGCTCGACCATTGAACCCGAAGAACAGCCCCCGCGCGCTTCGGGTGAATTGGCAGACGCTGCACGGGTCGCAGGATCGGGCGTTGTCGAACCGTCGAGCGAGCTGATTGATGTGGGTTCGGCTCTATCAGGCCTCGTCACCGATCTTAAGGTGAAACCGGGCGACCGGGTCGAGAAAGGCCAGCCGCTATTCTCGATCGACACGCGTTCCATTCGCGCGCAGCTCGACGAAACACAAGCGCGCGTAAACGAAGCGCAGGCCTCGGTTCGCGAGGCCGACGCTTCAATCGCCGCTGCCAATGCGGCCATCAGCGAAGCACGCGCGGCTGAGCAAACCGCCAACCAGCAGCTTGCGCTGTTCCGCAATATCGATGACCCCGCTGCGATCAGCCAGTCTGAGCTGATACAGGCAGAGGGCAATGCACGCTCCGCCAGCGAAAGACGGCGCGTTGCCGAAAGCCAGCTCGCGCAGGCACAGTCACGACGCGGGCAGGCCGAGGCGCAAGTGCGCACTGCGCAAGCTGCCGCCTCGCGCTCGCAAACGGAAATTGGCCGCTCGGTCGTTCGCGCGCCTGTTCGCGGAGAAATCCTCGCGGTCAACATCCGTCCCGGCGAATTCGTCGCCACGCAAGGCGGCGGCAATGCGCAGCCCTTCATCCAGATGGGCGAGACCGATCCGCTGCATGTCCGCATTGATGTGGATGAGGGAGAGGCGGTTCGCCTTGCCGAGGGAGAGCCTGCGATTGTCTCGCCGCGCGGTGATGCTGAAACCCGGGTGCGTGCACGCTTTGTGCGGGTCGAACCGCAAGTCGTGCCCAAACGCTCGCTCACCAATTCCGCTTCCGAGCGCGTTGATGTGCGGGTCGTCCAGATCATATTTGCCCTGCCCGCAAGCGATGCCTTCCGCGTGGGTCAGCAAGTCGATGCGTTTATGCCTGCGAAAGAGCAAAGTGAATGAAGCGAGGGTTTGCTCTCTTTCCGGCATTGCTGCTGGGAGCATGTGTTGCAGGATGTGTTTCTGGGCCACCGCCCGAAATCGCGACGCCTGCGCCCCAGCTTCCGCAAAGCTTTGCCTATGCGCCTGACAGGGCAGTTACGCGTTCGCTTGCCACGCTCTTGCCGCGCGAAGATCAAGCCTTCCAAATATTGAATGATGCCGCCAAGGCCAATGCGCCAAGCCTCGCCGAAGCATTGGCCCGCGTTGAAGCAGCACGCGCCGGAGCGCGCGGAGCGGGCGCATCGCGTATGCCGCAAGTGGGCGCGGACGCTTCGATCAGTGGCAGCCGCACAAATCCTGACCAGTTTGGCGCCAACCTGCCGCCGGGGATCAATTTCGATACCGACCGGATCAGCTTTGGCAGCAATCTCACTGCGAGCTGGGACCCTGATCTGTTCGGTGTTTTGAAAGCAAGCGAACAAGCCGCTCTCGCCCGCGCCCGCGCCGCAGAGGCTAGCGCGCAGGCCGTGCGATTGGCTCTGACCGCAGAGATTGCCGCCAGCGTTATCGATTGGCGCACATTGTCAGCGCGCCAGCAATCGCTTTCCCAAGACAAGCAATCAGCCGAGCGGTTGGCTCAGCTTGCCGGATCGCGCGAACGCGCTGGCATTGCGCCCGGGTTTGACCGCTTGCGGGCCGAGGCGGCGGCGAGTGCATCGCAGTCGCGGCTTGACGCGCTGGATAGCGAGCGAGCGCGCATTGTCGGGCGGCTTGTAACGCTAACGGGGCAAAGCGGGCAGCAGGTCTTGGAAGCTCTCGGCACAGCAGGTGAGCCTGCGCAATCCGTCCCCGCTGTGCCCGCATTGCCATCGCAATTGTTGGCCAACAGGCCCGATGTTCTGACCGCCGCAGCGCAGCTCGCCGCAAGCGATGCTGATCTGTCAGCAACCGCACGCCAACGCTTTCCGCGCCTCACGCTATCAGCGGCTTTGGGTCTGCTTAGCTTCGATCTGGGCGGCTTGTTTGATACCGATGCAATTGTGGGATCAGCGAGCGCAAGCTTGCTTGCGCCCATTCTCGATTTCGGCAGGATCGAGGCGCAGATTGACGCAGCCGCCGCTGAAAAACGCTCCGCTTTTGCAGCCTATCGCGGAGCCGTGTTTCAAGCGCTGGGCGATGCTGAAACCGCCTATGGCTTGATTGCCGCGAGTGATCGTGCGCTGGCATCTGCCCGGCGCGAACAAGAGCAATTGGCGCGCACCGCCAGCCTTGCCAACACGCGCTATAAAGCGGGACTGTCCGATTTCCTCACCGTGCTCGAAGCGCGCCGCGCGGCTGATGCGAGCGGAGAGCGCGCAGCTGTGGCTGCTGGGCAAGCCGCCCGTGCGCGTGTGCTTTTGTGGCAGGCGCTTGGGGGTGATTTGGCCATTGATGTGGGTGGTGATTTGGGTTCAGCAAGCGCAGATCAAACCA
>CAZJAG010000014.1:31803-35171 GCA_964543735.1 uncultured Porphyrobacter sp. | reverse complement strand
CTGCGCGGCTGCGGTGCCCCTACCAAATGTTTCGATTTGCATTCTCGCGTGATTGTGCAATCTTCCGGCAAGCTAGCGGAAACCGCCGCTGGTCTTCGGGGGAGAGGCAAGGATTAGTGCCCAAGCAGCCACGCTAAAGCTGCGCACCAAATTGGCTTATGGCTTTGGTGCAGCTGCTTATGGGATCAAGGATGGAGGCTTCGCCTACTTCCTGCTGCTGTTTTACGGCACTGTCATCGGGCTCGACCCTTCGCTGGTCGGACTGGCGATATTCATCGCGCTGGTTTTTGACGCAATAAGCGATCCGCTGGTCGGCTATTGGTCGGACAATTTCCGGTCGCGCTGGGGCCGGCGTCATCCCTTCATGTATGCAGCTGCAATACCGATTGCAGCAACTTATTTCCTGCTATGGAATCCGCCCGATTGGAGCGAGGCAGGGCTCTTTTGGTATTTGCTGTTGCTGGCGATTGTGATCCGCACTCTCATTACTTTCTACGAGACGCCAAGCATGGCATTGATGCCCGAATTGTCGCAGGATTATGAAGAGCGCACTGTCCTGCAATCTTTCCGGCTGTTTTTCGGCTGGGCTGTGGGCAATTTCATGTCAGTGCTGATGTGGGGGTTCCTGCTGGTTGCAACTGCGCAATATCCGCAAGGCACGCTCAATCGCGAAGGCTATGAGACCTATGGCATCATTGCCTCATGTCTGATCTTCGCAGCGATTATGATAAGCGCAGGCGGCACTCATTCGCATATCCCGCATTTGCGCACACCGCCCAAGCGCGAAGTGCGCACCATGGCTCAGATCTTTGGCGAGATTTTTGAAACCTTGCGTGAGAAGTCCTTTCTGGCGCTGTTTCTAGCGACCTTGTTCGGAATGATTGCAACCGGCTTTTCCGCAGCGCTTGCCTTTATGATGCTGTCCTTCTTCTGGGGCTTTTCATCCGAGCAGATTTTCCTTTGGACAGTGCTGGTGTTCATTTCGGCTGGAATAGGCCTGTTCGTTGCCCCGCGCATAGTGAAGCAAATGGGCAAGAAGCGCTCTGTCATAGTGCTTGGCATCATTGCGTTCACCATCGCGCCAATGCCTGTGCTCTTGCGGTTACTGGGTATATTGCCGGAAAATGGCGATCCAGCGCTGTTCCCCATTGTGGCCGGTATCAATACAATCGATCTGGGGCTGATCATTGCCTATCAAGCAGTCAGCTATTCGATGATTGCCGATCTGGTCGAGCAAAGCGAATTGAAGACAGGCCGCCGCAGCGAAGGTGTGTTTTTCGCAGCCATCACATTCACTCGCAAATCCTCGCAAGGTTTTGGAGCAGCGATTGCAGGCTTTGCCTTGTCAGCCATTGCGTTCCCGCAAGGTGAGGGAGCGAGCAATGCAAGCGACGCGCAATTGTGGCAATTGGGTGCAGTTTATGCGCCGACATTGTGGCTCTTGTGGTTTGCAATGCTCGTCTCGATCAGTCGCTATAAAATCGACAAGCAAGGCCATGAGGAAAACTTGCGCAAGCTGGCTGAACGCGCGGGGGCTAAAGAATCGAAGGAGGCTTAGCCATGCTACCCGGATATCCTGATGCAATGCCTGTTCAAGGCTTGATCGGCGGAGTGCTGATCATGGCGATTGCTTGGACCATTCAATCGCGCATGGCGCAGCCGATGTTCGCGCCCTCGTTCAAATTGCCCGAAACGCAATTGCTTGATGCGAAGCTGATTGGCGGCGCAATAATGTTTGGAATTGGATGGGGCCTTGCAGGTTTGTGCCCCGGCCCAGCAATCGCAGCTGTGGTGGTCGAACCGATGAATGCCGGAGCTTTTGTAGCAAGCATGATTGCAGGGATTGTCCTGCATCATTGCATCCAATCGCGCGCGTTTGGTTCTTGAAGGGAAAGAGTGGCCCAAGGTGGCGGCCCCGCGGGAGAGGGAAAATACGGGGCCGCCGAGTGGGACTCTTGCTGCCCGCGTTGCGAGCTGCGAGAACCGCTTTACGCAGCAGATCTCTGAAAGCTCTTAACGGCCAGTGTAAAAAGATATTGCGCCGGTCGCGGCGAAACCCGGCTCCACTCAATCGACAGTGCGAATGGCAGTAATGCAAGCAGCCGCTGCGAGCGCCCCGACAGCGCAACAAACAAATATCACACCCAGAACCGGCTGAAGCGCTTGGCCTGAAAAGGCAAGAAGCGCCAACAAGGGCACAATAAAGGCGGGAATGGTGTTGGTGAGATTCATCACGCCCAGCAAGGTCCCGCGTGATTGTCGCCCTGCAACCAATTGCGCGACCAGTGCCGTATCAATCGAGAGGAAGCTCGACAGGCTGGCATGGAAAACCGCATAAGCAATTAGGAAACCAAACGGTGCAGGATAGATCGCCAAGGTGACAAGGCTGAGCCCGAACAGCATGGTTGCTCCGATAAGCGGGCGCTTTCGCTGCTCGATAGCATCGGATGCTCTGCCAGCCAGCAAAGTGGCGGCAATCGCAAGCAAGGCTGCAGGCCATGACAGGAAGGCGAGAATATCGCTGGCATTGTCGTCTGCATCAAATGCGCTCGCAACCGGGCTGCCTGCCAGATACAAATAGAGATAATTGAGCACGAATGCGGCGCCGATCTGGATCAGCAAGCGCGCCATCCAAGCCATAAGAAAATCGCGCCTGAGCGCTTGCTCTTGAGCGGGGATTGCTGTGCGGCTCTTATCCGATTTCTCTTCGATGATGGCCGCAAACGGCCAGTGCACAATTAATGGGAACATCAAAATCAAGCTGACTATTCCGATAAGCAGGAAAGCGGCTGCATTGTCTTGAGGGAAGGCATAGGCAATCGCTGAAATTGCGCCGACCGATGCGGGCAGCGCAGCATTCATCAATCCCCCCATCCAGCCCTTTTGCTGGTTGGGGAAATAGTCTGCCAGCAAAGCTCCGAGCGGTGCGAAGGCGGCATTCAAAGCGATTTGAAATGCTCCAAATGCCATTGCAAGGCCGAGCATGTTGGGTGCAAGGGCAAGCAATACATAAGCCAGCGCCAGCATTACCATTCCGCCGATGATAGGCGTCCGCCGCGATCCATGGCGCGCCAGCCAGCGGTCGCTTACAGCTCCGGCGGCGACATGGCTTGCAGTTGCAATGACTGCGCCGCCAAGCAGCAAGATGGACAGATAAGTCGGCGCTGCATCCCCCGCTAGTGCCTCAACCCGCCTAGGGAGCAGCAAGACGACCAAAGGCATGAATGCGCAATGCACACCGAAGAAGGCCAGCCCATACATTGTAAAGGCCGAACGCGGTAATTCGCGCTCTTCAGCTGTGTCGGATGCGTCAGTTTCCATGGGCGCGTTTGCGCGTGCCCCAGCAGAAATCAAAAAGCAATCTTGCC
>CAZJAG010000014.1:15843-31703 GCA_964543735.1 uncultured Porphyrobacter sp. | reverse complement strand
GCGGGGCTACTTTGGCTTCTTGAAGATATAGACCGGCCCCAGATCAACCTCTTGCTGGGAGCCAGCGAAATAGAGCTGTAACTCGGCATCTCCCACTGGATAAGCGCGCGGAGCCTTCGTGGAAATGCGGATCATTTGCCATTTGGGGCCGACCGTAAAGCGATTGGCTGCAAAGGAATCAAATGGCGCTTGCGTGCCTTGAATACGGGTTGCCGCGACAGCTTTGCCATTAGCAGTGCTGGCATTGATAGTGCGCGCCATAATCGCAATCTCAAGCTCGTCGCCTTCTTCAATCGGTTGTTCGATCGGGACAGTGGCTGACAGATCTGTAAGCGAGCTTGCTGCATCATCGACTTTGAAGCGGGTGGCCTTGGCCATCCAGATCGATGTCTCGTCCCGATTGGCCCATGTGCCTGTCGAGCCGCCAAACTTCCAAGCCGCTTGGCTGGGATTGTTGATCAGCGCGCCGGTCTTCTCCAAACCTTCAGGCATTTCCAGATCAGGCAAATCCGCTGTGGCAGTTGCAATAACCGGCTGGTCGCCTGCGATTTTGTTTGCGCCTGAAACAATGATCGCTTGCCCGATTTCGATGGTCTGGCGCGTGCGGCCAAACTGGATTGCAACAATTCCGTCTCGCTTGCGCAGTTTGAACTCGGCCTCTGCGGTGACTTCGTACCACTCCCATTCATTGCCGATTTCCAGAGTCTTTTCCCCATAGCCGGGAAAGGGATCGGCATTTTGCTGGAAGCGGACGCGGATGACGCCTTTGCCATTGTCGGTTTTCGCTTCCAGAGTGCGGGCATAGAAGCCCACGGTTACCTGATCGCCGCGGTTCACTGCTTTGGTGAGCGGGATGAGAGTGCCAGCGGTGTAAATGAACTCGGTTGCTTGCTTCACGCGGAATTGCCGCGCTGCGCCGCCACCTGGAATGGTCTTGTCGACAATCGCGCGGGCTTCCATATCCGCCCCGTAGCTTTCCCAATCAATCCGCGACGGATTGTTGACCAGCGTTCCGGGCAATTGCTGTTCGAGCGCAGCCAAGGCGGTCGGTTCCTGAGCCATCGCTGGCTGCGGCGTCAGTGTTGCAGCGATCAAGCCGCTGGCCATTGCAATTGCGAATTTGCGGAAAGTCACAGTCATTTCCCCCTCGGTGTTCGTTTTCTTGGCCCGTGATATATCTGTGGGAACGTTAACAATAGCTGGCTGTTTGCTGCGCTTTGGGCTGCGAACAGCAGGTCTATTGGAATGAAATCAGGCTGGTGCCGGACAATAGCGCGCCAGATAATCGCCATGCCCCGGCATTTGCTGGACAGCAAAACGAATGGATTGCTCCATTTCGCTCAGCTCCTTGTGAGTCTTTGTCCCATCCAGAGCGTCAGCCATTGCATTGTGGCCTTGCATGTGAATGCCCTGCCCCATCATGACAGCTGCCCAGCTGGTTTCGGTAAACAGCTCGTCCTCCTCGCGGAAAATCTGCCCCATGGATTTGAACAGCTCGACCTTCTCGGTAAGCGTGTCGGGCACATCCATTGTCCGCACATAATTCCAGAAATCGGAATCATCGCGCTGGGTCGCATTGTAATGCAGGATAAGAAAATCGCGGATGCGCGCATATTCCTTGGTCGTAAGACGATTGAAGGTGTCGACTTGGCTTTGATCAATCCCCTCAAGCGAGAGAACCGAGATCAATTTGTCGATGCCGGTATTGATCAGGTGGATCGAAGTTGACTCCAGCGGCTCCATAAAGCCAGCTGCCAACCCCAGCGCTACAACGTTCTTATTCCAGAACTTTTTCCGCCTGCCCGTTACAAAGCGCAGGAAGTTGGGATCGGCTTGCGGCTTGCCCGCGATATTGCCAAGTAGGATGTCGAGCGCTTCTTGATCCTCCATAAACTGGCTGCAATAGACATGGCCGTTACCATTGCGGTGCTGCAAGGGAACTTGCCATTGCCAGCCCGCGCTATGCGCAGTGGCGCGAGTGAAGGGCGGCGGCGGACTTCCATCATCACGCCCGCATGGCAAAGCAACCGCGCGATCGCATGGCAACCATTTCGTCCACTCCTCATAACCTGTCTCCAAAGCTTGCTCGATGAGCAATCCGCGAAAGCCAGAGCAGTCAATAAACAGATCACCGCTGATCGTTGTGCCATCTTCGAGTTTGACCGAGGTGACATAGCCGCTCTCTGCGTCAAGATTGACATCGCCGACCTTGCCCTCGCGCCGGATCACACCGCGTTCCTCGGCATATTTGCGCAAAAAGGCGGCATAGCGGCCTGCATCCAAGTGATAGGCGTAATTCACAGGCGGCAAATCATCACGCTTGAAATCTTCAGTGCGTGCAAACTTGCCGAAATAAGCGGCCATCGTCTCGACATTGAAGACCTGTATGGGGCGCTTGTCGCCTGCCTTGGCAAAGCGATGCCAGACGTGGTGGAACGAAATTCCGCCCATTGGATAGCCATAAGCGCCAAAGGGGTGAATGTAGCTTTCGCCCAGATTGCCCCAGTTCTCGAACTGGATGCCCAGTTTGAAAGAGCCCTGAACGGCTGAGAGAAGCTCGCTTTCAGGAACTTCAAGCATCTGATTAAAATCAACAAAAGGCGGGATTGTCGCCTCGCCCACTCCAACTGTTCCGATCTGTTCGGATTCAATCAGAGTGATTGCAAGGTCATTGCCTTTCATCAGCCGCGAGAACGCTGCTGCGGCCATCCATCCGGCAGTCCCGCCGCCCACGATTATGATCTGTTTTATCGCCATAAGTACGCCTGCTCGCACAAATTGATGCGCAATTCCATGTCAAAAGTGCTGATAGAGGCGTCAAAAAACCCCTCTTGTGAACGCTCACATTATTCGTTATACGCCCCAAATACAAGGTCGGGGGAGAACCGAGACCGGTCCTAGGGGAGGATAAATAGTCCATATGAACACCGCTCGTTTTGCGCCTTCGCGGCGCTTTTTCGCTTTGAGCACTGCGTCGGGGATTGCGCTGTCGGCAATGATTGCGACGCCTGCTTTGGCGCAGGATGCGAATCAGGCTGATGCAGAAGATGCGATTGCGCCGGATGCTGAGGAAGAAGGCATTGTCGTAACCGGCTTCCGCAAGTCGCTCGAGAATGCGCAAAATATCAAGCGCGATGCTGACACTTTCGTCGATGCAGTTACGGCCGAAGACATTGGCGCGCTTCCAGATCGCTCGGTTGCAGAAACCTTGCAGCGTATCCCTGGGGTCAACATTGGCCGGTTCGAAAAGACGAGCGACCCTGACCGTTTCTCGGTTGAAGGCACAGGCGTTATTGTTCGCGGATTGCCCTTTGTCCGCTCTGAACTCAACGGTCGCGACATTTTCTCCGCCACCGGAGGCCGCGTCCTCAGCTTTAACGACGTATCGCCCGAATTGCTCGGCCGCGTCGAAGTGTTCAAGAACGTCACCGCTGACATGGTCGAAGGCAGCATTGCTGGCACGGTCAATCTGGTAACGCGTAAGCCGCTCGACAATCGCGGAACGCGTCTGTCCGGCACGATTGAAGCCAATGTTGGCGATCTGGCTGAGGACTGGTCGCCCGGTTTCTCCGTTCTGGGTTCGACTACCATCGAAGGCGACAGCGGATCGCTCGGCTTTCAGCTGGGCTATGCGCGCAGCGAGCTGAAGAGCCGCACTGATGCATCGCAGGTTGCCGACCCTTGCTATCGTGATGCAAGTCTGACCGGCGGTTGCCTGAGGGCGCTGCAAGTTGTCGATGGCGGCTTTACTGACGTGCAGAATTTCGATGCGACGAATTTCCCGCCAGCCAACAGCGTTATCGTACCCAAGGGCGCGGGCGTTCGCACGACCGATCTGGAGCGTGACCGCGAAGCTATCTCTGCTGTGGTTCAGTATGAAAGCCCCGACAAGAGCTTCCTTGCAACTTTCGAGTGGCTGCGTTCGGAAACCTCGTTCTTCACTGATGAATCCGCGATTATCTCGCAAATCAATGATGATGCATTGTTCCCGGTTCAAGCCGCTGGCAGCACTTGGGAATTTGATTCCAATGGTCTTTTCCAGCGCGGCGTCTTGTCGCAGCGGATTGGCGATGCCTATGCCAACCCGTTTGGGCGCGGCGGTATCCCGATGGAGACATTGCGGTTCCAGCGCCAGACAGAATCGACGACAGAGGATTTCTCGCTCGATATTGATTGGGCGATCACTGACCGTTTCCGCATCAATTTCGAAGCGCAGTCGATCAATGCCGATCTGAGGCAGGATTCGGTTATTGGCGCCATGAATTCTTGGGCCGATGTTAGCCTCGATCTGACTGGCAAAACCCCGCAAGTGGAATTCCTCGCTCCGGCTGGTTCGCCGGCCGACTATTTCTCATCGGGTGCAAACACCTATTACTGGTTCCTGCTCGACAGCCTTGCTGAAAATGATGGCAGCTTGGAAAGCTACCGGATCGATGGCGAATATGACGTTAGCGATGATGGCTTTATCAAGAGCGTGCGTTTCGGTGCGCGCTGGGCTGACCGTGAACGCACAACGCGCGACACAAATTTCAGCACATGGGGCAACCTCTCTGCCGTTTGGGCGGGCCGCGCAGGCTGTGCGCCATGGGGCGCGGGGCCGGGCTGCTTTAGCGGGCCAGGTCCGTTCACACCATCATGGGCAGGCTTCACGCCGGGCCGCTTCTTTACAGGCCTTCCGGGTCAGGAATCTGCCATTGCAGGCGGTGCCTTCGTTGACGAATTCCCCGGTTTCTCGACACTCAACAATCCGTTCAGTGACGGGTTCCAGCGCGGCAATGCGCCGACCCCGATCCCGAATGGCGCAGCCTTCTTCTTCGGCAGCGACAATCTGCTCGACGAATATCTTGATGGCACCTCTGCAGCCAATGCAGCGACGCTCAACGAATTCTCGCAAACGCCGAACCCGTTCTTCGGTGTGCGGGGCCGCGCGGGCTGCGATCCGTTCTGCGCAAGCGAAGTCTCGACGGAAATTGAATCGACCAAGGCAGCCTATGCCCGCGTCGATTTTGGTCAGGACTTCTCCAACGGCTGGGTCTTTGAAGGCAATGTCGGCCTGCGTTATGTTGAGACGACGTTCAAAACCGAAGGCGTTCTGGGCTTCCCGCGCGTCGACGGAATTGACAACGGGCCAGCAGGCAATGGCGATGGCGTTCTCACCGTTGCTGAATTGCAGGCATCTTGCGGCTTTGTTCCACCCGGCCAGCCAGCGCCGGGCTATTGTAACGCAGCCTTCCCGGCAGCGCGTTTGAACGAATTTGTTGCGGCATTCACAGACTCAGAGCTCGATGTGAGCGATGATGTCGTCTTTGAAAACTGGCTGCCCAGTTTCAATGCGAAGCTGGATGTGGGCGACGGACTGCTATTCCGTGCTGCTGTGTCGAAAGGCATCTCGCGTCCAGACCCAAGGCTTTACCGTTCGGGCGGGGCGATTTCCGATAACACCGCTGCGCTTCTGGCAGGCGGCAATCTGGCGACCGGGCCCTTGTTCGCTCTCGATACGGGCAACCGCGGCTTGAGGCCGATTGAAAGCTGGAATTACGATCTGTCGGTCGAATGGTATTTCGATGACGTCGGCTCGTTGACATTGTCCGGCTTTGTCAAAGATATCAGCGGGATCATCAACACCTCGCTGCCTATCGTGACCTTTACCGCGCCCGATGGATCAGCAGCTGAAACCGAAGTGCGAAGGCCCGACAACAGTATTGGCGGAACGCTCAAAGGGTTCGAGCTGGGCTATCAGCACACCTATGACTTCTTGCCAGCACCGTTTGACGGTTTGGGCTTCTCGGGCACATACACCTATGTTGACGGCGGGGCGTTCACCAACTCGAACCTCGACGTCAATCAGGGGCTGTTCTCATCATTGCAGCCACTGTCCGGCATTTCAGAGCATACGGTCAATGCGACCTTGTTCTACGAGAAGGGGCCGATTTCTGTTCGCGGTGCGTATAATTGGCGTTCCGAATTCCTGATAACGCCGCGCGACGATATCTTCCCCTATTCGCCGATCTGGCAGGAATCCACGGGGCAGCTTGACGCGTCGATCTTCTATTCGGTGACCGATAATCTCAAGCTCGGCGTTCAGGGTGTGAACCTGCTTGATGCGGTTACCCGAACCAGTCAGGTCGTCGATTTTGACGGGACGCGAGTGACACGATCCGCTTTCCGCAATGACCGGCGATTTACCTTCCTCGCGCGTTTCGACTTCTAAGGGGGAGCCGAACGAAGCGAGTGTGAAAGGGGCCTTTGTGGAGTGCGAAGGCCCCTTTCCTGTTTTTGGCTTAGGGGATTTTCATGGTGATGCAGCGAAGTGCGTTTCTGGTGGCAGGTTTGCTGGCGCTTGTGGCTTGCCAAGATGGCGGCGAAGCGAATGCGGCACAAAAGGCTGAACATTCCAAGCTGACGGACAGCAATTGGGCGCTGGTCTGGTCTGACGAATTTGATGGCGAGGAGCTCGACCGGAGCAAATGGGCGCCCGAAGTTTCATGCTGGGGCGGCGGGAACAACGAACGGCAATGCTATACTGATCGTGATGAGAATATCTCGATTGAAAACGGGATGCTGCTTCTCAAAGCGCGCAAGGAGGCCTTTACAGGGCCGGCTAGGCCGCCAGAAATCGCAGCTGATCCCAATCCTCAAGTCACTCAAGGATACACCTCGGGCAAGGTTCGCACGCGCGGCTTACATGCGTGGCAATATGGCCGCTTCGAAGTGCGGGCCAAGGTTCCAGCAGGGCAAGGCATGTGGCCTGCTGTTTGGATGATGCCTGCTGATGATGCTTATGGCAGCTGGCCGCTTTCTGGCGAGATTGACATACTCGAGACAGTAAACATTGGCGCGCCTTGCGGTGAATGCGATGGCGATATGGGCGAGAACCGCCATGTCAGCGCGCTGCATTTCGGCAATCGCGCACCTGACAATCGGCATGTCGACCGCAAGAGCGCCCTGCCCAGCCTCGCATTGCCCTCGGACGATTTTCACGTCTACGCGGTTGAATGGGGTGAGGGCCTGATCCGTTTCCTCATCGATGACCGGGTGCATTTCACAGTCCCGCGCGAGGAATGGTTCAGCGGCTCTGACAAGGCCAAGGGCAATCCCAATGCGCCATTTGACAAGCCGTTCTACATCATGGCGAATCTGGCAGTGGGCGGAAAATGGCCAGAGGAAAGCAATGCAAAGGGGCTGGATGATAATTCTTTGCCCAATCAGTTCACTATTGACTGGATTCGCGTCTATCAATGCGAAGATGACAAGGCTAAAGGTCTTAACTGTATCAAATGATGCATTTTTGATGGATTACGGGGGCAAGCTGCAAGGCAGCTGAAGACGGTTTTCGAATGGCAAGACGCCGCAAGTCAGTAACGATCAAGAATGTCGCTGAAGATGCGGGCGTGTCGCTGCAAACAGTCAGCCGTGTGATCAATGACGAGCCCAATGTCCGCCCGCAAATGCGCGAGCGGGTGCAGGCCTCGATCAATCGGCTGGGCTATGTGCCCTCGCTTGCTGCCCAGCGGATGAGCGGTTCGCGTTCCTATATCATCCTTGCCATCAATGACCGCGAGCGGACGCTAAGTGACTGGCGCAATCGGCAAGGGACGGACTGGATCGACCAGATGTTGCTAGGCGGAATGCTGACCTGTTCTGAGCATGGCTACCGGATGATGGTCGAGCTGGTGGATACCCATGCCGACCATGTCGAGCGGGAGCTGGGCGCCACCATTGCCGCCCTGCAACCAGATGGCGTGATCCTGACCCCGCCGCACTCGGAAAACAAGCAGATCACAGGCCTCTTGGCCAAGCGCGGCATTCCGTTTGCGCGGATTGGCTCGATTGAAGAGGGGCCGGGGATTCGCTTGACTATGGGCGATGAAGCCGCAGCTTATATGGCGACCAGCCGGCTGATCGAACTGGGTCATACGAAGATCGGAATGCTCGCAGGGCCTGTCCAATATTCGCTAAGCGGATGGCGGATCGAAGGCTGGACAAAGGCAATGAAGGCGCATGGCCTTTCGACAGAAGGCTTAAGCGAGCGCGGGGATTTCGGCTATGACAGTGGCCGAGCTGCTGCACGGGCTTTGCTTGGCGGGAAGGGCGGCGTCACAGCACTGCTTTGCTCAAGCGATCAAATGACTTTGGCAGCATTAACCGAAGCGCGCGAACATCGGCTTCGAGTGCCTGAAGACATCTCTCTTATCTCCTTCGATAATACGCCAGTGGCGCGTTTCACTCAGCCGCCATTGACAGCGATTGACCAGCCGATTGCGCAAACCGTATCCAAGGCTGTCGAATTGCTGATTGCCCAAGGTGATGATGAAGCGGCGGTGGGTGTGATCGATGTGCCAGCGATTTTGGTTGAGCGCGGATCAACTGGCCCCGTGCCTGCATAAGCCGCGCTTGATTGGCGAGCGCATTATCATTCCCTTTTTCAACGCTTGATTTTTGATGGCTGCCGTGCGAGCACTCCCTTGTGAACGTTCTCATAAGTGGGTTGATCTCCGCTTGATATGTGAAACGTGTGAATGTGTGGGGAGGGAATGAGAACTATGCGTGCAAGCGCGCGAAAATCTTTTGGAGCATGGCTGCTGGCTGGAACCATGGCGGCGTCTTTGGGCGCTTGCGCTACACCGCAAACGGCTGAGCAAACCGTCGCATCTGTCGCTGACACAGCTTTGAGCGCTGAAGAAGCGCGCGTCCAATCGCTGTTGGCGCAAATGAGTTTGGAGCGCAAAATTGCTCAGCTTATCCAGCCGCAAATCAATTCCTTCACTGCTGCCGATATGGAGCGTTACCGCTTCGGCAGCTATTTGAACGGCGGCAATGGCGGGCCGGGCGGCGAAGAGTTTGCGCCTGCAAAAGACTGGCTCGCTCTGGCCGATGAAATGTGGGAAGCCTCGACCAAGCCTTTGCCGGGCGGCGAGCCTGCTATTCCTGTGATGTGGGGCACAGATGCTGTCCATGGCCACACCAATATCGTGGGCGCAACGATCTTCCCGCATAATATGGCTTTGGGTGCGACGCGCGATGCCGATCTGGTGCGACGGATTGGCGCAGCGACAGCGGTCGAGATTGAAGTCACCGGAATTGACTGGAACTTCTCGCCCACTGTGGCTGTCGCTCGCGATGATCGCTGGGGACGCACCTATGAAAGCTATTCCGAAGACCCCAAGCTGGTCGCCAAAATGGGCGCGGCTCTGGTTGAAGGGCTGCAAGGCGCGAAATCCTCTGATGCGTTTCTGGGCGATGGCCATGTGATTGCCACTGCCAAGCATTTCTTCGGCGATGGCGGCACCGATCAAGGTGTCGACCAAGGCGAAGTGAACGGCGATATTGACGCTCTTAAAAGCATTCACGCGGTCCCTTATCCCGCGACCATTGACGCTGGCGTGCAAACGATCATGGCCAGCTTCAACTCGATCAATGGCAAGAAAATGCATGGCAACAAGGCGCTGCTGACTGATGTTCTGCGCGGCGAGCTGGGCTTTGACGGGCTGGTTGTGGGCGACTGGAACGGGCACGGCCAGGTGAAGGGCTGCACCAACGATGATTGCGCGCAATCCATCATGGCGGGCCTCGATATTTACATGGTGCCCGATGACTGGAAAGCGCTTCACGCCAATTTGATGGCGCAAGTCAAAGACGGCACAATCCCAATGCAACGGATTGATGAAGCAGTTGCGCGAGTCCTGCGTTTGAAATTGCGAGCAGGCGTGCTTGATGCGCCCAAACCGTCAGAGCGCGCCAATGCGGGCGAGTATGGCAAGCTTGGCTCTGCACGGCACCGCGCAATTGCCCGCGAAGCTGTCGCCAAATCGCAAGTGGTCCTTAAAAACAATGGCGTTTTGCCTTTGAAGGCAGGCGCGAATGTTCTGGTGGCTGGAAGCGCTGCCGACAGCATCGCACAAGCATCGGGCGGATGGACGCTCACCTGGCAAGGCGGAACCGAGCTTACCAATGACTATTTCCCGGGCGCTACGTCGATCTGGGCAGGCCTTGAAAGCGCTGTCACAGCGGGCGGCGGCACAGCCACATTGTCGGCTGATGGCAGTTTCGCAGACAAGCCCGATGTCGCCATTGTTGTGTTTGGCGAGAAGCCTTACGCGGAATTTGCTGGCGACCGCAAAGATCTGGCGTTCCGCGATGAAGAAGGGTTGAAGCTCCTTCGCGAATTGAAAGCGAAAGGCGTGCCCAGCGTTGCAGTCTTCCTGTCTGGCCGTCCCATGTGGATGAACCGCGAGATTAACGCGGCTGATGCTTTTGTGGCCTCGTGGTTGCCGGGCGGCGAAGGCGCTGGTGTTGCGGACATTCTTATCGGAGCCGAGCCTGCGACAGGTAAGCTCTCTTTCAGCTGGCCAGCCAAATGCGAAGGCGAACCGCTCAATTCATCCAATGGCGCATTGTTTGCCTTTGGATATGGCCGTTCGCTGACGGACATTTCGCCTTTGGCAATGCTCGATGAAAATTGCGCTCCACTCGCTGGCGGGCCATCGCGCGGGCTGTTCGGTTCAGGCCGGTTGGCTGACGGTGTCATTGCCAATGCCGGTGAAGGCGCTTTGCCCAATCTGGTCGGCGTAGCAGGCGGGATTACAGCAATTGGCTATGACAAGGACGCGCAGGAAGATGCGCGCGCGATCAGTTTTGCACCCGGTTCAAGCCTCGTCTTCACTCAATCGGGAAGTGACACAGGCGCATACCGGATCACTTATGAAGTGACAAAGAAGCCCAGCGCTCCTGTGCATTTGATCAATGGCGAGAAGCGGACGGATATCTCGCGCGAATTGCTCGTTGCAGAAGGCAAGGGCTGGCGCGAAATGGTCATCACGCCCGCTTGTGCAGGCGAGCTTGGCAATGCGCTTGGCTTTGGCTCGGACAGTGCTTTCACTTTCCGGATTGCCACTATCACACGTTTTGATGCTGAAGAGGGTGCGGACTGCTCGTTCTAAGCGAGTGGCCGACGGAGGGGAACAGGCATGACACTTGAGACGATCGATATCATTATCATCATTGGCTATGCGCTGGCACTGCTGGGCATAGCCTTGTCTGTCAGCCGCGAGCCTGCGGGCCATGCCAAGAATACCGAGGATTACTTCCTTGCCGGACGCGCTTTGCCATGGTGGGCGATTGGTGCATCGCTGATTGCATCGAACATTTCAGCCGAGCAGATCATTGGCCAGTCAGGGCAAGGCTTTGCAGTGGGCATGGCAATCGCTGCCTATGAATGGCAGGCTGCAATTGTCCTCATTATTGTCGCGAAATACTTCCTGCCGATTTTCCTGAAGCGGCGGATTTATACGATGCCGCAATTCCTCGAGCAGCGATATGGCTCGGGCGTCAAAACCTTGATGAGCCTGTTCTGGGTCGCGCTTTATACTGCAGTGAACCTCACCACTGTATTGTGGCTGGGCGGCTTGGCGGTTGAAAGTCTGACCGGCTGGGGCGTGTTGCCGTCAATGGCTGCATTGGCTGCCTTTGCTGTGATCTATTCGCTTTATGGCGGGCTGAAAGCGGTTGCACTGACGGACATTATCCAAGTCGTCATTCTGATCCTAGGCGGCTTGGCGATTACATGGTTTGCCCTGGATGCGCTTCCTGCTGAAGGCGCAATGGGCGGGCTGAGCTATCTGATGGGCGAAATGCCGGGTCATTTTGAAATGATCCTGGATGAAAGCCATCCCAATTACAGCGATTTGCCAGGCATCTGGACATTGCTGGGCGGGCTTTGGGTGCTGCACTTCAGCTATTGGGGCTTCAACCAGTATATCATCCAGCGCGCATTGGGCGCAGAGAATTTGGGCGAAGCGCAAAAGGGACTGGCATTTGCAGCTTTCCTCAAGCTGCTGGTGCCTTTCATTGTTGTCATCCCGGGCATTGCAGCAGTTATTCTCGCTCAGCAAGGTGCGTTGGATGCCAATGCTTTGGCAGAGCGGTCTGACCGCACTTATGGCGAGCTGATGGGCTTTGCTCCTGCGGGCCTTCGCGGATTGGTGTTTGCAGCATTGATTGCAGCGGTCGTCAGCTCGCTTGCCAGCATGATGAATTCGATTGCGACGATCTTTACAATGGACTTGTATCGCAGCGCGCGGCCAGATCGTGACGAGCAGCATTATGTGGCTGTCGGGCGGATTGCAGCGTTCAGCGCAATGGCAATTGCTCTGGTTCTCGCACGGCCATTCCTTGGCGGATTTGAAAGCGCGTTTCAGACAGTTCAGGAATATACAGGCTATATCGCGCCCGGCGTAGTGATTGTCTTTATCCTCGGCTTCTTTGACAAGCGCGCGAATACGGCAGGTGCGCTCACTGCGCTGATCGGTTCGATCGTGATGAACTTCATTGTCAATGCAGCGCTGCCGGATATGCCGTTCGTGATCCGGATCTGGATCGTGTTCCTAGTGGGTCTGGTCGTTGCAATCATTGTATCGCGAATGACACCTGCCCCCAGCGAGGATCAGACAGTGGACTTGAAGGATATCGGCTTTGCAACAGCGCCTTTGTTCAACACGTTGTCGCTGATTGTGATTGCAATTCTAGTGGGGCTCTACGCAGTTCTTTGGTGAGGATGGCGCGAAGCGGGGGATGGGGTTTAGCGGCCCCACCCCTGCTCCAAAAACTCCAGAGCGCATCCAGCCAGCATCGCTGTGCCAATCGGCAGAGCATTCTCGTCCACCACCATGCGCGGCGAATGGATCGAGCAGCATGAGCGCCAATCCTCGCCTTCAGCCGCCACGCCAAGGAAGAACATCGCGCCCGGTGTTTTCTCAAGGACGTAAGAGAAATCTTCCGCGCCCATAATCGGGTCTGCCAAATCGCGCCAAGCTGCATCGCCGCCATTGCGCATGGCAACACGCTGGCCCAGCGCAACTGCGCGCTCGTCACACACAGTCACAGGAAAGCCCGGCGTAATCACGCATTCGGCCTCTATTCCGTGCGCTTTTGCGCTCATTTGCGCGCATTCTTGCACCAATTCGTGCACTTTTGAGCGGTTTTCTGGCGAAAGTGTGCGGATTGTGCCGGAAAGCGTGGCAGAATCGGGGATGATATTATGCGCTGTGCCAGTGTGGATTTGAGTGACTGTGACCACCACTGCGCTGGCTGCATTGAAGCGGCGAGTGACCATCGCTTGAATGGCGCTGACAATACTGGCTGCTGCCGGAACAGGGTCCATGCAATCATGCGGCATGGAGGCATGGCCGCCCTTGCCTGTCACAGTGATATCGAACTGGTCAGCTGCCGCCATTAACGGGCCTGCTCTTCCAGCAAGCACTCCGAAAGGGGCATTGGGCATGATGTGAAGCGCGAAAGCTGCATCGGGCGTTGGATCAAGCAATCCGTCATCCATCATAAATCGAGCGCCATGGAACCCTTCTTCGCCCGGCTGGAACATGAAGTCGATTGTCCCGCTGATTGCACCTTGTTGGTCGCACAGCATTCGCGCCGCGCCCGCCAACATTGCAGTATGCGTATCATGGCCGCAAGCATGCATTCGCCCTTCGATAGTCGATGCAAAGTCGAGGCCCGTCTTCTCGTCCATCGGGAGAGCGTCCATATCGCCGCGAAGCAAAACTCGCTTGTCGCTGGATGGGCCGGATTTGCCCCCTTTCAGCGTCGCAACTTGCCCTGTTGTCGATGTGCCCTCGCGCCATTCAAGCGGCAAATCGGCCAAAGCCTCGCGCACTTTCGCCATAGTCTTGGGCGTGTGCAGACCCAGCTCAGGCTCGGCATGGATAGAGCGGCGCAGCGCAACAATCCCGTCAGACAGGCCGCGCGCGTTTTCAATCAGATCGGTTTTCAACATAGCGAGCAATGATAGCGCGAAAGCGCCAGCGCGCTATTGGAAAGTTGCTGCCTCTGCGCAATGTTGCGCCCCGCTCAACAGAAAACCCTATGTATCGCGCGCCATTTGCGGGTAAAGGCTGGGGCGATCATGTCAAAGCACTCGCCCTTGCCTCAACCCGGTTCTGCCCAGCGCGCTTCCAGCGTGCCGCAAGTGGGCGTGATTTATAATCCGCGCAGCCACCGCAACAAAGGGCAAGATCTCGACAGCGACCCTGCGCCGCATGTCTTTATCTCGCAGCCAGGCGATCACGATCAATTGCCCATAGCTTTGCAACGCTTTGCCGAGCGCGGGATCGATTTGCTGGTTATCAATGGCGGCGATGGCACTGTGCGCGATGTGCTGACTTGCGGCTATGCGGTGTTTGGCGAGAACTGGCCGGCAATTGCCGTGCTTCCCAAGGGCAAGACCAATGCGCTCACTGTTGATCTCGACGCTCCCAAAGAATGGAGCTTGCAAGGTGCGATTGATGCGTATCAAAGCGGGCGGCGGATTGAGCGCCAGCCAATGGTGGTGAAGTCATTGGATAGCGACGCCATGCCGCAGCTGGGGTTTATTATGGGCGCGGGTGTCTTCACGCTCTCTATCCGTGCAGGACAGGATGCGCATAGGCTGGGCGCGTTTAATGCTCTGGCGGTTGGTGTCACGACTGTGTGGTCGCTGTTTCAAGCGCTGCTTGGCTCGCGCTCAAACCGCTGGAGGCGCGGTGCGCCAATAGAAATTGCTCTGGGCGAGAAGCGCGCACCTATGCCCCATAGCGGGCATGGAGAAAGCAGCTGGCGGCAATTGCTGTTTGCATCCACGCTTGAGCGATTTCCCGCTGGAATCAGACCGTTCGGCAGTTTGAAGCGCGGCTTGAAAATGGCTGTGCTTGACCAGACGAGCCGCACGAATTTGTTGCAAATCCCGCTGATCTTGTTCGGCAAATCGGCTGAGCACGCACAAAAACGCGGAATGCATCAATTGCGCACCACGCGTTTCGAAGCGCAATTTGGCGATGCGCTCATTCTGGACGGAGAAGCTTATCCGGCGGGCCATTATGCAATCGAGCAGGGGCCAACACTGGAATTTGTTACTCCGTGAGTAGCGCTTCTGTTCCATCAAGTTTAGCGCTCAGGATCGGGAAGGGGATGGGGCGCGAGGTTCATCCCGCTGTCCGCGCTTTTGCTGGCCAAATTGCCGGCAACACAGAGCGCGCATTGGTTGTGCTGTTTTATGGCTCGAATTTGCGCACGCGATCGCTTGAGGGGGTGCTCGATTATTATGTGCTGACAGATGGGCCGCAGGCAGAAAAAATCTGGCCGCGTGTCAGCTATCACGAAGCCGAAGTGGATGGCGAGCAATTGCGCGCGAAAGTCGCGACAATGTCAGTCGGCCAATTCGCCAAAGCAGCGAGTGGCCAGTCGCGCGATACAACGATTTGGGCGCGTTTTGTGCAACCTTGCGCTTTGTTGTGGCGTCTGGATGACCCCGAGGGGCGAATGGCAGCGGGCCTTGTCGAGGAGGCAGTTCAAACCGCTGCTCGGCTGGCAGCAGCTTTAGGGCCTTCGAAGGGCTGCGAAGAGGAGTATTGGCGCGCGCTTTTCCAAGCGACTTACAAGGCTGAATTTCGCGTCGAGAAGGCAGGGCGCGAGGATTCGATCCTATCGCTCAATGCAGAGCATTTTGACGGGCTATTGCCGCTAGCATGGGATGCGGCAGGCATTGCTTTCGAGCAAACCGGCGAGTTTTTTGAGCCGCAATTGGGGGAAGCCGAGCGCGCACGTATCTTGAATTGGTGGGCGAGGCGCCAGCGGCTAGGCAAAGCGCTCAATATTGCGCGATTGCTCAAAGCGAGCACGACGTTCGAAGGCGCATCGCGCTATGCTGCATGGAAGATCGAGCGGCATACAGGCGTTCCGGTTGAAGTGACGCCGTGGCGCGAGAAGCATACCGTGCTGGCTGCGCCAGGTGTCTTGTTTCACGTTTGGAAAGAGAAGCGCCGCCGCGAAGGTTAGCCTCTGGTGCTTTCAGGGTGCTTACAGAGCGCTTT